>JADMJS010000070.1 GCA_018780435.1 Myxococcales bacterium
GGGTGGAATCCCGACGGCACCGCTAATCCTTCGAGCCCCTAGGAGGGCGCTGATTTTCGGACCGAGCATGCCGAAGCGATTCCCCACGGGGGCAAGGAAGATGTCGAGAAACGCCCGGAGCGTACCAGAAGGTACGTGAGGACGTATCGCAGACATCTGACGCCGCACCCGTGGGGAAGCGCGAAGGCATGCGACGGGAGAAAAGCAGCGCCCTCCTAGTACCTCGCCACAGGGATTCTGAATGGTTGGGCCTGGGGGCCGCGGGCGATGGCTGCGTCGCGCCGGCTCGACGTACTATGAGTACGCCTTCGCCGGACGCTTCTTGCCCTCGCCCGCGGCCCCCGATGCCCAACCAATCATCACTCCTGTGGCGAGGTACTAGTGCCGAACTTTCCTGATCGGGCGCTGGACTTGCCGCAACCCATGGCCCACACCGGGAGTCACGATGAACCACGCAAACCACGCCGCCGCTCGATCACACGCGACCACCGCCGGGGCCGCTCGCGGGATGATGGGACCTGAAAGCAGCTCGTCATCGGCGCGGGAGCTCCGAACCATGGGCTATGAAGCGGGGCGGTCCGCGCTGTCGCCCGCGCCGACGGGCGACGCCATCGGCGCGCACGCCGTCGACGCCAGCGAGGTCCGAGCCTCGTCCGTGCCGACCCGAGAAGAGTCCGGCGCTCGTGAAGTCATCGAGCTGCGGTCCGCCATTCGGGCCGCGTCGGCGCAGTACGGCATACCGGAGACTTGGATCGGCTGCATCATCATGCACGAGTCCCAGTCCACCGAACGGCAGATCCTCGGCGACATCGGCGAGCGGGCGCAGGCCAACATTCAGGGGTCGTCGGCGTCCATCGGCGTCGGGCAGATGCAGGTCGGGGTGGCCGAGCGCCTCCGAAACGCAGACCCTCGGCTGCGTGGCGGTTCGACCATCGACGACCTCCTGAACGCCGATCGGGCGGCCCTCTACATCGCCGCGTATCTCGCTGAGATCCTTCGGAAGATGCGCCTCTGGCTCACCCGAATGGGCGAGGCGCTCGAGCCTGACCTCGAACGGGACATGGTCCTGCTGGGCTACAACATCGGCTTCGAGGCGCTCCGCGATCGGAACCTGTCGGACGCCTCCTTTGGCGTGACCTACGCCGATCGGGCGCGCACGATTCGCTCTCGCAGCCAGTACATCGCGCACACGTCCGGCCACTTGCAGCTCGTCGTGCGGGCCCTTCAGGGGATCGATCCGGTGCGCCACCGGGACGATTGGACGTGAACGTCATGGGTGTGGATTTTTGCACATCAGTCCTGCACCGCTGACTCTTCCGGAAGTGAGCGCTCGTCAGCATTCTGAGCGTGTCTTTCGCGCGTCGAGAGTCGGAATCGGGTGTGGAATCCGGCACAGACGCGCCTTCCCAACGGAGCGCGCCTTGAGATACGCCATCACCCTTCTCGTCGGAATCACCCTCATCGCATGTGAGTCTGGGCCCCAGCGCGGCCGTGGAGACGCCAGCGGTACTGTGACGTCGGACGCCGCGTCCCTCGAATCGGACCAGGACATCATCGACGAGCTCCCGCCGGAAGGGCCCCACGGCGGGCCGTGCGTTCGCGTCGACGAGGGCTGGGGCTGCACCGATCCCGAGCAGGAATGTATCCGCGGCTGGTGTCAGAAGCCGTTCACGTCGGAGGGAATCCGATGCCGAGAAGTGCCGTCCGGTCAGCCGTGAAACACGCCACGAGGTAGTCGACCACGATCCGGAGACGCCGCGTGTGCTGAAGGTCGCGATGGACCGTGAGCCAGATGCTTTCGCGCGGTTCGTCCGGTTGCGGCAAGTGCCGCAGCGTCGGCTCACGATCACCGAGGTAACGCGGCAATACCCCAATCCCAGCGCCTGCCTTCACTGCTTCAAGGAGCCCGAGCGTCATGTTGCTCGTGAAGGTCGGCTTCGCGCCTTCCGTGATGCGCGCGACCCATGCCGCTTCCACGATGTCGGCGCCACCCGTCGCGGTCAAGATCGCGTGATCTCTCAGGTTCTCTCTGCAGGGGACGGGGTTCCGGTCGAGGTAATCATGGGACGCGTAGAGCCCGTGCGCCAGCTCCGCGACCCGCCGCACGACGAGGCTGTCGTGATCGGTACGGAAGAAGCGAACGGCGAGGTCGGCTTCCTGACGAGCGAGGTCGAGGATACTCCCGCCCGTGTCGAGCTCGATCGTGAGCCCCGGATGTTGTCGCCCGAGCGCTGCGAGCCGCGGAGCGAGATAGGAGATGCCGAAGCTCTCGCCCGAGGTGACTCGGATGACGCCTTCGAGGCGGTCGTTTTGAGCACGCGCACCGCGCTCGAACGCGAGGACGGCCGCTTCGACGTCTCGAAGGCTGGGGAGGAGGCGCTCCGCTTCCGCGGTCGGGACGAGGCCGCGATGGGTGCGGGTGAAGAGGCTGACGCCGAGGTGCGCCTCGATGGCCTCGACCCGCCGACCGACGGTCGTGTGGTCGACATTCAGCGCCTTCGCGGCCTTCGAAAGCGAGCCCGCCTTCACGAGAGCGAGCACGTAGCGAAGGTCGTCCCAGCTCATCAGAACGGCGTCAGGTCCTGCTGGGTGCCTGGGCTGGCGGGCACGCCTTCGTGGTGCACGAAGTCCGTCTCGGCGTCGCCATCGACGAGGCGCGTCAGCGACACGTCGTCGTCGGCCTCGGCGCCGAAGACGACGCGGTCGATGACGCGTCCGTCCGCAGAACGAACGATGGCGCTGTCACCGAGGTTGGCGAACGAGAGGCCGTCATCGGCCTTGAACACGAGCGCCCCGATGTCCTCGCGGGACACGGGCTCGCCGCCGCCATAGACCACCGCGACGCCGCCGCGGGGAAGGATGACGCCTTGGGGGAACGTGAAGCGGACCTTGCTGCCGTCCGCGATGGTCCAGCCGCCCAGTTTCAGGGACTTTCGCGACACGTTCACGAGCTCGATGAACTCGTCCTGGTCGGAGTCGGTGGTGCCGTCGCCGTTGTGATCGCCAGAAGCGCCGGTCGGCGGATCGGCCATGATCTCATTGACGATCAGCTCGCGAGTCGGCTCGTCTTCCGTCGTGCACGAGAAGTTGCGGGGGATACACGCCCGGCCCGTGATCGACTGCCCGCGGGCGATAGCCGCGCAGACGTAGCCGCCCGGGCAGCCGTCGTCACCCGTGCACTCGGCCGTGCAGACGCGTCCGTCCGTGCCGAGCCGCACGCAGAAGTTGCCTTCGGCCCCACAGTCCGAGTCCGTGGCGCACGTGCCGCAGAACTTGGACGGGTCGGCGTAGGGGTGGAGGTGCGGGTTGTCGTCGATACCGTGGACGCCGTACATCGCTGCGTCCCACGCGTTCCAGTCGAGGTCCTTCAGTAGCTCGCCGAAGGTCCACGGCGCGTGACGGCCGTCGTCCCAGGTGCCGACGACGGCGCCGAGGAAGTCCTTGACCGGGTCGGCGTCGCTGGCCGTCGAGTAGGTCGTGGTGGTGATGATGTCGATGTTCTTGCGGCTCGCTTTGGCCGGGTTGTCGAAGAAGGCCTGCCCGATCGCGTAGGTCTCGCACCCTTCGGCCATAACGAGCTGATAGCTCTCCGGCAGGTCCATCGTCGTGAGCTCGTTGTCTTCGAGCTCGCCTTCTTCGGTTTTCTTCCAATTGCCGAGCGAGAAGCCCCAGAAGGGCCCCGAGTGGCCGCTGTAGATGATGACCTCACGCGTCTCGAAGCTCTTCACCATGTCGCGGCGGAGCTGGCGCGCGCCCGCGTCGGTGTCGGGATCGGTGTCGGTGCCAGGCTTGCCGAAGAAGACCGAGATCTCGACCTGCACCGGCTTGCCGCCCGCCTGAATCGTGCGCGTGAAGGGCCCGCTCTTACGCCCCAGGGTGTCCCAGCTCGCTTCGGGGGCGCGGTAGCCCTGCTCGACGAGCCACTTGAAGAGCAGCTTCGACTCCGAGAGGTGCGATGCGCTGTGGTAGTCCCAGCCGAAGTGAACGGCGATGGTGACTTTGCCGTCTTCGAAGAGGCGGTTGGTGTCGAGCCAAGCGTCCGACGAGCGCGGCTGCGCCGTGATCGTGAGCGGCACCGTCTCGAGCTGATCGGGCGTGACGTTGTTGGGCGTAAAGTCGGCCCACGGCTTCGAGCGGAACCACTCGGTGGCTGCCTTCAGGTTCTGCATCTCCTCGGTCGAGACCTTGCCGACGATCAAGTCGAAGGTCATCTCGCCGCCAGGACCGTAGTTCACCGGGAGCTTGTCGAGGAGGTCGAGCGACCCCGCGAGCTCCTGGCGGAAGGTGAACTCCCACACGAGCGGGTCCGCCGTCGGGCGAATGTCGAGTTCTTCGAAGCTGCCGTTCTTGGTGAGCGCGCTGAAGCCGCCGTACTTGGCGTTCTTGTCCTTAGGGTCCTTCGGCGAGACGTACGCGTTCAGGAACCACGCGACCACGACCTGCCGGAAGGGGATGAGCCGCTTCACTTGGGCGAGCTGCTCGTCCGGAGAGAGCCGGCCGTCTTCTTCTTCGAGCGTGACCGTCGTGCGGCCTTCGACCAGGTATTCGCGGGCCGACTGCGACAGGAAGTTGTCTTCCTTTCCGAGCGGGACGACTTCCGGTTCCGCTTCAGTTCCGGTGCCGATGACGGCGGGCTCCGCGGCGCAGCCGCCGACGAGGGCGGCGAAGGCGAGAATGTGGACCAGATGGCGTCGGCGAACGGGGATCATGCGGCACCTCGGTTTGGGGCCGGGAAGGTACGGGCAGGCCCGTGGAACGGCAAGCCGAAAGCGCTCAAATCGTTTGACTTTGAGCGTTTCCACAGCCAGCTTCCGGCCCTGTGAAGCGTACCGCATATTGCGCCTCTTTGGCGGTCTCCACCTCTCTCGCGCTCCTGGCATGCGCTGGCGATCCGGACGTCGTCGGCACCGCCGAGGCTGTCCGGGGCGGCGGCGGGAAGGCCGATGGCACGGAGATTCCTGCCGACTGGAACCGGCTCATCGCGCACACGCGCCTTGAGATCGACTTCGGCGCCATGGCGGGGCTCGCCACGGTCGTCTTCGAGCCGTCAGACTCGGGTCTTGCGTCGTTCGAGGCCGGCGGGCTCGAGGTCCTCGAGGTCTATTCCGACGTCGGCGCGCTCCCCTTCGAGCGGCGTGAGGGCAACCTCCACGTCGAGACCGGACCCAGCGACGCGCCGATCCACATTCGCTACCGCTTCGAGGTCCAGACCTCGTCCACTGGCCTCGGCCCCGCCGGTTCGACCGTCATCTGGCCGACTTACTGCGGTAACCTTTTCCCGTGTCACTCCGATCCCGCGGACGGGCTCACCTTCGAGCTCGCCGTGACGGGCCTCCCCGAAGACGCGGTCGCGCTCTACCCAGAGGCGATCACCACCACGACGCCGGCATACACACTCGCGTTCGCCATCGGCGAGTACACCTGCCAAGTGCTCGGCACGACCACCGCCGCGACCGAAGTGAGCGTCTGTTGGCTGCCCCGCGGTAAGACGCGAGCGCTCACGGGCACGAAGCACCTCACGCCGGTCTTCGACTGGTTTGAGACCCACCTCGGCCCCTACGCCTTCGGGGATCGAGTCGCGTCGGTCGCCGCCGATTGGGGCGACGCGGCTGCGGGCGGGATGGAGCACCACCCGTATTGGCACGTCGCCACGAGCGAGATGGACCTGCCGATCACGCACGCCCACGAGGCCGCCCACGGCTGGTTTGGCGCCGGCGTGCGTATTGGTTGCTGGGAGGACCTGGTCCTCTCCGAAGGCACCGTCAGCTATTTGGCCGCCCGTGCCCTCGGCGCCGTCAAGGGCCCGGACGTCGAAGCCGCCCAATGGGAGGAGTACGCCGAAGAGCTCCGCGTCGCGCTCGAAGACACGGACGACATTGTCTGGCCCGACTCCTGTGGCGAGGTGGACCTCCTCGAAGACGGACTCTGGTCCAACGTGCTCTACATGAAGGGCGCGTTCTTCTATCGTGATGTCGCAGCGGCCATCGGCGCCGACGTCCTCGACACGGTCTTCGCGAGCTTCTACCTGCAGTACGTCGGTGAGGCCGCTCGTATGCAAGACATGCTCGACCACATCGCGTCCGAGACCGGCTTCGACCCGACCGAGCTCGCGACCCGCTGGCTGCGCAGCACGGGCAACCCGCTTGACGTCCCAACGGACCCATCGGCGGAACCGCAGAGCGATGAACCGCGCTGAACAGATGACGTTCCCGTGGGCGCTCCTTCTGGGGCTGCTCGCCGCGGGATGTGGCCCGTCGAGTGAAGAGATCGGGGCGTCGGTCCTCACGGCGGCGCCGGTCGTCCTCATCGCCTCTTCGGCCCTCCTCTGGACGATTTGGCGCCCGCTCGAGGGTGCGGGTGCCCAGTATCCCTGGCTCATTCTCTGGCGGGCATCACTCATCTCGCTCGTGGGCCCAGCCGTTGGCGTGCCGGTCCTCGTCCGCACGGGTGACGCCGAGACCCCCGTTCTGGCGCTCGTGACTTACGGGACCGCCATCCTCGCGATCACCATCATCGTCTGGCACGTGCTTCGACTGGCCAAAGTGCCGCGACCCGTCGAACGCGCCCTCCTCGGCGTCTATCTCGTTCTGACGCTGCCTGCCTTCCTCTTCCTGCTCGACGACGCAGCGACCGAACACATCTACTTCGGCGTGCTCGCCGTGTGGATCTATGCCGGCTGGTTGGGCTCCGTCCCGGCCCTCTTCATGATCCTCACCTGGATCGGTACTGCCATTCGCAACGCGAAGCGTCGCCGGCCCTCTTCGGCGTGATCGAGCCGAGTGCCATCCGTCCCGTCGTGCTCATCGGTGGCCTCAGCCGTCGTTTCGGACGTGACAAGCTCCGGGAGCCCCTCGCGAGCGGCGGCCTCCTCGTGGATCGGCCGATCGCCGCTCTCCGCGCCGTGTTCGGCCGTCGAGTCGTCGGCGTCGGACCGGCGCATGCCGAGGTCATCGGACGTGTCGATCAGGTTCTGCCGGACGCGTGGGAAGGGGCGGGCCCGGCGGGCGGCCTGCTCACCGTGCTCGACGCCTTCGACGCGCCCGTGTTCCTGCTCTCGGGCGATCTCCCTTGGATTACCAGTGCTTCCATCTCGGCCGTCGTCGAGGCTGCGGCGGCTTCGCCCCACGCTGACGCCGTCCTTGCGGCGAGCGTCGGCACGGACGGTCACCGCCAGCCCGAGCCCTGCATCGGGATCTACCGCCCTTGCCTACGGTCCCGACTGCGCGCCCGACTCGACGTGGGCAACCGTCGCCTCTGGGACCTGCCGGAGCACCCCGAGTACGTCTTCCTCCCGGCCGCCGAGCTGGCTGGCGCGAACACCCCCGCAGACCTCCACGGCTAGAGTGCGCTTGCAGCGGGCCGCCGCCTGACGCACCGTGGCGGCATGATCGAGCTCCTCATCGACGGTCGCCGTCGCGACCTCGGCGGCTTCTCCGTCAGTCGGGTCCTCCCCTGGGTGCACCGCCGCGCCGTCGGGCCCTTCGTCTTCCTCGACGAGATGGGCCCCATCACGTTCGAGCCCGGCTTCCCGCGCTCCGCCGACGTGAGGCCACACCCGCACATCGGCCTGTCGACGGTGACCTACCTCTTCGAGGGCCAGATCACCCATCGCGACAGTCTGGGCGTGAAGCAGGTCATCGAGCCGGGCGCCGTGAACTGGATGACCGCCGGCCGCGGCATCACGCACTCCGAGCGCTTCGAAGGGCTCCGGGAGACGGGAGGCTCGCTCTATGGACTCCAGGTCTGGGTCGCGCTCCCGGCGGAACACGAGGAGTGCGAGCCGTCGTTCCACCACGTCCCGGCCTCCGAGGTGCCGACCTTCTCGCCTGTGCCGGGCGTCAACGGCCGCCTGATCGCGGGCTCCATCGCGGGTCTCATGGCGCCGCTCCCAACCGTCTCGCCATTGGCCTATGTCCATTACGAACTGGCCGACGCCACGCTCGACGTCCCTGCCGAATGGACCGAACGGGCGCTCTACGTCGCGCGAGGTGAGCTTACCGTCGGCGACCAATGCGTCAGGCGAGGACATCTCGCTGTGCTGAAGCCCGGAACGTGCGTCGTGGCGTCGTCACCGTCGGCGACCGTCATGCTCTTCGCCGGCGAGTCCCTCGGCCCACGTTTCATCGAGTGGAACTTCGTGTCGTCGCGCGCCGAGCGCATCGCGCGGGCCAAGGACGACTGGCGGGCCGGCCGCATGCCGCTCCCACCGGACGACGATGGCGAGTTCATCCCGCTGCCGTGAGCGTCACGGCGTGAATGGGGCTGGTGTCGGACGGTCCGCGCCGCATCGCCGCCGCCCGTGTAGCCGGTGTGTGGGCTGTGGACAACGCGGATCGGCGTCGCTAGGCTCACCGGCGTGTACGTGAGTCGACTCCACATCCAGAACATCCGAACCTTCGAGCGGGCCGAACTCATACTCGAATTGCCCACGGGGCGTCCTCCGGTCCGAGGCGAATCTCCATCCAACGTAACGTTGCTCATCGGCGAGAACGGGTGTGGGAAGACGACGTTGCTGAGGTGCCTCGCGCTGGGTGCACTTGCACCGATCGTGGTGTCGGGTTCGGGCTATGTCCCGCGCTCCCTGGTTCGGCGAGTGAAAGGCCTGAAGCCTTCCCCGGCGAGCATCGATTCCAAAGTCGTCCTACATCGCCAAGATGGTGTGACGGACGGGGAGTCAGTCGAGGACTCCCTGAGCCTCGATCTGGTTCCTGCTAGCGGCTTTGCTGATCGCTTCGGCCCGTACTCCCTCGCCGACGCGCGAGGCTCTCTCGACCGAGTGGGTCCACCGCGCGACTCCGCGTTGTGGGATGAGACCTCCCCTGCTTTCTTCATGGTGGGCTACGGCGCGACGCGTCGGGCCGAGCCCGACCAGAACGTCTCCGAGGAGAGCCGGCGTAAGCTGCGTGCGCTCCGTTACGGCCGAGTGGCCGGGCTCTTCGAGGAGGGCGTGACGCTGATGCCGCTGTCCGCGTGGCTTCCGAGGATGCGGCACGAGAACCCAGGCCGTCACAAGCAAGTTGTGACCCTGATGAACCGAATCCTCGACGGTCGAGCGGTGCTGCAGAGCGACGCGATCGACGGGGAGTACCTCTTCGACGTGAGCGGCAGTCAGCTGCCGTTCCATGCGCTGAGCGACGGCTATCGAGCCTTCATCGGATGGGTTGCCGACCTCCTCTACCACGTCTGCATGGGCGCTCCCAGCGGGGCGAAGCTCGTGGAGAGCCGGGGTGTCGTGCTCGTAGACGAGATCGACCTTCACCTGCACCCTGATTGGCAGACGCGTGTCGTCATGAGCATCGCGAACGCTCTACCGGCAATGCAGTTCGTGCTCACGTCTCACAGCCCCCTGGTAGTCGGGACTCTCTGGAGCCGGAACCTGCGAGTCATTCGATGGGCTGAAGGTCGCACGGCGCCTTCCACTGTCGTCGAAGGGCCCAGTGAAGAAGTCTATGGCAAGAGCGCCGACCAACTGCTCACCAGCCGGGACTTCGGTCTCGGAAGCGCTCGAGCACCGGAGTTCGCGACACAACTGAACAAAGCGGCCAAAGCGACTGACCTCGAAGGCACGCTTCGCTTCATGCGCCTCCTGTCGCAGGGCGGAGAAGGGCTCTCGGAGCCCGCCGAGCACATCGCGACGGCGGAGCCTCGGAAGCGACGCAAGGCGAGAGCCGCATCTGATGCGTAGGGTCGCGGTCTCTTTGTCGGACCTCGATGCAGCGATCGACGCGGAGTCACAGGGATGGCTAACGCGGCCGAATCGGAAGTGGTCCGAAATCAAGGTCGTCTACCTGCGCCTTCAGGGCTGGAAGTGCCTCTTCTGTGAGAGCGCTCTCCCGGAAGTGGACCATGACTCCGCGGCGCTGGTCGCCGTGGCCATCGACATCGATCATTTTCGACCGAAGAACAAATGTACAATTTGGCCGGGCCGGCGGCCGGCGTCCGTCGAGACGAACACCATGACGGTGCTGGCGAAGGGTCTCCGGTCAGGCCCGGCAGGGGGGTATCCTCAGCTGGCACTTGATCGTTTGAACTACGCCGTCGCCTGTAAGCCCTGCAACTCAAGCTTCAAGGGCACCTACTTCCCCATCCTGGGCACCCCGGACGCGACGGGGAGCACCGATATCGCGTACCTGAACCAGATGGAGCAGCCGGCGCTGCTCTTTCCTTTCGGCCCGCACGGGGACGATCCAGCACAATTCCTTCAGTTCATGGGCCCCCTTGTCACGGCACGTAACAGCATCGACGACGCCGCGGGCACAAGGGCTCAGGTCACCATCGACCTGTTCGAACTCGATACGCGTGAGAGTCTCTTAGGCGAGCGCATGGCCTTGATCGAGCGGCTCTGGCCGGCTCTCGAGCGACGGGATGAGGCATTGGTGGCGGGACTCTGCGCCGACACGAGTCGGTCCGGACACATCGAATGCCAACGGGCCTACGTCGCCCTGTATGGGCAAGATCGCGAGAGCGCTCGACTGCTCTACGAGGCAGCGCTCACCTACACGCGCTCCAAGACGCCGCGATGAGATGGTCCGACACCATATGGCGTTAGTCCGGAAGGTTGGCATAGGTTCCTGTCGGAGTGCCGGCCGCATGCCGCTCCCACCGGATGACGACGGCGAGTTCATCGCGCTCCCCTGACACTCAGAGCATGAACACGAGGTAGTAGAGGAGCTTGCTCATGACCTCATCGTTCTGCTCTTCGTTGTGGAAGGTCGTGTAGATGACGCGGCCGGATCCGTTTCCGGGCTCGTGCGAGAGGACCACCGGCTGGCTCACGATGTCGTAGCCACCGAACGCGCCGCTCTTCTCGAACTTCACGCCCGCCATCACGTGCGGGACGCTGCCCACCGGACCCGGTGCGGTGACCGCAATCAGCGGCCCGGGGCCGTATTTCGCCGTGAAGTCCTTCACGCCGACGTAGGCCGACATGAGGGGATCCACGATGGTCGCCGCGATCTCGACGTTCGACGCGGCCTGCTGTGGGCCATCGAGGGCTCCGGGAATGGTCGGCAAGTCATCATCGCCGAAGAAGTCGAAGGCCTCGGGGAACGCGGCTTCGAGGTAGGCCCACGAGAGGTCCGAGGCGTAGAGTGAACCGCCGTCCTCGACGAACTCCCTCAGGTTCTCGGCGATCTCGGGGTAGCCCGTCGCCCACTTCAGCGCGGCGCTGCCACAGTTGAAGAACAGGATCTCGTACGCGGCCAGCTTGGCGGGATCGCGGAGCACCTGGAGCGCTTCGATGTCGTCCGGATCGGTGTCGTTCCAGTAGTCCCACTCGAAGTTCAAGTAGGTGTAGTTCAAGCCGAGCTTGCCGAGCAGATCGTGTTGGTGGTCCCACTGCCCCCAGAACACGGCGATGGGCACGCTGTCGGCCTTGAAGCACTGCTTCTTCCCAACGCCCGTGTGGTCGCTCGTCTTGCCCGTCGTGACCTCGACAGGGTAGCTCTTCTCGAAGGAGCCGGCCTTCACGTGCACGGTGTGGAGCCCGCACGGGATCTCGGGGAACCAGAAGTTGCCGTCGGCCCCCGACTTTACGGTCCAGGTGCGCGGCGTGCCGTCGCAGTCGGTGGTCGCGATCGTCACGGTCGCGGACGCCACGAACACCTGCTCAGACGGCGCACACACGACGCCGCGCACGCTGCCATAGCCGCACGGGTCGCAGGAATCCGATGGGACGATGTCGAGGCCGACTTCACTCACATCCGGCGAAGGGAGGGCGACATCGGCGCTGGCATCCGGCACGTCGGCGACCGGCTCGGCCGTGTCCAGCGCGACGTCGGGCGTCGTAGTCGTGTCGGTATCGGACCCGTCGCTTCCGACGCAACCGTCGCAGAGGCCCCAGCCCGTGCCGTCCTCCCGGCAGGTCTGTACGCCCTCGGCACCGCCCGGGCACGGACAGGTCTCGACCCGACCCGCTTCACAGACGCCGCCGTCGGTCGCGGCGTCGCCGCAGGACCAGAGCGCGAGCCCCAACGCGATCGGTAACGATATTCGGCCCATGCGCCCACCTCCCTCGGTACGGCGCAGAGTGGCTCAGCTTGGCGGCGCCCGCAACCGCGCTCGTCGCACGGCGAAGGCGCCGAGGAGGCCGAGCCAGAGCCAGAAGGCCCCACTCGCCGAGGAGCTGGCGCCGCAACCGCCTGTGCCTCCGTTGCTCGACTCGGTGGCGCCAGAGGCTCCATTGCCCGACTCGCTACCGCCGGGGATCGACGTCACGGGGCGCCCCTCGGTGTTGCCCGTCACGACCGGCCCGGGCGCCGGCGGGGTGACGTCGACGCCCTGCGGGATGGTGGGCGAGCCGGCAACCGCCATCGAGAGGTAGCCGTCGACGGCGCCGTATTGATCCGGCGCCACTGGGAGGGGCGCGCCGCTCTCGTCGATGACTTCCACGTACTTCAGCGCCGCCTCGCCCGGAACCGGGGGCAAGGTCGCTTGGCTCCCACAGAAGCCGCCGCACTCCAGAATGTGGACGGTGCCGTCCGGGTAGGTCGCTTCGATATACCCGTCATCACACGACGTTTGGTGGATGACGGTCCGAAGGACGTTGTCGCGCGTGACATCGGGGAGCTCCGAGTTGAACGCGAAGATGGGGTCGCGAGTCATCTCCTCGGGATCGAGGATCGTGAGGAATCGCGTGAGCTTTGGCGCCTTATCGAAGGTGGTCTGCACTTCCGCGAGCGGCACGACGATCTCCGCGATCAGCCGGTCGCGCAGCGCGAGCGCATGGGCGTCGAGCGACACCCCACCCGACGTCACCCACCAGTCGAGGTAGTTGTAGAACTCGGCCTCGGTCGTGACGTGTTCCTCGTTCGGTGGGCAGCTCAGGTCGCTCGCGTCCAGCCACGGGTCCCACCCGCCGCCGCCACCGTAGTAGCAGTCCCCGTACGGATATCCCTTGAGCCCGGCCGGCATGAGGACCTCGTCCTGCACGATGGCCGCGTAGGTCTCGTCCTTGGGCAATCCGAGGTAGTCGTACCCGCTCAGGACGTCGGCCATCGTCGTGGCTGCGCGGAGCGCGGTCGCGGCGGACTGCTGCGTCGTCGAGAACGTCGAGGAGAACTCGCCGGTCGACCCGCTGTATTCAGTGATGAAGGCGTGGCCCTGCACCGGGTCGACGGCCTCCGCGATGATCTGCTGGTAGTTGCCGGCACCCGGCCAGCTCAGGGCCTTCGGGTTCACGACGGCGTGGAAGTTGTTCTTCGGGATCGCGCGAGCCGGCCCGAGCACGAAGACGAGGATGGGCATGTCCTGCACCGCCGCGATCGAGGTCAGCTTCAGCGGGACGCACGGGGCGTCCTCGGTGAGCCGAAGCTGAACGGGCCGCAAGTCGCCGGTCGTCTTGTTGTTTTGAAGGCGAAGCCCGAGGAACACGTAGCCCTTGGCGACGTACTCCGCCAGTAGTGGTCTGGCCTTCTCGTCCTGCGTGTAGCCGTTGTCGTTCAGCCAGGCGAAGAGCGCGTCCGCGTCCGTGGCTTCGAGGATCTGAGCCGTGTAGGGCCCCACGGCAGCTTCTTGGAGGACGGCGACGGGCGGTTCGAATGGGCCGGAGGACGTCGAGTCACCAAAGCTCGCGGAGTCGGCGGAGCCGCCGCCCGGGAACATGTTGCACCCACCATCGGCGAATGTGTTCTGAACGCGGTAGCTCGGCGCCGTGCGGGTCTGGAGTGTGTCGAAGATCGACGCGTGGCTCAGCCGTAGAGTCTCGTCGAGCGGAACGGGCTTGCCGTCGGGCCCGAGCGGCAATGCGGCGAGGGGCAACAGCCAGCCAAAGGACGTGGACGGCCCCTCCCACGCGACTTCGACGTGCATGATGGTCGTGTCACCCTCCTGCGCGAAGAGGACACGTTCCCCCGCTTGCAGGATGGGCACTGGGTCCACGGCGTTGCAGAAGAAGCCGCCGCAGGCGGAGGCCGATGGGGCGAAGCCATGAACGGCGGCCACGAGCAGGCTGAACCAGAGAAGACCTTGATTGCGGATGTCGGGTCGACGTGATGCTCGCATGCTTCCCTCCAAGGACGTGCTCGCGCCCGAACAGGCACGTGGCGTGCCAGCGTTGGTCAGAACGAGAATGCCGTGGGTGACGAGGCTCCTCGCGACCGGCGCTCGCCGCAGTGTAGAGAAATTCCTCACCGTGGGGAGATTTGCACATGGGTCGGCGCAGGATTGTGAGCCGTGCAGTTCCAGGTTGTGCAGTACGGAGAGGTCCGGTAGCGTCGCCTCAGCGCCGGGAAGCGCCAGGAGAGACAATGCAGTACGGATTGCTGAGTGCGACCGCGATAGTGTGCTTTACGAGCGTGGCGCTCGGCCAGAGTGGACCCGCGGTGGTCGGCTGCGCCGATGGTCAGCGAGAGGGCTTCGTCAGCCTGACTGTTTACCCGAACATCGCCGGATGCAGCGGCGGCTGGTCTAAGCGTGGCGTCTCTCAGTTCGCACCGTTGACCGCGCCGGCTTGCCCGGGCTACCCCGTTTCGAACAGTCGGGTGCCCGCGTGCGGTCGCTCGTCGGGTGACGACACGACAAACCCGATCGGAAATGGCTGCAATACCGAAGACTTGTGTGCGCCGGGTTGGCACGTGTGCCTCGACGCCGCCGACGTCAAAGCCGCCAGCCCGACCGGCTGCGGCGCTGCGGTCCCCGCCGGCAAGAGCCTCTTCTTCATCACGCGGCAGAGTAGCAACGGGTGCGGTGTGTGTGCACTCGGCACGCGCACGAGCGCCGACTGCAATTCGGCGTCGTGCTCCGGCGGTTGCACACAAACCGAGAAGCTCTCAAACGACGTCTTCGGATGCGGCAACTACGGCGCTGGGGTCAGCTGCGGGGTGCTCGATCGCTTCTCCAACAACCTCTGTGGCTCGCTCGGTGCGGGCTGGAACTGCGACGACCCGACGTCGGCGGCGGACAACAGTGGTCTTTGCGAGACCTACACGGTTCAACACACCGACCCCAACAACGGCGGCGTCCTCTGCTGCAAGGACACGACGACGCCCGACACCGATGGCGACGGCGTCCCCGATCACATCGACAATTGCGTCGGCATCCCGAACCCGGGCCAGCAGAACGCCGATGGTGACGACTTCGGCGACGCCTGCGACGTGTACGCGTGCAAGGACGCGGACGCGGACAGTCGTTGCGACGCTGGCGACAACTGCGTCCTCGTCCCGAATCCGGGCCAAGGAAACGTGGACGGCGACGCGTTCGGTGACGCCTGCGACGGCTGCATCGCCGATGCGAGCAAGTCCAGCCCTGGCCTTTGCGGCTGTGGTCTCCCGGATATGGACTCGGACCTCGACGGTGCACTCGATTGTGCAGACGCCTGCCCGGCGGATCCGGAGCGCGTGGTACCCGGCCTTTGCGGCTGTGGGCTCCCGGACGACTCCGACGCGGATGCCGATGGCGTCCCCGATGCGTGTGATCGTTGCCCCGGCGTGGACGACACCCGCGTGGTCCCGCCCGATTGTGGCGAGGGACCGACGGCCGTCGTGAACGGCACGACCGCCATCGCGGAGGGGATGCTGGCCCAGCTCGATGGGTTCGACTCGATGCCAGGCGATGACCCCATCGATACGTGGGAGTGGGACTTCGCTTTCGATGGGACCTTCGACGCGACCGAGGTCCCCGGTCAGACCGCCACGCGGCTCTTCACCGATCAGGGCGTGGCGTCGATCGCACTCCGAGTGACCGACGCCTTCGGGCGGTCAGACGTCGCCAACGTCAATGTGACGGTCCTCGACCTCGGACCGATCGCCTCTATCGCGGCCACCGAGGCCGTTCCGGAAGGCAGCGCGGTCCAGCTTGACGGCACGGCGTCGACATCGAGTCCGGATACCCTCGCGACCTACGAGTGGGACCTCGACTACGACGGGACCTTCGAGGTCCGGGCAGTCGGCGTGACCGTCACCCACGTCTACGCTGCGGACGGGGCTTATACGGTCGCACTTCGGGTCACCGACGACGATGGCAGCACGAGCGTTGCGACGACGAGTGTCGTCGTCACCGACCTCGGACCCACCGCTCACCTCGTGAACAGCGGGCCCTCGGACATCGTGGCCGGTAACACGGGCTCCTTCGACGCCTCCGGCTCCTCGACACCCGCGGACCCGATCGTGCTCTATCAATGGGACTTCGACTACGACGGTGAGTTCGAACCCTCGGGCGTGACCGGCCCGACCGCCACCCGTCGCTTCGACTCGAGCGGCGCCCGAAGCGTGGCGGTCCGCGTGTGGGACAACGATGGCAGCGCTGCGGTCGCGACCATCGGGATCGATGTCCGGGATCAGTGCGGGCTCGACGGCGACGGCGACGGGCTCGGCGACGCCTGTGACAATTGCCCCACAGCCGCGAACGCGGCGCAAGACGATGGCGACGGCGATGGCGTCGGTGACCTCTGTGACGCCTGCCCGACGCGGCCGTCTGGTGCGGCCCCGAGCGCCGATCAGCCGGGGTGCCCGGACAACGGGGCTCCGGTCGCCCGCTGCGCCGACCGCGCCGTCAACGCCGACGGGCAGTGCCGCGCCTGCGTCGACGTCGACGACGGCTCCACCGACCCCGATGGCGACGCGCTCACCCGCTCGGTAGCCCCGGGTTGTGCGTATGGTCTCGGCGCGACCGAGGTCCTGCTGTCCGTCTCGGACGGAACGCTGTCCGATTCCTGTGTCGGGACTGTCGACGTCGTCGATGTGACCCCCCCGTCTCTGGCCGTCGGGAGGCCCTTGACGGTCCTTTGGCCGCCGAACCACAAATGTGTGCCCTTCGACGTCGTCCGGGACTGTGGAGTCACGACGGCGGACAACTGCGACGGGACCGGTGGTGTCGCCGTGCGCATCACGTCGATCGTCGCGGACGAGGACGGGGACGTGGGAGCCGGTGGCGATGGCCATCACGTGGACGACATGGAGCTCACGGGGCCCACGACCTTCGAGCTCCGATCGGAGCGGCAGGGTGGCTCGGACGGCCGAGTCTACACAGTGCGCTTTGAGGCACGAGACCCCTCGGGGAACGCGACAGCGGGCGAATGCCGCTTCGCCGTCACTCATGATCAGAGCGGCGCCGCTGCGTTCGAAGGCGGCGGGCGAACGGTCTGTGATGCGACCACCGATTGCCGCTGCGATGACGCGGCCCCCGCCAAGGGCAAGAACGGGAAGTGTGTCGCGACGTCCCCCGTCGATCTCTGCGGCAACGGCATCGATGACGACTGCGACGGCGCGATCGACGAGGGCTACGACGTCGGCGCGGCGTGTTCGGTCGGCGTCGGCACTTGTGCGCGCACCGGACAGCGCATCTGCCGCGGCGACGGCCTCGCGACCGAATGCAGCGTCGTGCCGGGCGTCGGTGGTGCGGAGTTGTGCGGCACGTCGCTCGACGAGGACTGTGACGGTGTGACCGACGAAGGTTTCGCGCTAGGAGTCGAGTGTTCGGTCGGTCTCGGAGTTTGCACGCGAATCGGAGTCCGAGTCTGCGACGCGACCGGGCTCGCGACGCGCTGCGACGCCGATGCCGGTGCACCAGGCGCCGAGCTGTGTGGCAACGGTCTCGATGACGACTGCGACGGCGCGATCGACGAGGGCTTCGATGACGGCGACGTCTGTAAGGTCGGCGACGGCGCGTGTCGACGCGTCGGTTCGCGAGTGTGTACTCCCGACCGTCTGGCCACGGAATGTGGCGTCACGCCCGGTGCCCCAACGGTCGAGCTCTGCGGTAACAGCCTCGACGACGACTGCGACGGGGTGACGGACGACGGCTTCCCGGTCGGGACAGCCTGCGGGGGTGGGCTCGGGGTGTGCTCCGAGCCCGGTGTGACCATCTGCTCGCCGGATGGCGCCTCGACGGCCTGCTCGTCGGGTGCGACGGGGCCTCGGACGGAGCTCTGCGGCAACGGCTGGGACGACGACTGCGATGGCGATGTCGACGAAGGCTTCGTGCTGGGCATCGTCTGCGCCGGTGGCCTCGGCCCGTGTCCCGCGTCTGGGACGGCGGTCTGCTCGGGTGATGGCCTCACCGTGACGTGCGACGCCGAGCCCCGGTGGCCCGTCGCCGAGCTATGCGGAAACGACGTCGACGACGACTGCGATGGGCTCACGGACGACGGGTTCGACGCGGTGGGCGTCACCTGCAGTGCGGGGATCGGCAGTTGCGAACGGGGTGGGGCGGTCGTGTGTGCCGCGTCGGGGCGCGCCGTGCGTTGCGACGCCGTCGCTGGCGAAGCGACCTCGGAGATCTGCAACGCGCTCGACGACGACTGCGATGCCATGACCGACGAGTCGTTCCCGGAGAGTGGCGAGCCGTGTTCGATGGGGGTCGGCGCTTGCGCCTCTGCAGGCAGGCTCCTCTGTAACGCGGGGGCCATCGCGTGCGACGCCGAGGCGGGTGTGCCCGGTCTCGAAGTCTGCAACGGAGTCGACGACGATTGCGACGGCGCCGTCGACGAAGGCTATGGCCTCGGCGACGCCTGTGACGTCGGCGTCGGCGCCTGCCGAGGGACCGGTGTACGCGTGTGTGGTGCTGATGGCACCGCGATCTGCGACGCCGTGGCGGGGACACCGGGCGTCGAGCGCTGCGCGGACGGCATCGATGACGACTGCGATGGGCAAGTCGACGAGGGCTACGACCTCGGGGCGTCGTGCACTGTCGGTGTCTCGAACTGTGCCCGCGCCGGCATCACCGTCTGCGATGCCGGCAGCCTCGAGACTCGTTGCGACGCGCCACCGGCCCCCGCCGTGCCCGAACGTTGTGGGAACGCGCTCGACGACGACTGCGATGGAGCCACCGACGAGGGCTTCGAGGCGGTCGGTGGGGCGTGCAGCCGCACGGGCGGCGCGTGCGAGACGCTCGGCAAGTTCGTGTGTTCGCCCGATGGGCTCGCGCTCGACTGTGACGCCGGCCAGCCCGTTCCCACGGGCGAGGTGTGTGACGGCATGGACAACGACTGCGACGGCACGACCGATGAAGGCTTCGGGCTCGGCTCGGCTTGTCAGGTCGGGGTCGGCGCCTGTGCCGCGTCAGGCGAGGTGGTCTGCCCCGTCGACGGCCCCGTGGGCCCCGTGGCGACCTTCCCGCTGGTCCCGGACCGCACCCTGACCATCAGCGCCAGCACCCAGAACCTCGTGCTGGCGACGGCGCTCGAGTCGCCGACGTCGCCCATCGTGGTTCAAGTCAACGTGGAGCCCGGCGTCATCATCAGCAGCACCAGCGCGACGAAGCCGGCGTTCACGACGACGGGGATGCCGGCCGGGTCGACGCTGATCCTCGTGAACCGCGGCATCATCCACGGCCGGGGCGGCGACGGCGGCAGTTGTGGTGCTTCTGGCCGGGGTGGCGACGGCGGCACGGCGCTCGAGACCACCATCGACACCTACGTCGTGAACCGCGACGGCGGCCTCTACGGTGGCGGCGGTGGTGGCGGGACGGGCGACGACCCGTCGGGTGGCGGCGGCGGTGCGGGCGGCGGGATTGGCTGCGGTGGCCAAAGCGCCCCGGGGCCCACCAGCCCGCTCTTCGGCCACGGTGGCGACGGCGGGACGCGCTGGGGACGTCGTGCCGGCGGCGATCCGGCTCTGTATGACGGCACTGCTGGACTCGGCGGTGCTGCCACGTGCCCCTCCGTCTCGGGCGGCGGCGGGAGTGGTGGTGCTGGCGGCGGCTGGAGCTCGTGCGTCGGCTGCTGCTCCGGTCAAGGCGGTGGTGGCGGCGGCTGGGGCGGCGGTGGCGGCGGCGGCGCGGATGCGGCGTCCGGGCGCAACGTCGGCGGCGGCGGAAACGCCGGGCGCGCCATCGCGCGTGTCGCGGGCGCGCTGAACTTCGTGGACGGCTACGACCTCACCCACGTCAAGGGCGAGGCGTGCTCGCAGAATGGTCAACAATACTGCACCTTTGAGCCGTTGCCTCGCTCCGTCTGCGGGGTCGAGCCGGGTGCGGCGTCGCCTGAACTCTGCGACGGGGTGGACAACGACTGCGACGGGGAAGTCGATGAAGGCTACGACGTCGGCGCGGCCTGTGAGGTCGGGATCGGCGCGTGCCGGGCCAGTGGGCAGCTCGTCTGCGCACCGGACGGTGGGGAGTCCCGATGCGACGCCGTCGCGGGCGGAGGCAGCCCGGAGCGCTGCGGCAACGACGTCGACGAGGACTGCGATGGCGAGCTCGACGACGGCTTCGAGCTCGGCGCCGCGTGTGTAGTCGGCTTCGGTCATTGCCAGGCCGTGGGTGGTCGCGTGTGCGCCTCGGGCGGTGAAGCCGCCTTCTGTGACGCGTCTTCCGCCGCGCCCATCTCGGAGATATGCCTGAACGGCGAGGATGACGACTGCGACGGTCTCGTCGACGAGGCGTGCGGGAGCGCGCCCGCGGTCATCTACGACCCTGCCGCGCTGGTCGGCACAGAGGTCATCGACTTCGACGACATCGAGTCGACGTGCGTGGAGGTTCAAGATCGGTATCGAGATCTGGGCGTCGTCTTCGAGCCTGGGCCCAACACCGTCGCGTCCGGTGGGGCGCGGTCCGCCCCGCACGTCATCAGCACGAGCCAGGGCTGTGGCGGGATCGGGCCGGAGGTGCTCGTCGAGTGGTCTTTCGTCGTCCCGGGGACCGCCATCCCGGCGACCGTCGCGCAGTTCGGGCTCTACGTCGCCAACCACTGCGACGCCACCTTCGAGCTCTTTGGCATCGACGGTGTGCTCCTCGGGACCTCCGAGCCCTGTCAGGGGACTGCGCCACAATGGATCGGCTTCCGCGGCGTCGCGGGAGTGCATCGGGTCCGTATCCTCGGCGCGGCGATGGCCGTGGACGACGTCGCGGTGCCCTCTCCCACGGCGCCGCCCGGTGGCGGTGACGTCGATGGCGACGGGATCGCAGACGGGCTCGACAACTGCCCCGTCGTGGAGAACCCGGACCAGGTCGATGACGACGGCGACGGCGTCGGAGATGCGTGCGACGCACCCGACGTCGACCTGCAGGCGCCCTCGGTCGAGCTGTTCATCGGCGGAGCGACCGATCCCGTCATCGTGAACCGTGGGACCAACGTTCAGCTCGCGCTCATCAGCAGCGACGGCGTCGGCGTGGCCGAGGTCGAGCTTTACGTCGACGGGCTCGCTCTCGCGCCGCTCGAGAGTTATGGCGGCGGGCTCAACGAGGTCATGGGGGCCTTCTACGTGTTCGATTCGCCCGGCTTCGTCTCCGTGACGGGGTTCGCGCGCGACGCGGCGGGCAACGAAGCCACGACCACGCGAGTCGTCCGGGTGCTCGATCCCGCGGACACCACCTTCCCGACGGTGCAGATCGCGTCGCCGGTCGCCGGCAGCGACCTCAGCGGCGATGTCCTCGTGGTCGGGACGGCTACCGACGCGAATCTGATCGCGTGGCGACTCGAGGTCGCGCCGGTCGCGACCCTCGCGTATGTGCTCGTCGCAGAAGGTGATTCCCCCGTGACGGACGGCGCTTTCGGGACCCTCTCGCTCGGCGGCTACGCGGACGGTGACTACCGGCTCCGGCTCACGGCGACCGACGTGAACGGGCGCTCGAGCGCCACGACGTTGCCCTTCACCATCGGCGCGTGCGTCCCGGCTCCCGAGTCCTGCAACGGTCTGGATGACGACTGTGATGGGGTCGTCGATGACGGCTTCTCGACCGGTGGCGCCTGCACGGCGGGCCTGGGCGCGTGCGCTCGACCCGGCGCCACGGCGTGCACCGCGACCGGCGCCATCATCTGCGTTGCGACCACCGGCGAGCCGACAGCCGAGCGGTGTGACGGCGTCGACAACGACTGCGACGGGGCCGTCGACGAGGGCTTTGGAGTCGGGACCGTCTGTAATCTCGGCCTCGGCGCGTGCGCCACCAGCGGTCTGAGCGTCTGCGCCGCGGGCGGCCTCGCCGCGTCGTGCGACGCGCCACCGGGCGCGCCTCCGACGACGGAAGCCTGTAACGCCATCGATGACGACTGCGACGGCGAGACCGATGAGGGCTTCCCCGGCGTTGGCGCTCCATGCGATGTCGGCGTTGGCTCCTGCGCCGCGGAGGGTGTCACCGTCTGCGCGGCGGACGGCGTGACGCTCGAGTGCAACGCGCAGGCCTTGGTTCCGACGGCCGAGTTGTGCAACGGCCTCGACGACGACTGCGATGGCGCGGTCGATGAAGACGACGTCTGCCTCGATCGAGCGGCGCCATCCATCGCCATCGTCCTGAGCGGCGACTACGTCGATCTCGGGACCCCAGTGGCGATCCGCATCGATGCGTCCGATCCGAGCGGGGTCTCGGCCGTGAGCTTGTCCGTGAACGGCGTACCGCTGGCTCTGAACGCGACGGCCCAGGCCACCTTCACCGCTAGCGTCGCTGGGGTCTACGAGCTACTCGCCACGGCGGTCGACGGGGAAGGCAACGCGGGGACGGCTAGCCGCACCCTGCTCGTGCGCGACCCGTCGGACGTGACGCATCCGACCGTCGCGCTCCTCACGCCGGCCGCGGACGCCGAGCTCGTCGAACGAACCACCTTCACGGGCACGGCCGACGACGCGAGTCTGCTCTACTGGGAGCTCTCGTATCGCCTCGTCTCCGAGGACACTTGGGTCCCGGTCCTTCACGGCGATAGCCCGGTCATCGCGGGCACGCTCGGTGTCGTCGACCCCGGCGTGATGGAGAACGGGCTCTACGAGATTCGGCTCCTCGTCGAAGACATCGGCGGGTTGCAGTCCATCGCCGTGCGCCCCTATCGCGTCGACGGCAACGCCAAGACCGGAAACTTCACCATCACGATTCAAGATCTGGCAGTGCCCGTTGCAGGGCTGCCCATTGTGATCGAGCGCACCTACGACAGCCGGGTGAAGACTCGACGTGACTTCGGTGTTGGCTGGAGTCTTTCGCTGCGGCAAGGGCGTTTCGAGAGCAACCGCGTCTCCGGTGAGGCCTGGAACCTTCAGAAGGACACGAGCTTCTTCAAGTGGCCGTGCGGCAAGACGGCCGAGCTCGCCGAGCACACGACCGAGGTGCGGCTCTCCCAGAACGAGCGTTACACCTTCCGGCTCCGCGCCAGCACGACGTCGCCGCTCCCGCTGACGGCCGGATTCTGCCAAGTCGCGATGTCCTACGAGTTCCTCAGCGGGACCGTCCCGGGCCGGGCCGAGCTCCAGATCCTCGGCGGCGCCTTGGCCGTCTACCCCATGGGCAGCAACTACTTCGCCGTCGATATCGACCAGCCAAACGAACGGTATCAAGTGGACGCCGTCCAACTCACGACGCCCGATGGACGGCAGATCGCCCTGACACGCTCGGGCGGGACCTTCCAGATGTCAGAGCCGAACGGCAATCAACTCACCATCGGTGATAGCGGCGTCCTACACACGTCGGGACGTGAAGTGCGCTTCGTGCGCGACGCGCTGGGCCGCATCACCCAGATGATCGACCCGCTCGGCGCCGTCACGACGTACACCTACGACGCCGCCGGCGACCTCGTCAGCGTCACGAGCCCGGTGGGCACTTCCGAGACCTATGAGTACGACGGGACGCATCTGCTCATCGTCATGCGCGACGCCCTCGGGCGGCCCATGCGCCGTACGGAATACGACGACACCGGGCGCGTCGTCGCTATCACCGACGGCAACGGCAATCGAATCGAGGTGGTCCACAATCCCGATCAGCGCATCGAGACCTCCACTGATGAGCTGGGAGGCCTGAACGTCTATCGCTACGACGCTCGCGGCAATGTCCTCGAGCACACGGACGCGCTCGGGCAGGTCTGGACCAACACCTTCGACGCGGCCGATCGTAAGCTGACGACGACCGATCCCGACGGCAACACCACGGCGCAAGTCTACGGCCCGGAAGGGCACATGACGGCGTACTCAGACCCGCTCGGCGGCACGACGACGTGGGAGAACGACCTTCGCGGCCGGCCGATGGTCCAGGTCGACGCGAACGGCGGTGTGTCGTCCTTTGTCTACGACGCCTGGGGCAACCCTCTCTCCTCGACCGACGCCGAGGGGCACACCACCACTCAGTCCTTCAATTCAGCGGGCAACCTGATCTCCGAAACTCGGGGCGACGGCAGTGTCTGGACCTACGGCAACGACACGTTCGGTAACCGGACGAGCCAGACCGACCCGATGGGCCGGGTCACGACCTGGACCTACGATGCTCGCGGCAGTCGGACCTCCGAGTCTCAGCTCTGGACAGGTCCGTCGGGTTCCGTGGCTCGGACCACCAGCTACACCTATGACGCCGCGGGCCGACGGGTGATGACGACTCATCCCGACGGGTCGAGGACGCGCATCGAGTACGGTCCGGATGGACGCAAGTCGGCCGACGTCGATGAGCTCGGCCGTCGGACGCGCTACGAGTACGATGTGAACGGAAATGTCACGCGGACGACGCACGTGGACGGAACCTTCGTTTTGACTAGCTACGACGCCCGGGGCCACTGGCTGACCCGTCGCGACGAAGCAGGGCGGCTGACGACCGCGACGTACGACGTCCTCGGGCGACGTACCTCGATGACGCATCCCGACGGGGCCACGGTGCAGTGGACCTGGGACGCCCGAGGACAGGTTCTGACACAGACTGACGCTCGCGGCGGGACGACGGGGACCACCTATGACGCCGCCGGTCGTGCGACCGCAACCACCGACGCGCTCGGCAACGTACGTTCGCAAACCTGGGACCTCATCGGCTCCATTCTGAGCGCGACGGACCCTCGCGGCTATGCAATCAACTACACATACGACCGAAACCTGCGGCGCACTTCCGAGACGCTGGCGGACGGGGGCAGCATCGCCACGTCGTTCGACGCGCTCGGCCGTGTCCTGTCGCGAGTCGACGCCAACGGTCAGATGACGCGTTATTCGTACGACGCGTCGGGGCGCATCGTGGAGATCGTGGACGCATCGGATGCGACGTCGTCGCTCACCTATGACGAGGTCGGCAACCTCATCGCCATGACCGACCCCCGTGGAAACACGACGACGTGGGAATACGACATTCGAGGACGCGCCGTGCGCATGACCCGTCCGCTCGGCCAAAACGAGACCTATGCCTACGACGCCGCGGGCAACCTCATCTCGCGCACCGACGCGTCGGGGGGGACGACCACCTTCGCCTACGACGCGCGCGGCCGACAGGTTCAGCGGGTCGCGCCCGACGGCGCCGTCGAGACGACGACCTACACGCCGACCGGCCAGCGGGCGTCGGTCACGGACGCGCGTGGGACCACGACCTGGGCCTACGATCTGCGTGACCGGCTCGTCCTTCGCACCGATCCCGATGGGGTCGCGATCGCCTACGAGTACGACGCGAACGGCAACATCGTGGAGATCGCGTCGGGCGACCACGTGGTCGGCTACGTCTTCGATGCAGTGAACCGCGTGGCGGCCGTGTCGGCGTTCGGTGGCGTGACCACCTACGGGTACGACGCGAGCGGCAACGTCACCTCGGTGAACCTCCCGAACGGCGTCGTGACCGAGTATGGCTACGACTCGGTCGGGCGCGTGCTGCAAGTCACGCGGCGCGCACCGTCGGGCGCCGTGATCGCGACCTATACGTACACCCTCGACGCCGCCGGTCGCCGGTCGTCGGTGTTTGAAGGTCATTCGGGCCGCACGATCACCTACGGATATGACGAGCTCAGCAGGCTGGTCTCCGAGGACGTCGACGATGGTTCGACGCTGCGCCAGATCCGCTACTCGTGGGACGCCACGGGGAATCGGACTCGGCGCGAGGACTCCATCGCGGGCGTCACGAACTACGCCTACGACGCCAACGACCGAATGCTGACGGACGGTGCCCGCACGTTCACCTACGACGCCCGTGGGAACCTCGTCCTCGCGAGCGCGGGTTCGGGGGCGGTGGCGTACTCGTGGGACGACCGAAATCGCCTGCTTGCCGTCGATGGCGCGGCGGGCCGGGTGGAGTACGGCTACGACGTCGACGGCCACCGGACCTTCCGGGACAACGGCACCGATCACACACGGTACGTCGTCGACGCCAACGGGCGCTTCGCGCAGGTGCTGGCCGAGGCCGATGCGTCGGGTGCCACTTACGCGACCTACGCGCACGCACACGGTGTCGTTGGTCTCAAGGCGCCCGACGGCGTCCGTTACGCGCTCGGCGACGGGTCGCGCTCCGTGCGACACCTCGCCGACGAGTCGGGGGACGTCACCGACGCCTATGACTACGACGCCTTCGGCGCTCGGACGCAGCGCACGGGGTCGAGCTTCAACCCGTACGGCTACCAGGGCGAGTACCTCGACGAAGCGACCGGGCTCTATTACCTACGCGCCCGATGGCTCGATGCCGCCGAAGGACGCTTCCTCTCGGTCGATCCGGCACCGGCGGTCGTCAGCGAGCCGACGACGTGGAACCGCTACCTTTACGCCGGTGGCGATCCGGTCAACAACATCGACCCGAGCGGCGAGTTTGGCTTCGCGAGCGTGGGCTTCAGCCTGGGAATCTCAATCGTCCTGTCCAACGGGCTCGGCGCCTTTGGCTACACGCGGGACTCGACCGTCGAGCGCGAGCGGAAGGCGCTGAACCGCACGTCGGCATACGGAGTTTGGGGAATGGCTGCCGCACTCGCGATCGCCACGTCCACGACCTATGGAGGCGCCATGTCGAACGACTCCGGCGCGTCCGGCTTCGGCGGTCGCGCCGACGCCGTCCGGCACTGCACCTGGAACGGCATCATGGCGGTGGTCATCGGCGAGGCCGACGCGGAGGTGCTTGCGACCGCCCACGAAGACCCCTTCCCCGGCTCGCAGAGCGGGATCAACGACCGCGAGATGGACCTGCACAACAACGCGATGGGGCGCTCCATTAGCCGCTCCGGCATCTCGAATCCCATCTTGCGCTTCATGCTATCGGGTGTCGGTGCGCTCGCCGCATGGCCGACGGCGGCGGCGAGCTGCATCGCGATGGTCGAGTCCGGCCACCTCGTCGTCCTCGACCACTCCAAGCAGCCATGGCAACTCGTGCCATCCAATACTCCCGGCATGCCGTAACGGGCACTCGACGGTGCCACGGTGCCACGGTGACCGCGACGCTCACGCGCTCCGACCCAGCGGCGGGGACGCTCACCACCGCGACGGCAGGCGGCACATCCTCTCAGTTCGACGCATGGGACACCGGTTCTCGCTGGGCCTCGACGTCGAGGTGAGGCTCCTTTGACAGGATAGCGGAAGTGGCTAACATGGCCGAAGTGGCCGAAGTGGCCAATTCGGGGAGTCCAGCATGATCACCATGACATCGGTGGAGGCACAGACCCGCTTCGGGGAGCTCATTGATCGTTCGCAGCGAGAGCCGATACAGGTCACTCGCCGCGGTCGAACGGTTGCGTACGTAGTTTCGGAGCACGACATGCAAGAGTTGGTCTCCCTCCGGAAGCGCCGAGAGGAGGCGGCACGATGGTACGCGACCTACAGTGCGGCGCTTTCACAAGAGCGGGGCGCTCCGGCTCTGACCGACGCCGACGTGGACCGCCTAGTTCATGAACTTCGCTAGGCGCCTCATCATCGACACAGGCGTTCTTGTCAGCGCGGCCATCCGACCCGGGTCGGTGCCGGCCGTGGCTTTCGAGCGGGCGCTCCGCCACTTCGACGTCTGCGCCTCAGTTGCGACCTTGGGCGAGCTCGATTCGCTGCTGCTTCGGCCAAAGTTCGACGTATACGCTTCGATTCAACTTCGGATGGCCTTCTGTTCAAGCTTTCGAGAACGTGTGCTGATTATCGAGCCGACTGACATTGTCACTGATTGCTCCGATCCAGGGGACAACAAGTTCCTTTCCCTAGCACTCGTTGCCGAGGCGGAGTTAATCATCGCCAGTGACCCACACCTCACCGCGCTTCACCCGTGGCGCGGTATACCGATCCTGCCTCCCGCCGCGTTCCTTGTCGGTGTTCGCTAGTCGCGGGGGGCCTCGGTCGCATGAGGTGCGCGGGCGCTCCGAACGCACTGCCAGCGCCAGTCTCTTCGCCAACGAGGTCCCGTCGAGGGCGATCGATCCCTCAGCTCTAACCCGCCTCGAAGATGTCCGTCGTCGTCGCGACCCGTATGGCCCGTGTTAGCCATCGTTCGAGCAGGGCCGGATCGGCCTCACCCTCGATCCGGGTGCGCTCAGCGTT
The DNA here is from genome assembly GCA_018780435.1 of Myxococcales bacterium. Taxonomy (GTDB): domain Bacteria; phylum Myxococcota_A; class UBA9042; genus SXOO01. The sequence continues at coordinate 28,086 of JADMJS010000070.1, forward strand.
CGAAACAGCGACGCCACGTTCGTCAAGCACTCGGAGGATCGCACATCGAAGCGCCGTAAGTTGTCCCTCGAGCTTGCCCTCGAGCTTGCCCTCGAGCTTGCCCCGCGAAAAGGCCTCTCGCCCGAACTCGGACTTGTACTCGTATCCCTGCGTTTGCATGAGCTTCTCCAGCGCGACGCGGGTCGCATCGTTCAACGACGATGTTTCCGAGCGATCTCCCGAACCGCCTCCGCCACGAGCGGTGCGACGCCGCTCCCGCCCCGCTCGAGGTATTCCGCCAGCTCTCGGCGCATCCGCGGGTCCCAGAACTTCTGGAGATGGTCGGCGATCCCGGCGATAGCGACGGCCGCGTCGCCTTGGCTCTCGAAGAACTGCCCGATTTGATTGGCCATACTGACGAGTCGTACGGACTCCATCGTCTACTCCTGAATTCCAGCGTGCTCGTCGAGCTCCGCGATGCGGCCGGGGTGGGTGAAGACCTCGCCGCCGTCGGGACGGACTACGGCGAGGAGAGTGATACCGCACGCGTCGGCGCGACCCAACGCGAGCGCCGTCGGCGCCGAGATGGCGGCGATGACGCCGGCCCCCATCATCGCGGCTTTCTCGACGAGCTCCACAGAGAGGCGGCTCGTGAGGAGGATGACGCCGCGGCTCGCGAGCGCCGCGTCAGCCTCGACTCGTCCTTCGGCGCGCTCCCGCCTCAGAACGGCGCCGCTGAGCTTGTCCAGCGCGTTGTGGCGGCCGACGTCTTCACGCACCAGCACGATCCCGTCGCCCGGAAGCCACAGCGCCGCCGCGTGGACGGCTCTCGTCGCGGCGCCGAGCGGCTGCCGGTCCGCGAGCGCGCCCATCGCTCTCACCAGTGCCTTCAGCTCGACTCGGAGTGTCGAGTCCACCCGCGGCAAGGGTCGTTGCAGGTCGGCGAGCGCCGCCGTGCCGCAGAGCCCGCAACTGCTGGGTCCCGTGAGCGTTCGTGCGCGAGGGGTGGGGCTTCCCGGAGGCCGGCTGAGGTGCAGCTCGATGCCGAGCTCGCTCTCCAGGACGTCGAGGCCAATGTGGCCGAAGGGGTCGTGGCCGCCGAGCACGTCGCCTCGCGTGAGGAGCCCTTCGTCGAGCGCGAAGCCGAGCGCGAAGTCCTCGAGATCACACGGGGTCGCCATCATCACGCCGGCCGCGTCACCGTCGACGACGAAGGCCACTGCCGTCTCGTCGGGGACGACCCGGCTACCTCGCGACCAACCGCTCTCGGTCCAGCGCCAACGCGACGCCGATCGCGCGCCCAGGGTCACGTCGCTGGGCCGACGGCGCCCACGCCCGCGCTGGCAACGCGCCGCGCGGGGGAGACCTGGACCGCCGTCACCTTGTACTCCGGGCAGTTGGTGGCCCAGTCTGAGAACTCGGTCGTGACGATGTTGGCGCGGGTCTCCGGGTGGTGAAAGGTCGTGTAGACAATGCCCGGAGCGACTCGGGTCGTGAGCAGGGCCTTCAGCGTCGTCTCGCCCGTGCGGCTCGCGAGGCGGACGGGGTCGCCGTCTCGAATGCCGCGGTCCTCGGCATCTTGCGGATGGATCTCGAGGAGGTCTTCCGGATGCCAGACGGTGTTCAGCGTGCGGCGCGTCTGAGCGCCGACGTTGTAGTGGCTGAGGATTCGACCCGTCGTGAGGAGGAGCGGGAAGCGCGGTCCGACCTTCTCCTCCGTGGGCACGTAAGCCGTGATCACGAAGTGGCCCTTCCCGCGGGCAAAGCCGCCTTCGTGCATGACCGGCGTCCCGGTCGGCGCCTGTTCGTTGCACGGCCACTGCAATGAGCCGAGGGCCTCGAGCCGGTCGTACGACACGCCCGCGAAGGACGGCGTGAGGTGCGCGATCTCGTCCATGATCTCCGAGGGATGGGCGTAGTTCATCGGGAGGCCGACCGCCTGTGCGAGCCGCTGCGTGACCTCCCAGTCGGCGAGCCCATTCCGCGGCGCCATGACCTTGCGCACGCGCTGAATGCGGCGTTCGGCGTTCGTGAAGGTCCCGTCCTTCTCAAGGAAGGTGGAGCCCGGCAGGAACACGTGAGCGAGCCGCGCGGTCTCGTTCAGGAAGAGGTCGTGGACGACGACGCACTCCATCGCTCGGAGTCCCGCTTCGACGTGCTTCATGTCCGGGTCAGACTGAAGGATGTCTTCGCCCTGGATGTAGATCCCGCGGAACGAGCCATCGATGGCCGCATCGAGCATGTTGGGGATACGCAGGCCCGGCTCCGGATCGATCGCGACGCCCCAGAGCGACTCGAAGAGCGCCCGCGTCGCGTCGTCCGACACGTGCCGATAGCCGGCGAGCTCGTGTGGGAACGAGCCCATATCGCAGGCGCCCTGGACGTTGTTCTGACCCCGTAGTGGGTTCACGCCCACGCCGGGGCGACCGAGGTTGCCCGTCGCCATCGCGAGGTTGGCGATGGCCATGACGGCAGTCGAGCCCTGGCTGTGTTCGGTGACGCCGAGACCGTAGTAGATGGCGCCGTTCGTGCCGGGCGTCGCGTAGAGCCGCGCGGCCTCCCGCACCTGCGCCGCCGGCACGCCGGTGGCCGCTTCGACGGCTTCGGGCGACTGCGACGGGTCCGCGACGAAGCGCGCCCACGCCTCGAAGGTGTCGATCTCACAGCGTTCTCGCACGAACGCCTCGTTCAGCAGCCCCTCGGTCACGATGACGTGCGCCATCGCCGACAGGACCGCGACGTTCGTCCCTGGCCGCAGCGCCAGATGGAAGTCTGCTTGGACGTGGGGTGACGAGACCAAGTCGATACGCCGTGGATCGATGACGATGAGGCGCGCGCCCTCGCGCAGTCGACGCTTCATGCGCGACGCGAAGACCGGGTGGCCGTCGGTCGGGTTGGCGCCGATGACGATGATGATGTCGCTGTGTTCGACCGAGTCGAAGTCCTGCGTGCCCGCGGAGGTACCGAAGGTCGTCTTGAGCCCGTAGCCGGTCGGCGAGTGGCAGACGCGTGCGCAGGTGTCGACGTTGTTGTTGTGGAAGCCGGCGCGGATGAGCTTCTGAACGAGGTAGGTCTCTTCGTTCGTGCAGCGCGACGACGTGATGCCGCCGACCGCGCCGCGCCCGTGCTGACCTTGGATCCGCTTGAACTCGCTCGCGACGTGGGCGAAGGCCTCGTCCCAAGTGACCTCCTGCCACGGGTCGTCGACCGACCGGCGAACGAGCGGCTTCAGCGCCCGTTCTCGGTGGCTGGCGTAACCCCACGCGAAGCGTCCCTTCACGCACGAATGGCCGTGGTTCGCCTTACCGTCCTTGTGCGGCACCATTCGAACCACGACGTCGCCCTTGAGCTCGGCCCTGAACGCGCAGCCCACGCCGCAATAGGCGCACGTCGTGACGACCGAACGTTCGGGCGTGCCGAGTTCGACCACGTTCTTCTCGATCAGCGTCGCGGTCGGGCACGCCTGCACACACGCGCCGCACGACACACACTCGCTGCCGAGGAAGGACTCGCCCGCCGAGGCCGAGACCTTGGAGCCGAAGCCCCGCCCCGCGATCGTGAGCGCGAAGGTCCCTTGCGTCTCCGCGCAGGCGCGCACGCAACGCGAACAGACGATGCACTTGTCGGCGTCGAAGTCGAAGTAGGGGTTGCTGGTGTCCTTGGGAGTCCCGCGGTGGTTCTCGCCCTCCGGGTAACGCACCTCGCGCAAGCCCACCGCCCCGGCCATGTCCTGCAGCTCGCAGTCCCCGTTGGCCGCGCAGGTGAGGCAGTCGAGCGGGTGGTCCGAGATGTAGAGCTCCATCACGCCCTTCCGGAGCCGAGCGAGCTGAGGGCTCTCCGTGCGCACCACCATGCCGGCAAGGGCCGGGGTCGTACACGACGCGGGCGTGCCGTTGCGGCCGGCGATCTCCACGAGGCAGAGCCGGCACGACCCGAACGCGTCGAGCGAATCGGTGGCGCAGAGCTTCGGGATGGCGATGCCCGCTTCCATCGCGGCGCGCATCACGGACGTGCCTTCGGGCACTGTGACCGCGATGCCATCGATGGTCAGGGTGACGGGGGCCCCCTCGGGGCGGGCCTTGGTGCCATAGTCGTAGTCGAGTTGGAGCGGCACGGTTCAGCTCCGCGTGGCGGCGCGAGGCACGCCAGTGAAGTCTTCGGGGAAGTAGCGGATGGCGCTCTCGACGGGGTAGGGCAGAAAGCCGCCGAGGGCGCAGAGCGAGCCAAGCTTCAGGGTGTGGCAGAGGTCCGAGATGAGCGCGAGGTGTCGCTCGGGCGTCTCGCCGGCTTGAATGCGGCCGATGACTTCGGCGCCACGGACCGAGCCGATGCGGCACGGCGTACACTTGCCGCAGCTCTCCTCGGCGGCGAACTCGAACGCGAAGCGTGCCATGTGAGCCATGTCGACCGTGTCGTCGGCGACCACGATCCCGCCGTGCCCCACGAGCGCCCCGATGGCCGTGAAGGTCTCGAAATCATAGACGGTGTCGAAGAGCGAGGTGGGCAACCACGCGCCGAGCGGACCGCCACACTGCACCGCGCGAACGGGCCGGCCGGTCGCCGTCCCGCCGCCGTAGCCGTAGACGAGGTCACCGAGGGTGCAGCCGAAGGGGACCTCGACGAGGCCGCCGTACTTTACGTTACCCGCGAGCTGTACGGGCATGGTGCCCCGCGACCGCCCGGTGCCGTGAGCAGCCCACGCGTCGGGCCCATCCGCGAGGATGTCGGGCACCGCGGCGAGTGACAGCACGTTGTTCACAACGGTCGGGCGGCCGAAGAGCCCCTGGTGAGCGGGTAGCGGCGGCTTGGCGCGCACCTGCCCGCGGCGACCTTCGAGGCTCTCGAGGAGCGCCGTCTCTTCGCCGCACACGTAAGAGCCCGCACCGATTCGCAATTGCAGATCGAAGCCGGGGGCTCCCGAGTTCGGCTGGACCAGAATCCCCGCCGCGCGCGCCACGTTCAGCGCCGCTTCGAAGGTGCGTGCCGCATGTGGATACTCCGAGCGCAGGTAGACCCAGCCTTCCTGAGCGCCCACGGCGAACGCGGCGATGGCCATGCCCTCGATGAGCAGGAAGGGGTCGCCTTCCATCAGCATGCGGTCGGCGAAGGTGCCGGAGTCGCCTTCGTCGGCGTTGCAGACGATGGCCTTGCGGTCGGCACGCGCGCTTCGTACGGTGCGCCACTTGATCCCCGTGGGGAAGCCTGCGCCGCCGCGGCCGCGCAGGTTCGACGCGACGACGGCCTCGATGGTGGCGTCCGGGCCGAGCAACCGGGCGCGTTCGAGCCCCACGAGCCCGCCTTTTGCGGCGTAATCCGAGAGCGACGTCGGGTCCACCACGCCACAGCGACTAAAGGTCACCCGGGTCTGCCGAGCCAAGAACGGGTGCGCCTCCGGTCGACCGATCCCGAGCGGGTGTTCGCCCCCTGTGAGGAACCCAGCGGCGTGGAGACTGGGGACGTCATCGGGCGTCACGGGCCCGTAGGCACGCCGGGTTCCGTCTGAGAGCTCGACCTCGACGAGTGGCTCGAGGAAGTGCATGCCGCGTGACCCGGTGCGAACGATCTCAAGCGACTCCGCACCGGGGAGCGCGCGAAGGGCCCGCACGACGCGGTCGGCGCCCATCGCGCGCGCGGCGGCGTCACCAGGGACGTAGACTCGCGTCATCGTTCGATCTCCTGAAGCAGGCCGTCCGCCGTGATGCGACCATGAGGCTCGCCGTCGACGAGCGCTGCGGGCGCGACCGAGCAGAGCCCGAGGCAGTAGACCGGGCTCACCGTCACGGCGCCATCGGCGCTCGTGCCGCCCCAGTCGACGCCGACTGCGCTCAAGAGCCGCGTCGCGTGCGCCTCCCCTCCCACCACTTGGCACGCTTCAGCGCGACAGAGCTGCACGTGATGGCGGCCTGGAGGGGTCTGACGGAAGTCGCCATAGAAGGTCACGACGCCGTGGACGTCGGCCCGCGTCAGGTTCAGCGCAGACGCAACAAAGGCCACAGCCTCGTCGGGGATGCAGCCGTAGTGTCCCTGAATCGCGTGAAGCACGGGTAACGTCGGACCCGGCACACCGATGTGCGGCGCGATGAGGTCCGCCGCGACGGTGGCGTCCCACGCCGGCCAACCCGCCGTTTCCGACGCTCTTCCTGAGCGATTCTGCACGTTCTGGTCTCCTTCTCGACGTCTCGTCCGATGGTAGCGCCGGGTCCAGGCCGCGGCAACGAAGCCGCCCTCAGCGCAGCAACGCCACCCAGGCGCCGCCGTCCTTTCGCTCCCAGGACGACTCTCGGCCTTCCCGTACCACAGTCCCGACCCAGAGCTCCCCAGGTCGGCGCGTGAGTGAAACGCGCTCCACAGGACCGGCGCCGGCGACGACTCTCAAGTCGTTCAAGATCGCGTCGTTTTCGAGCCATGCGTCGGCCTCGTAGCGCGTCACCCCGCGGCTCGAACACGCTTCGAAGGTCAATAGCGCCGTCCGGGCGGTCCCGCCGACAAAGTGGATACAGGCCTCCGTGCCCACCTGCGACAAGGTCCCAAAGCGCGGCGCTGCGCTCGCTGCCCACGCTGCATACGGCGCGCTTGCTCGCGCTTCGCGATGCAGCGACCGCGCCGTTTGGACCCGCCCGATCACGGTCTCGCGTTGCGCGGCGTTGTCTCTCGGTCGGCCAGTCGTGCGTTCGACGTCGAGCGTGACGGTGTACCGGAGCTCGGGTGTCAGCGCGGGATCGACGACATGAAACGTGACGACGCCGTACTCGCTGCTCCCGGGCTCCGGGACCGCCTCGGCCGTCACGCGTTTGCCCCGAAGCGCCTGCGCGCCCTTCCACTCGATGAGCCGGTTCACGAGGAGCGCCGGATCGACGGTCACCACGTCGGGCGGCGGCGGCGGCACCGACGCCAGGAGGAGGGCCATGAGACAGGGAGCGAGCGTCATGCCTGCACGCTGCCAGTCGGGAAGGGTCGCAGCAACCGGAATACGTCCTGGGCTCCTTCCGAGCAGCGAGAATCCACGCGGGCAACAAGGCTTGATACGGGTGCGACGGAACGCTCGTCGGTCTCGACGCAATTCAAGGACCAGGTAGGGACCGTGGTGACGTGTCTTTCCGACTGCAAGGCCGCCGCATTCGCTGGCTCGGGCGTGATACGCTCCTTCCTGGGCCGCGGAGGCGAACGTGATGCAAAGATGTGGGCTTCTGGCTGGGCTATTCGTCGTCGTCTCTTGCGGGGAAGACACGGTCGTATACGTGGCGAGTCCCGCGGAGGATGTTCGCCCCTCCACGGAGCAGGACAGCGGCGGTTTCGAGCCGGACTCGCAGGACGACCGGGGCACGATCGTCGCTGTTCCGGACGTTCAGAACGGCGACGTAACTGCCCCCGAGCCGGGCGCCTTCGGGGCAGCCTGCGGGGGCAATAGCGATTGCCTGAGCAACTTCTGCGTCGAAGGCCCGACCGGGTACATCTGCACTGAGTCGTGTCTCATCGACTGCCCGGACGGCTACGACTGCAAGTCGGTGTCGAGCGACGCCAGCGCAGACGTGGTGTTTCTCTGCATGCCCAGGCTCAAGCGTAGCTGTACGCCCTGTGCGGATGATCTCAACTGCCCCGGCGGCGCATGCATCGAGATCGATGGCGAGCGGCGTTGCGCGGCGTCCTGCTCGGACGCCGAACCCTGCGTAGCAGGATACGACTGCGCCGACATGCCGGAGGCATCGGGGAGCGCCGGCCATTGCTTGCCCTCCACTGGCAGCTGCACCTGCCTCGAGGGGCAGAACGGGGGCAAGCGGAGCTGCAGCGCGACCACCGCCGACGGCACCTGTTACGGGATCTCGACGTGTGACCCGTCCGTCGGCTGGTCGGCGTGTGACGCCAAGCCAGTCGCTGAGCTCTGCGATGGTGTCGACAACGACTGCAATGGGCTCATCGACGATGGCCTCCCCGTCTTCGAGCCCTGCGAGAACGACGTTGAAGGCGTCGGCGCCTGTGGGGGCGTGCTCGTCTGCCTCGGAGGCCAGGGCTGGCTCTGCCAAGGCCCCAGCCCGACGCCCGAAGCCTGTGACTTCGCAGATAATGACTGCGACGGGCAGACCGACGAAGACTTCAAGAGCGCGGACGGCAATTGGACTCAGGACGAGCACTGCGGCACGTGCGGTAACGACTGCGGGGGAAAGTTCGCTCACGCCACCGCCGTGTGCGGCGGGTCGCCCACCTCACCGCTTTGCGTGGTTGCGGCGTGCGACGCCGACTACTTCCAGCTCAACGACTTCCAGTGCATGCTCCCACCGGCCGTCGCTTGCCAGCCGTGTACAGACGACAACCAGTGTTTTGGCGGATCCTGTGTCGTCCTCGACAACCAGAAGGTGTGTGTCTCAGCCTGTGGCGAGGCGGCCAAGAGCTGCAGCGAAGGCTATACGTGCCAAGACGTCGGAGGCGTAGAGCGATGTATGCCGGTCACCAAGTCGTGCGTCTGCAAAGCTCAAAACGACGGTAAGACGCGTGCATGCCAAGTCGAGAATGAGTTCGGCACCTGCTACGGCGCCGAGACATGCACCATCGAACTCGGCTGGTCGGCCTGTTCGGCCGCGGTCGCGGCGCCCGAGTCATGCAATGGAGAGGACGACGATTGTAACGGAGCCGTCGACGATGGCGTCAAGCCGCCCGATGCTCTGTGCGCCATCACGAACGACGCCGGGACGTGTACGGGGAGCTGGTTCTGCGGCGAGAGTGAAGGCGCGACCGCGTGGTGGTGTAGCGCCCGCACTCCATCGTCGGAGGTCTGCAATTATCAGGACGACGACTGCGACGGACAGGTCGACGAGGACTGGCAGGACGCCGCGGGCCGTTATGTCAGCGACGAAGCCTGTGGCGCCTGCGGAGTGCCGTGCGCGGACGTGATCCCGAACGCCACCGCGTTCTGCTCGGGTGATGGGACGAACCCCCAATGTCAGGTCCAGTTCTGCGACGAGGGCTTCTGGCAGGCCTCGCCCCTGACCTGCCTCCCCGTGACGGACGCAACCTGCAGTCCCTGTCAGACCGACGCGAACTGTCCGACGCCGGGTGACAAATGCCTCGAGCTCGACGGTGGCAAGTTCTGCGGGCGCGACTGTTCCTCTGGCAACCTGTACGGCGAGGAAGGCTGTAGCCCGGGCTTCGAGTGCGACGCGGAGACGACGCAGTGTCGACCCATCTCTGGCTCGTGCACGTGCCTCGAAGCGGATTTGGGCGAGAGCCGTACGTGTCTTCGAACGACCTCCTTCGGCACCTGCTACGGCCAAGAGACCTGTGACCCCGCACTCGGCTTTGGCGGTTGCACAGCTACAGACCCGACAGCCGAGGTCTGCGATGGCGCGGACAACGACTGCAACTCGGCCGTCGACGACGTGCCGGGCCGCGGGACGGCCTGTGTGATCGAGAACGCGGCTGGCAGTTGCGCCGGCGTGAACGACTGCGCCCTGCCGGAAGCGGCGCTTGAGTGCGTCGGGCAGACGCCTGCTGCCGAGACCTGTAACTACCTCGATGACGACTGCGACGGGAGCACGGATGAAGGTCAGGGAGACCTGTTCACGTCCTGTTCACAAGGGAAGGGGATCTGTCAGCGTTTCGGCTTCTTTGAGTGTGCCGACGATGGCGGCGGCTCCGTCTGCAACGCAGTCGCGGCCCCCGGGGGACCGGAGACGTGTGATGGGCTCGACGATGACTGTGACGGCCTCACCGACGAAACCGAGTGGGCCACGAAGGGGACGGTCTGCGAGGTTGGCATCGGAACGTGCCGTCGAACCGGTGTGCGCGTTTGCGACGCCGCGGACCCGAGCGGACCTGTCGTCTGTTCTGCGGACCCTGGGACCGCCGGTGCAGAAGTCTGCAATGGCGCGGATGACGATTGTGATGGCGCGACCGACGAGGGTTGGCCGCTCACGGGCAAGCCCTGCACGCTCGGCATCGGCGCTTGTGTGACGGCAGGGGTCTTTCGTTGTGACCCCGCCGACGCTCAGGCTCCGGTGGTCTGTGACGCCGCCCCGGATTCCGGTGCCGTCGAGGTCTGCAACGGCCTCGACGACGACTGCGATGGATCGACCGACGAAGGCCCGCTCTGGACGGGCAAAGGCACCGTCTGTCTCGTGGGGAGTGGCGTATGCCAACGCGCGGGTGTGCGTCTGTGCGACCCGGGAGCACCAGCAGGCGCGACCGTCTGCTCTGCGGACGCAGGACCCTCCGGGGCTGAGGTCTGCGATGGACTCGACAACGACTGCGACGGCACGACCGACGAGAACGCGCTCTGGGCCGACAAGGGCACCGTCTGCGCCGTCGGGACCGGGAGCTGCGTCGCGGCCGGCGTGAAGTTGTGCGATGCGTCGTCGCCAAGCGGCGCGACAGTGTGCTCCGTACAGCCAGGCCCGAGCCAGCCCGAGGTCTGCAACGGTCTCGACGACGACTGCGACAGCCTTACCGACGAGGACGCGGCATGGGCCAATAAAGCCAAGCCTTGCACGCTCGGTAAGGGGATCTGCGAAGCGACCGGGACCTTCTCGTGCAACGCCGGCGACCCAGGTGGCCCCACGATCTGTAACGCGGCGCCGGCTGTCGCCGAGACCGAGGTCTGCAACGGTCTCGACGATGACTGCGACGGCCAGACGGACGAAGGCGCGCTTTGGTCCGGCAAGGGGCAAGTGTGCGTCGTCGGCGCGGGTCAATGCATCGCCACTGGGATCACCGTGTGCAATTTGGCCGCACCAGCGGGACCGACGGTGTGTTCGGTCTCCCCCAAAGCGACGGGCTCGGAGGTGTGCAACGGTCTCGACGACGACTGCGACGGCGCGACGGACGAGGATGCCGCCTGGGCGAACAAGGGTCAGGTTTGTAACGTCGGTACCGGCCAATGCGTAGCGACCGGGACCTTCGGCTGCAACGCCGCGTCGCCAGGCGGTCCGACCGTGTGCTCGGTGTCGCCGCTCGCTACGGGCACGGAGAGCTGCGACGGGCTTGATAACGACTGCGACGGGGCGACCGACGAGAACGCCGCGTGGGCCAACAAGGGGCAACCCTGCACGGCCGGGATCGGGGCGTGTGTGGCCTCGGGGGTGTACGCCTGCAACACGTCGGCGCCGACTGGGCCCACTCTCTGCACCGCCGACGCCGCTGCGGCGGTGTCGGAAGTCTGCGATGGTCTCGACAATGACTGCGATGGCGCGACGGATGAAGGCGCATCGTGGGCGAACAAGGGCAAACCGTGTACGGCGGGTTCTGGCGTGTGTACTGCGCCGGGTGTCTACAAATGTAATGCGGTGAATCCATCGGCCGCGACGGCGTGCGACGCGGTGCCATCGAGCGCCGGCAGCGAGGTCTGCAACGGCCTCGATGACGATTGCGACGGGCTAACGGACGAAGACTCGGCCTGGACGAACAAGGGGAAACCGTGTTCTGCCGGAACGGGTGCATGTCAGCGGGCGGGGGTGTTCACCTGCAATACGGCGAGCCCTGCTGGGGCGCTCGTCTGCGACGCGGTTCAGGGGAGCGCTGGGACAGAGACGTGCAACGGGCTCGACGACGACTGCGATGGGCAGACCGACGAAGGCGCGAGCTGGGCCAACAAAGGCAAACCGTGCACAGCGGGTGTAGGCACGTGCCAGGCGGCAGGCGTTTACGTCTGCAACGCAACCACGCCGGCCGGAGCGACCGTCTGCGACGCGACTCCCGGCGTCGCAGGCACCGAAGTGTGTGATGGGCTCGACAACGACTGTGATTCCGCGACCGACGAGGGTGCGGCGTGGGTGAACAAAGGCAAGCCCTGCAACGCGGGTGTCGGCGTCTGTCAGGTAGCCGGCGTCAATGTCTGCAACGCCACCAGCCCTGCCGGCGCGCTCGTGTGCAACGTATCGGCGGCCCCCGCGGGGACGGAGGTCTGTAATGGGCTCGACGACGACTGCGATGGCCAGATCGATGAAGGCGCCAACTGGGCGAACAAGGGGACACCCTGTACGACGGGCACCGGTGCGTGTCAGGCGGCTGGGGTCTACGTCTGTAACGCGACGACACCCGCGGCGGTCACCGTGTGCAACGCCGTGGCGGGGGCGAGCGGAGTTGAGGTGTGTAACGCGCTCGACGATGACTGCGATGGCGCGACCGACGAGACGACGTGGGCCGACAAGGGGACGGTTTGCACAGTAGGTTCGGGCCTTTGCCAGACGACAGGCACGAGGCAGTGCAACGCGGCGAACCCGGCAGGAGCCACCGTCTGCGGAGCGACGCCGGGTGCGGCCGGGACCGAGGTGTGTGACGGGCTGGACAATGACTGCGATGGATCGACCGATGAAGGCGCGCTTTGGGTGAACAAGGGGACGCCGTGTACCGCGGGCCTCGGGGTCTGTCAGAAAGCGGGCATCACGGTGTGCAACACGTCGGCGCCGGCAGCCTCCACGGTGTGCAGTGTCGTCGGCGGAAGCCCGGGGACCGAAAGCTGCGATGGGCTGGACAACGATTGTGATGGGCAGACCGACGAAGGGACGCTCTGGGTGACGAAGGGACAGGCGTGCACGGTTGGCGTCGGGGTGTGCCAGGCCTCCGGGGTGAAGGTCTGCGATGCCGCAGCGCCGACCGGCGCGCTCATCTGCAACGGCGTGGCGGGCGCCTCGGGGGTCGAGTCGTGCGATGGCCTCGACAACGATTGCGACGGGGCTACCGATGAAGGGAGCCTCTGGACGGACAAAGGAAGCGTGTGCACGACGGGGACGGGGACATGCCAAGCGTCGGGCACGAAACGATGCAACGTCGCCAATCCGGCGGGGGCGACGATCTGCAGCGCGGTCGCCGGGACCGCGGCCACGGAAGCGTGCAACGGGCTCGATGACGACTGCGATGGGGCAACCGATGAGGGCGCACTTTGGTCCAACAAGGGGACGATCTGCACGGCCGGCTCGGGCGTGTGTCTGCGCACTGGGCTCTTCGTGTGCAACTCGTCCAATCCGGCGACCGCGACGGTGTGTAGCGTCGTCGCGGGGGCTGGTGCCACGGAGACGTGCGACGCGCTCGACAACGACTGCGACGGCGCGACCGACGAGACCTTCTTGGACAAAGGGACTGTGTGTTCGGTTGGGCAAGGCATCTGCCAGCGAGCCGGGGTCAAGATATGTAATACGTCAAATCCCGCGACCACGGTCTGTTCGGTGACCGCCGGCGCTACGGGAACCGAGGTCTGTAATGGTCTCGACGATGACTGCGACGGCTCGACGGACGAGACGCACCCGACCAAAGGGACGGTCTGCACCGTCGGCAGCGGGATCTGCCTGCGGGCCGGCGTGACTATCTGCGACGCGGCGAACCCGGCCGGCGCAACCGTGTGTTCCGTGACGGCGGGGGCGGCTGCCACCGAGGTGTGCGATGCCCTAGACAACGACTGCGACGGCTCGACGGACGAAACGCACCCCGACAAAGGTACGGTTTGTACGAGTGGTGTCGGCGCCTGCGGCCGAGTCGGAGTGAAGATTTGCAACGCGAGCGCACCGGGTGGCGCTACGGTCTGCAACGCGACCGCGGGCACCGCGGGCACCGAGAGCTGCAATACGCTCGACGACGACTGTGACGGTGCGACCGACGACGGTTGGCTCAATGGGGGTAAATACGACCAGAACGTCGCTTGCGGCAACTGCAGCACCGACTGTACGGCGATCTACAACAAGGCAAACGCGTTCGGAGTCTGCAACGCGACGGGCGCCCCGACATGCGTCCTCACGTGCTGCAAACCCGGGAATGTGAACCCCGCTTGTTCCGGTCAGACGTACTTCGATCTGAACGCAGTGCCCGGAGATGGATGCGAGTTCCTGCTCGACACCACGGCGATCTACGTCTCGTCGTCGGACCTAACGGCCAACACGACGGCCGGGTGTGGACGAGGGCCCACCGGTACGGGGGCGGGCAATCGGCCTTGCCTCTCTATCGCCAGTGGGCTCGCGGAAGCGGTTAGCTCGGGGCGAACCAAAGTCCTGGTGGCGGGGGGCGCGTACTATGAAGCCGTGACGCTCGTCGCGGGCAAGAGCCTCTTGGGCGGATTCAATCCGTCGACCTGGTCACGCGACATCACGTCGAACACCACCGCGATCTTCGGGAACACCGGCTCCGGCAATCGAAAGGCGGTGATCGCAAAGGACATTCAGAGTGGCGCGACGCTGCTCGAGGGCTTCACGATCTACGGCGAGAACGCGACCGGTAGCGGGCAGACCTCTTACGCCCTCTGGATCTCGAACTGCGGCTCCGCGCTCACCGTCCGCAGCAACATCATCTGGGGCGGCTACGGCGGACCCGGCGCGAACGGTGGCAGCGGCGCGAGCGGTGGGTCCGGCTCGAACGGTGCGATCGGCAAGAACGCCTACCAGCCCACAGGTGCCTATAACTGCTACGAAAACTGCATCGGGAAGGGCGCCGAGAACGTGGGCGGCACCGGCGGTGCGATTAGCTGTGGCGGCGTCAGCGCAGCGGGTGGAGCGGGCGGGCAAGCGGGCTGCCCGGACTGGGACGAAGGCCAGAATCTTTGCACCTCCTGTCCGATCGCGCCCAATACGCAAACGCTCTCGGCCGGGTCGGGCGCCGCGGGTGCCGGCGGCGGCGGAGCTGGCGGTGCTGGTGGGTGCGACTCCATCACGGACCAGGAGTGCGCTGATCCGAACTGTGCCTGCAGGACTCCAAACGATCCGTCGTGCGTCAACGGTGGCACCCCGAGCGTCGGCGAGAACGGGCCAACCGGGGTTAACGGCACCGGTGGCGCGGGCGCCGGCACTGGGACGGGCACGGTCGTCAGCGGCGAGTGGGTGGGTACCAGCGGCGTCGCCGGCGTGGCGGGTTCGGCTGGCAAGGGCGGCGGCGGTGGCGGGGCCGGTGGGGGCGTCGAGGGATATGCCTCCGCAGCCTGCGGGTCGAACGGGGCTTCGGACATCGGCGGTTCCGGCGGTGGCGGCGGTTCCGGCGGGTGTGGCGCGGCCCCGGGTGCGGCCGGGTCGGGCGGCGGGGGATCGTTTGCCATCTTCGTGACGTTCCCGTCACAACCGACAACAGTCCCGACCCTCACGGCCAACGAGCTCAATCGAGGCTTCGGCGGCATCGGTGGCGATGGCGGCTCGGGCGGCACGGGCGGCTCGGGCGGCAATGGCGGTGTCGGGGGCGGCGGCGGCACTCTGGGCTCGCAGTTCTGGTGCGCCTCTGCGGGGGCCAAAGGTGGCGAAGGCGGTCGAGGCGGTCACGGTGGTGGCGGCGGCGGTGGGTCGGGCGGCGCCAGCTACGGGGTCTTCGTGAGTGGTCAGGGCAGCGCCGCGATCGGCACTTGGAAGACGCTCAACGTCTTCAAGACCGGCGGGGCCGGTGGTGCAGCCGGCGCGGGCGGTGGGTCAGGCGCAGGTGGTGCTCAAGGAACTGCTGGCACCGCGGGCACGGCCGCAAACTCGAACTTCTGACATCAGCAAGTTGAGCCCTTCACTCAGGGGCGCCGCGTTTCGTCGTCGTCGATGATTTCGACGTCACGCGCGGGTCGGTCACCGGGTCGGCCCGTGCGGTCCCCAAAGGGCGGTGCGCCGAACTGGCCCCCAAAGTGGTGGAAGGTCACGCCAGGTCCCCCGCCCGGCCCGGAACGCTGCATGCGGGCGACGAGCTTCGCCACGAGCCACCGCCGCACCAGATGCCGGAAGCCCGGAAGGAGCAGCAGCAAGGCTAGAGAATCGCTCAGGAATCCGGGTGTGATCAGCAGGACGCCCGCGACGAGCAAGACAAGCCCATCGGCGAGCTCGGCCGACGGCAGCCGCCCTTCCGCGATGGCGAGCTGCGCTTTGCGAAGGGCGTTCATGCCTTGATGGCGGAGGAGCAGCGCCCCCAGAGCCGCGCAGGCGAGGACCATCCCGATGGTCCCGAGCACACCGATGCGGCCGCCCACCCACGCGAAGATCGCGATCTCGAGCAGCGGGACGACGGTAAACAGGACGAAGAAGGGCATGGACCTCGGGGCGAGCAGACGCTGGCGGAGTCTGCCGTACTTCAGCCGTCGCCACCATCGACTTCGTGATGTGGTGGCACTGGTGAGCCGACGCTTGGGCTACACTCACAGCAGCGGCTGCGCTGGTCGAGCGCGCGGTCGTTGCGGGACGCCATCGAGGCGTCGGCGGACGACCATCGACGGCTCCAGCGCCAGCCCGGTATCGTATCCTTGGAGGTCGAACGAGAGTCGTATGGCTGTTGATCGTGGTCGCCTGTAGCAGCGGGACCACCGGCGAGTCGCCGGTCGTGGACGTGGAGACCGAAGACACGTCGGCCGGCGCCGATGGGAGTAGCAACGACGTCGCCGGAGACATCGGGGACACGGACGGCGCGCCGACGGACGTCACCACGGCGGAGGACGTCCTGAACGACGCCCAGGTCCCTGACGATGTGCCGGGCCTCGCTGACGCGTCGAGCGACGCCGATCCCGACGCCTCGATCGACACGAGCAGCACCTGCGGTGAGCTCGCGGCGGCCTATAACGCCGTGGCAGGAACGCTCGACCAGTGCTCAGTGGGCTCGGACTGTACTGGGTACTCGCGCCCCGTGTGCGGCGCGGGCTGCGTCGTCGGCGTGAACGCGACGGCCGACCTTGCGGCGCTTGAGGCCGCTTGGCTCGACTTCTCGGCAGCCGGATGTGTGCCTGAAACGATCATTCCCGACTGCTGCGACCTGTGGCCCCAGTGGGGCTTTGGGTGTACCGCTGGCACCTGCACGCCATGTGACTACCAGTGCGAACTGGACTGCACCTGCAAGAAGGACGCGGCCGGCTGCGACATCCCGGAGTGCGAGCCGCCGAGCTGCGCCGCGTTGACCCAGGCCGTGGACGAGGCGGTGAAGGCCAATGACGACTGCACCGAACACGCGGACTGTCAGCGCTTCGAGCATCCGATCTGCGGGTCCATCGGCTGCTATCAGCGCGCCGTGTCCACGTCGGCACCGATGGAGCAGCTCAGCGCGCTGGCCCTGGCGGCCCAAGAGGGCGGCTGCGAGCCCTTCGAGTGCGGATGTGATGTCCAAGGCGAGCCTCTCTGCGTCGACGGCACGTGCATGCTCTGCCCCGGCGGCCCGGGATGCCCGGCCTCGTGTGACGAGCTCCGCGCCTCGATCCACGCGGTCGCGGCGACGGGTGGCGCGTGCAAGTTCAGCTCGGACTGCGCCATGCTCAGCACCCCTTTCTGCGCCGAGGGGAAGGGCCTCGGCTGCAACGCGCTCGCCGTGAGTGGCCCGACGGCCGTGAACGCGGCCACTACGTTGCTCGAGCAGTTCGCCGACCTGAAGTGCGCCGGTGACGACTGTGATTGCTTCCCGGCCGAGGTCCCCATCTGCAAGGACGGTGCTTGTATGCCGTTTTATTACGTGCAGTAACCCAGCCCGTCTCCCCAACGGAGGGGTCGACGCTTGATACCCGGAGGGTACTGCAGAGCTGGTTCTTCCAAGAATCGGGGCCACTCGGCCCGCTACGAGGCCGTCAGCTTGGTCAATTTCCCCTCAAGTCGTTCGATGGTGGCAGGATCGGAACCGTTGCGCTGGGCCGCGGTGATCGCTTTTTGGTAGACGTCGGCCGACTCTTGTCGAACACCAAGCGTCTCCAGGATGTCCGCTAACAACTCGAATTCACTGTACCCCTCGGAATTCTGCAGCCCGGTGGCTTGGCGCCACGTTAGGTAGTCGCGTAGTTCGCGCTCCGCGTCGTCGAGCCTCCCTTGCCCAGCGAGCCCTAGAACCAAGTGTCCTAGGATGCGAAAGTACTCTAGCGGCCTCGGGTCCTGCTGTCCGAAGTAGTCGAGCGCGGCGCGCAGTTCTGCTTCCCCAAATGCAAACTCAGTCTCACCGGAAAGTAATTGACTTCGGGTCGACGTGAAGATCGCGGCAGGTTCTTCCATTCCGGCGGTACGAAGCAGCCTCAACGCCTCGCGAAACGGTCCGCCAACCGAGAGTCCATCGCTCCGAGCCTCCCCGAGCAGGTGCCGCAACGCAGCGCAGTAGGCTTTCACTTCCGACGTCGCGCCAGACTCGTCGATACGACCCTGGAGCCGCTCCACCTCACGCTCGGCGTCGTCGATTTGCCCCGTCTCAAGAAGAGTCAAGGCCCGACCCAATTCGGGCGACTTGGTAAGGTCGATGCGGAGCTGACGGCTCTTCGTCGAGAGCGCCTTCACAGCGCTCTTGAGCTCCTTCGCCTCCGCCTGTCCCCGACTCGCGCGTTCGTCGAAGGCCGTTACGACGGCGTCGACCACGTCGGCGTGCCCGAGAAACGCTGCCCACCGTCGAAGCTGGCCCTCTCGGTAGAGGAACGCCGCTTCGAGCCACGCATCGACATCTGGCGCGCTCTTCCCGGCCGCGATGGACAGCAGCCCTGCCACCACACTCGGTGGCACGTGCGCCAGCTCGTCGACGACCGTACGCGCCACGAGTCGGACCTGCTGGTCCTGGGCCGGGACGGATTGCAGCTGGATGTCGATAAGCCCGTCGACGATCACGAGGACCGACGCGGGGTCGATCGCTGCTTGCAGGAGGGGCTCCGCGATCGACCACCTCTCGACGTCGAGCCCGAGCTCCTCACTGAGCTGCTCGTACTCGATGCGCAGCGCTCGGTACGTGGCGTCACGGAGACTGCGCAAGGACCCGAGGCGTCCGTTTCGGGTCGACTTGGTGCATCGAATCGCCCAGTAGGGGAGTCGACGAAGAGCGGGGTCCTCCTCGACCACGTTCAGGTCGAGGTCCGGCTCCTCGACCAACACCTCGACGAAGAAGCCCGACGCCCCGTGCCGTTCGATTCGTGCGTCGAGGGTCCTCTGGTCATAGGGCATGACGCCGTCACGCCAAATCAGCGTGAGCCATGGCAGCCGACCGCGACCCAAGAGTTGATGCTGAAGTGCGATGTTCGCGTCTTGCCGAGCTCGGCCCAGGAACGATGGGAGGACCAGCGGATCGCCTGGCGCCGGGCTCCAATGCGCTGAGACGAGGTCCGCGAGCCCGGAGAGACTCAGTCGTGCCATGGACCCCTCATGAAGAACGCGAGCTTAACTCGACCGAAGTAGTCGCGCCACGGAGGGCCGTAACAAGTCGAGCACCGGGTCGAGCCGATAGACGGGCGGGTCGTCGAAACGATTCCTCCGGATGAGGTACTCGAGCACCACCAGCTGGTCGAGGGTGGTCTTCGGCACTGGCGTCAGCGGGGCCGTGTCGGTGGCAAGCCCACCGCGGTCGAGATCCTCACGGCGACACCAAGGCCGGTTCGGGGCGAGCGCACAACGGTCGACGAGCCGCGCTACGGGCCGCACGAGGTCTTCGTCGGCCCCAGGGGCAGAGGCGCGCACGAGGGTCCAAAGCGAGGCGTCATTGACCCAGTCCGGCGGTGGCGGGAAGTCGAAAGCCGAGAGCAGCTGTTCGGCCCACCTCAAGAACACGTAAGGGTTCCCACCGGCCGCCCGCGCTAGTGCGCGAAATGGGTCGTAGGCGTTCTTGACGTCGAGCCGACCAAGAGTCCCAGTGCGCTGCATGGCTTGGGTGGCGCGCCGAGCGAGGAGCTCGACCAGGACTGCATCCGGGAGCGGCGGCACCTCCAGCGTCTGGGTGATCTCGCGCCGGACATCCTGAAACATCGCCTCGTTCCGGAGGTGTACCAGGGCCAAACACGGCCTCAGGCGGAGGATCTCCCCAACCATTCGGTTCACGCCATCGGCCGAGCTCGCAGTCCCCTGGTCGAGGTCGTCGAGCAACAAGACCAGGAAACGCCCCGCCGCCTTGATCTGAATGAAGACCTCGGAGATCGCGCGATGGAGCAGCTCGTCCGTAACCGTCGTCGAGATCTCCGCACCGTGGCTGGTGGTGCGGGTTTGCTCCCACGAGAAGAGCGCTCGGAGCGTAATGAACAGGCCCTTCGTCTCCGCACCACCCTGAGCGCCGAACTTGGTGGCCAGTGCGTCGGCCTGGGACTTCTTGACTTGGCGATGAGACGCCAGCAGGGCGAGCTCGTCGAGGTAGCGGCGAAGGGGGGCAGTCTCGCCGACGTCGTCCGACAGCCTCTCGACTACGGCGAGCGCGATGGCGGTCAGGAAGTCGCGGTAAGACCGGCCACGTCCGTCGACCACCACCCCGACGGCTTCGCTCTCACGCTTCTCGACCTCGGACAGGCACCAACGGCAGAGGATGGACTTACCGACGCCGCGGTCGCCGGTGATGAGGAAGCGCGCGTCGTGCTCTCCAAGTTCAATGGCTTCGGTCACCCAGCGGACCAATCGGTCGCGCTCGACGTCACGATCGACGAGCAGGTCGGCGTCGACGGAGACCGGTTTCACCCAGATGGCACTCAGTTGTGCGGCCACACGCCCTCCAGGATGAGAGACTAGCTCATCCCTCGGCCTCACCCAAATCTCGAGGGCAATCACGACCGCGCCGTCGGCCTGCCCATCCGAGCCGGCTTGGGCGCTCGAGTGGCCAGTGCTGCTCGCTTTCATGGGCCGGAGCGACGCGAGATCGGGTAAACAGTGGCCATGACACGACCCCGCTTCGTCTCACGTCCATGGTCCGCGCTCGCCCTGAGTTTCTTCGCTTCGTGTTCGTCAGACGACACGGCGCCGCCCGCGTCGACTGCGGAGGACGTCGTGTCCGACGTCACGACTGCACCGGAGGTCGCCGCGGTCGACATCGAGGAGCCGGACGAGGTCTCGGCCGACCAGTCGGAGCCCGACGCCCCTGAGCTGCCTGAGATCGAGGTCGACGCCGGCCCGGAGCCCCGACCCTATCCGGCCCCGGATGCGCGGCCGAAGAACCTCGGGCCCGGCGCGCCCAAGGTCACCTTCGCCCCGGAAGCGCTGTATCAGACCTGCGCTTACCTCGACGGTGGGCCGAACGACCTCGTCGACCACCACAACTTGGTCGTCATGGTTGACGGTTACTTGCTCCTTCCGTGGTGCCCGGAGTTCGGCTTCGGCGGTGGGCTCACCTTCTTCGACATCTCGAAGCCCTGCGAGCCCGTCGCCGTCGGCATTGGCGAGTCGATGCTCATGCGAGAGACCCACAGCGTCGGCTTCTATGCCGGCATCGGCGAGACGAAAGGCACGGGGCTCTGGGCCGTCGTCAATGGCCTTGAGCTTACCGAGCCCGGCATCGAGTTCTGGGACATCTCGGATCCGACCGCGCCCAAGTCCATTGGTCTCATGAAGTTGCCCGACGCCTTCTACCCCGACGCCTACGCCCGCGTCTCGCTTAGCGTGTTTTGGCAGGGGCCCTACGTCTACGTCGCGGGCGCTGACAACGGGGTCTACATCGTCGACGCCACGGACCCGGGCAAGCCCGTTCTCGCGGCTCGATATCAGCTTTCGCCCGTCCTGCGCGTGGGCCAGATCCACGCCATCGGCAACATGCTCATCATCACGGCGGCCGAGGGTCCACGGGCTGTGCTGCTCGACATCTCGGACCCCACGGCGCCGCAGCCCATCCCCGGAGGCGACTTCGAGGCCAAAGACGCCGGTGGCGAGCCGCGTGATGCCTACTTCACGAACATGCACGGCTCGCATCTCTACTTCGTGCGCAAAGAGGACGGCGGCGGCGTCATCGTCTACGACATCGCGGACCCGTCGGCGCCCGCGTGGCTCGGCGAGGTCACCTCGAACGGCAACGGCGGCTACGTCTTCGTGCACGA
>JADMJS010000572.1 GCA_018780435.1 Myxococcales bacterium
ACCCGTGGGGAAGCGCGAAGGCATGCGACGGGAGAAAATCAGCACCCTCCTAGGCCCAAACGCTCGTGAATAGGAAGCCGAAAGCAGGAGACCACGGGCCCACGCCGGCCGCAATGCCGGCGCGATCTCGCGCTTCAGGGCCGGGAGGGCTATCCTCCCGCCGCCCGCAGGACGGGCAGGAGAGGCCAAGAGCATGGGAACAGGGTGTTTTGCGGATCTGAAGGCGCGAGGGCTCGTCGACGCGACGACCGGACCGGAGGTCGAGGCGCTCCTCGACGGCGACACGGGGATCTCGGTCTATAGCGGCTTCGATCCGACCGCCGACTCCCTCCACATCGGGCACCTCGTCCCACTCCTCGCGCTGCGCCGGCTTCAGCTCAGCGGGCACACGCCTATCGCGCTCGCGGGTGGGGCTACCGGGCTCATCGGCGACCCGTCGGGCAAGTCGGCCGAGCGCAACCTGCTCACGGCCGAGGTCCTCGCCCACAACGTTTCGTGCATCAAGACGCAGCTCGCCCGGCTCCTCGACTTCGACGCGCCGCGTAACCCCGCGAAGCTGGTCGACAATCACGACTGGATCGGCAAGTTCTCGCTCCTCGACTTCCTGCGCGACGTCGGCAAGCACTTCACGGTCAACTACATGACGGCGAAGGACTCCGTGAAGGGGCGCCTCGACCGCGACTCGGGCATCAGCTTCACCGAGTTCAGCTACATGCTGCTCCAGGCCGTGGACTTTCAGCACCTCTTTCGCCACCACGACTGCGTGCTGCAGATCGGCGGCAGCGACCAGTGGGGCAACATCACGGCCGGCACCGAGCTCATCCGTCGAACGACCGGAAGGCACGCCCACGGCATGACGATGCCGCTCATCACGACAGCGTCCGGTCAGAAGTTCGGCAAGACGGAGGCCGGCGCCGTATGGCTCTCGGCCGAACGCACGAGCCCTTACCTCTTCCACCAGTACTTCGTTCGGGCCGACGATCGCGACGCCGGCCGCTACCTGCGCCTCTTCACCTTCGTGCCGCTCGACGAGATCGCCGCGCTCGAAGCCGAGCTGGCCGAGAGCCCCGACAAGCGCTCGGCCCAGAAGCGCCTCGCCAAGGAGGTCACGACGCTGATCCACGGCGAAGACGCCGTCCGCAGCGCGATCGCCGGCGCCGAGCTACTCTACGGTGGCAGCCCGAGCTCGCTCACCGAGGCGGATCTCTTGGCCGTCGCCAGTGAAGTACCGCGAACCCCAGTCGCAGGCTCGTTCGGAGAGCGGCGCGATGCGATCGAGCTTTTCGCCGCAGCGGGAGTCACAGCGTCGAAGGGTGAGGCACGGCGCTTGCTGCAACAGGGCGGGATGTACGTGAACAACGAGCGCATTACCGACGGTGCGACCACCGTCTACGCTGGGCAGCTACTCTTCGACAGGTATCTCCTACTTAGAAGCGGCAAGAAGTCGTACCGCCTGCTCGAGTTCGGCTCTAAGGGCCACGAGGAGTCTGATTAACCAGCGTGAGGACGCGACCCCGCATTTTTTTCGACGACCACGCAAACTGTCCCGAAAGGGCTTGCGTGGGTGCGGGGTGCCTCAGCCCGCTCGCCAGGAGCCTGCTCGTTTCGAGCGTGAAGGCCCTTGGCAGCGATGACTTCGGGGTGCGCCGTGTCCGCTGATCCCTTGCGCGAAGACGCGGCCCTTCGGGTCGCCTTCCGCGAAGGGCAACGCTGGGCGCTCTCGGAGGTGTATCGCGTGTATTTCCCGGTTGCCGTCAACGTTGCCACCCGCGGGTTCGGCAACTTCCGGGGCTTCTGGAACCCGGCGGACCGGGACGACGCGGTACAGGCCATCTTCGCCGCGGCCTTCGAAGAGAAGTGCCGCCAGAGCTACAACGGCATCGACGGCTACCCGGCCTTCCTGCGCGGCATCGGCCACAACGTCATCCGGCGCATGCTCGAACGCGACACGCGCTTCCGGCGCACCGACGGCCAGCCCGAGCTCGAGTTCGCGGCGCCGGAGAGCGCTGAAGAGGTCCTTGCCGACGCGCAGCTCTGTCGCCTCGCTGCCGAGTTCCGCGCGACCGTCCAAGATCCGCCCGAGCCGGAGATCCTAGACCGCTACTTCGTTCAGGCCCAGGCCGAAGAAGGGATCGCCGCCGACCTCGGCCTCACCCGTTACCGTGTTCGAAAGATCATCGCCCTCCTCGACCGGCGCATGCGGCGCTTCATGAAAGCCCATGGCCTCGAATAAGCACACGATGGAGGAGATGATGTCGCGTTACTTGCGCCCTGGCGCGCGGTGGACGGCGGCGGACGACCGCGCCATGCGCGAGCTGCTCCGCTGCGACGAGGCCGCCCGCGCCTACTACGACCGCGCCGTCGTCCGGCATCGCCTCTTCAGCGGCGGCAGCGCCGACATGCCGTCCGGCCTCGAGCGCGCTCGCATGGAGGCGGCGCTGCTCGATACCGTCGCGCCGATCCCGTCACCCGGCCTCATGGGGACCCTCAAGGAGGCCGCGGCGTCGTGGCGGACCTGGGCGGCCGGCCTCGGGGTCCTCGGGGCCGCGACCGCGGCGGTCCTCATCGCGCAGCGGAACGTCGTGGTGGCCCCCGTGCACGGCGACGACTACATCGGGGCCCGCAGTGGCGCCCACGATCCGGTCACGGTCGGCATCGGGCTCTCGGGCGTCACCGAGTCGAACCGCGAGTACGAGGTCATCGCCGGCGACGGCGTCTACGCCAAGGACTTCCTCCGCATCACCACGACGCGCGAGGTCGACACCCACGGCTATGTCGCGGTCCTCGGCATGCAGGACGGGCGCGATCTCGTCTGGTACTGCCCCGACCCGGCCGCGGGCGAGACGGCGTCGCAGCCCGTCGCCCGCGAGCGCTCCGTCCCGCTCGGCGGCAAGGAGGCGCCCGTCGAGTTCCAAGTGTCGTCGGCGCACGTGCCGGGTCGGCTCGTCGTCGCCGCGATCTTCACGAACGCGCCGGTCTCGGCGAGCGAGCTCGGGCGCGCATTCGGCGGCATGCAGCTCGCGGCCGACGCGGCGGCGGACTCGGTCTTGTCGTCGCTCACCCAGGTCGCGCCGGACGCCATCGTGCGCCTCGTGGAGGTGGATGTCCTGCCCGGGTCGCGCGCCGATGCGGACTGACCTCACGAGCTGGCTAGTCGGCCTCTGCCTGTTGACCACGGCCGCGACGGCCGCCGAGCCACAGAACTGGGCTCGCTTCGCCATCGTCATCGGCTACAACGCGTCCGACGACGCCGCGCTCGCCCCGCTCCGTTATGCGGACGACGACGCCGTGAAACACGCGCAACTCCTCGGACTCACGACGGAACGCACCGAGCTCCTCACCGATCTCGACGCCGACTCGCAGCGCGCCTTCGATGGCGTCCGCTATGTCGCACCGACGCGCGCCAACGTGCTGAAGGCGCTGACGTCCATGCGTGCGGACATGGCAAAGGCCCGAGCGCGCGGCGCCTCGCCGGTCCTCTTCTTCGTCTACAGCGGTCACGGCAACTACGACCAAGAGGGCCGCGGTTACGTCCACCTCCGTGACGGCCGCTTCACCACGCGCGACCTCTACTACGAAGTGCTCGGTCCGACGGAGAGCGACGAGCCCTACCACGTCGTGCTCGTCGTCGACGCCTGCAACGCAGCGCTACTCGTGAACAGCCGCGGCGGCCCGGTGCGTCGGCGCGCGGCCGAGACGAGCCTGAAGCTCGAGTCGTATCCGAAGGTTGGCGTCATCCTCAGCTCGTCCGGCGCGTTCGAGGTCCACGAGTGGGGCCGCCTCCTCTCCGGCATCTTCAGCCACGAAGTGCGATCCGCGCTCATGGGTGCGGGCGACCTCGACGATGACGGCGAGGTCTCTTTCCCCGAGCTCTCTGCCTTCGTGGCGGCGGCCAACTCGAAGGTGAAGAACGAGACCTACCGCATCCGGCCCTACATCCGGCCGCCGCTCTCGGCGCCCAACATGCCCATCTTGAGCTTCGCCACGGCCCGCTTCCCGGCGCGCGTGCGCCTCGACAGCCGCCTCGCGGGTCGAGCGCACCTCCTCAGCACGGAGCTGCTCCGCTTCGCCGACTTCCACAAAGCCGCCGACACCGGCTTCTGGCTCGGCCTCCCCAGCACCGAAGGCTTCACCATCGTCGCGGGCGACCGCGAGTACGTCATCCCGCAAGGCGCTCGGGGAGACCTGACCGTCGCGTCGTTGTCGGTACGCCCCCGCAGCACCATGGCCGGCCGAAGCACCGACCAGTACTTCGAAGAGCGCCTCTTCGCCGAGCCGCTCTCGCGCGCGTCCGGATCGGCCTGGCTCGAAGGCGAGTACGAAGCGAGCCTCCTCGTCGAGCGCAACGACCGCATCCCCTGGTACGAGAACGGCGGGGCGTGGGCGCTCTCGGCGGGTGGCGTGGGGCTCCTCGGGGCGGCGATCGGGCTTCATGTGACGAGCGAGCTCGATCTTCTGGAGATCGAGGACGGCCCAGGTGACTTCGAGAGCCCCGCCGCCGCCGCCCAACGCGCCGACGCCGAACGCATGCGCCACGGCGCCATCGCGGCCTACTCCATCGGTGGCGCCGCCCTCCTCGGCGGCATCTTGTGGTTCGTCCTCGACGAACGATTCGAGAACAGCACCTACCGCCCGCCTCTGCAGCTCGACATCAGCCCGACCGGGATTCAGCTTCACGGCACCTTCTGACGCCGTCCGATCGCCCACGCTCGGCCAGTCGCGACTTCTCGGCGAGACGTGTACGATCAGCAGTGCTGCGTCGTACTCGCTTCACGACGAGACCGAGAGGAGTCCCGTGCCAGCTTCGTCCTTGCCACTCCATGAGTTCACCATCGGCGCCTTTCGAGGGCTGAGCGGCGTCAGATTGCCGGGACTCGGCCGGGTGAATGTGCTCGTCGGGGAGAACGACACGGGCAAGTCGAGTGTCCTGGAGGCCGTACGGCTTCACCTCGCACCGACAGACCCGGGCACTTGGATCGACTTGTGCCGTCGCCGACGTCGGGACGACTACATCGTGTTGCGCCTGCATGCGTCGCTCAGGCTGCTCTTCCCCGTCCGTGGACCAGACACCCCGCCAAGCCCGATCAGGCTCAGCAGCGAGGGGGACAAAGGGAGCCGCGTGTTCACGGCTTCCCTGGCCACGGAGAAGTCAGTGTCTCTGGGCGCCACGACGGTAAAGGATGTCTCTGTCATAGCCGGGACCTTGACCGGCTCAGCCACCAACGTCGACCTCGCGAGTTACTCGAAGGAATCAAACCCTTCTAGAAACGTGGACTTAGACTCCGGCCGGGTCGAGCTTCGATTCTCCGATGGAGAGCTTCACTGGCACCCGCCTTTACCAGACGCCCCTGTTGTGTGGGTCCGCGCACACGAGTCCAGTGACGCGAGTGCTGTCGTCAACAGCTTCAGCAGGACCCAATTGAGCGGCCAAGGCACCGACTTCCTCCGCCTCGTGCAGCTCGTCGACCCACGGGTCACCAATCTGCAGGTCCTCGCGCTCAATGAGTTCGGTCCGGAGTTGTTCGCTTCGACCGAAGACGGCGAGCCGATCCCGCTCTCACACTTCGGAGACGGACTCTGGCAGGGGCTTCGGGTAGGCACCGCCATCGCCGCCGGTCGAGGTGGGGTCGTGCTGGTCGATGAGTTCGACGCAGCACTGCACTACTCGGCCTTGGTGGACGTGTGCCGGTGGTGGCTCGACGCGGCGAGGCGTTTCGACGTTCAGCTCTTCTTGACGACGCACAGCCTCGAAGCCGTCGACGCGCTTCTGGCGAGTGTCGAAGGGCATCCGGGCGAATTGGTCGCGTTCCGGCTCGACAGGACCGATTCCGGCATCGTGGCGCGGCGCTTCGACCAGCCAACCTTGCGGGACATCCGCCATGAAGGTGGCCTCGAGCTGCGATGAGTGGGCGACGGCAACGGCTGTTACTCGTCGTCGAAGGACCTCACGACGTCGAAATCGTGGCACATGCGTTGCGGCGGCGGGCGACGTTCGAGCGCGTCGGCCTCGTCGACCGGCTGAAAGCGCTCGATCGCGACCTGGAGCTGCTCATTCCGAAGCAATATCCGCCGGGCGGGGACATCTCGAAGCGGGTCGATGTGCCGACCTTCTTTTCATCTGCGAACGCGACGGTCGCGGTTCGGAGTGCTGAGGGCAAGGGCAACCTCATTCAGGCCATGAACCGCGATTTGGTCACCCGTCCTGACACATTCGACGCGTTCGCCGTCATTTGCGACGCGGACGCGGATGCATTGACCGTGTCGCGTAAGGTCGCTCGCGGGCTCGCGGCGATCGGACTGCCAGTACCCGACTCGGCCGGTACGGTGCATCCCGGTCCCCCGCGTTGTGGGTACTTCGTGCTTCCGGATAACCGGAGCGCAGGAACGGTCGAAGACGTCCCGCTCGCCAGCGGACGTCGGACCTACACGGCCTTGGCAGCAGAGTCCGAACGTTTCGTTCAGGCGGCCTCCGTCCTTCCTGAGTTGAACTCCGAGGACCTCATGCATCTCAGGAAGCCGGCGGGCGCAAAGAAGGCGCAAGTCGCCGCCATGGCGTCGATTCTGAGGCCGGGGAAGGCCATCCAAGTCAGCATCCAGGACAACCGCTGGTTCGCAGAGGGAGCCACTGAACTCGACGACTTAGCGGCGTTCCTCGGTCGCCTCATTGGTCCCGTTTGAATCTGGTGCGAAGCGACGAGGCCGGCTCGAACCCGTGATGCTGACCTTGCTGAAGCGCCTCGCCCGAGACCCCATCATCCTCGCGGCGCTCGTGTTCGGGCTCGCCGTGCTGGTGCACCTGGAGGTGGTGCTCGGCGACTTCGTCATGGACGACGTGCCGGCCGTCGCCGAGAACCCCGTCGTGATGGACTCCGGAGCTGGTCTCGCGCCGCTCTCCGACGTGCTCTCGCGCAATTTTTGGGGCAGTCGGCCGGGCTATGAACACGTCACGACGTGGCGGCCCCTCACGACGCTCAGCTTTCGTGTGAACGCGCTCTTCGGCAGTGGTCCCGCGGGGTTCCGCGTCGTGAACGTGCTCTTGCACGGGCTGGTCGCCGGGCTCGTCGTCCTTCTTGGCGCCCGCCTCTCGGGGAGCGCGCGGCTCGGGCTCCTCGCCGGGCTCTTCTTCGCCGTCATGCCCGTCCACGTGGAGGCGATCGCGTCCACGGCCAATCGCTCCGAGCTGCTCACGGCGGCCTTCGTCATCGGGACGCTCCTCGCGCTCCGACGCACCTTCCTCGACGGGGAAGGGCGCACGACTGCCGTCGCGGTGGTGTGTTTCGCCGCCGCCCTCCTCAGCAAAGAGAACGCCATCCTCGTCCCCGGCTTCGCAGCCCTGCTCTGGGGCTTCCTGGCCGCCGACGATCGCCGTCGGGCGCTGCCGCCGCTTCGCCCCGGCCTCGCGACCTCGCTGGCCTTCGCTGCCGCGCTCGGCGCCTGGGTCCTCGGGCGAAAGGCCGTGCTCCCCGCCGTGTTCTCCGGCGACATCCCCTGGCTCGATTCGCCCGCCGCTAGTGAACCCTTCCTGGTGCGGCTCTGGACCGGCTTCGTCGTCTTCAAGGAGGCGCTGCGCACCGCCTTCTCGCCGGTCGTCCTCAGCGCGGACTACGGCGCGAACACGCTGATGCCGCGCCTGTCGCCCGCCGAGCCCGGAGTCTTGCTCGGGCTCCTCTTGGCGGCGGGCCTAGTGGCGCTCGCAGTCTGGGCCTACCGCCGAGTGCCGCTCCTCACCTTCGGGCTCGCCGCCTTCGGTCTGGCGCTCGTCCCGATGCTGGGCGTCCTGCTCCCAAGTTCGGTCGTCTTCGCCGAACGCCTCGTCTACTTGCCGAGCGTCTTCATGGCGCTCGCTGTCGCCGCGGTCGTCGACCGGGCCCTGGCCGCCGCCGAGCCGATTCGATTCGGCTGGGCCGTGGCGCTCGTCTTCGGAGTCGCCTTGGCGTTACAGGCGATACGAACCCTCACCTACGTCCCCGTCTTCAAAGACGATCTGAGCCTCGCCGAGGGGATCGTCAAAGCGACCCCCGAGAGTGTCCGCGGTCGCCAAAACCTCGCCCACGCGCTCTTCACCCGAGGCCGCGTCGACGAAGCGGAGCTCGCCGCGCTCATCGCCGACTATGGCGCCGGCGGCGATCCCGACGC
Source organism: Myxococcales bacterium (assembly GCA_018780435.1). GTDB lineage: Bacteria > Myxococcota_A > UBA9042 > SXOO01. Next base: position 8,137 of record JADMJS010000572.1, read on the forward strand.
CAAGCTGCTCCTCGGGGAAGTGGCGTGGTGGCGAGCCGACCTCCCCGCGGCCCTCCGCTACGGCCTCGCCTCCTTCGAACTCCGGCACAGCCGCGCGACGGTGAAGCTCCTCTGCCGCGCCGCGTCCACGCTCGGGCAAGACCGCGCCGCCACGCTGCACTGGTGCGGGCTCGCCGCGCACGCCCACCCGGATGAGCCGGAGTGGTCCGAACGCCTCGGCGTCGCCAACTAAGGGGCCCACACTTGCGCCCGGGCGACGGCGCGGTAGCCTGTTCCCGCTCAACCAGAGAGGACAGCATGCACAGGCACGACAGCGGCGAACTGAAACGGACCTTCAACCACTACGACGCCAACAAGAACGGGGTCATCGACCGTCAGGAGTTCGCGAAGTTCCTGGCTGCCCTCGATCCACTCATCACGGAAGAAGAGGCCGACATCGGCTTTCAGATCATCGACTCGGACTCGAGCGGCGCCATCGACTACGAGGAGTTCCTCGCGTGGTGGCGCGAGCGCTAGCCGTCACCGGATGGTGATGCCGGCGCTCGCCATACCCGCGAGCGCCGCCTCCGAGTCACCCGGCTGCAGGTTCACGCCACGCACGCCGGCCTTCAGGACCGTCGTTCGGTAGCCGAGGGCGTTGGCGTCGACCGCCGTCGCCTTCACGCAGTAGTCGGTCGCGAGGCCCACGACGGTGACGTCCGTGACGCCGCGCGCCTTGAGCCACGCGTCGAGGCCCGTCGACGGACCGCGTTCATCCCCACGGCCGTTGTCGAAGAAGCCCGAATACGAGTCGACCTCCGGGTCGGTGCCCTTCTGAAAGACCGCGTCGAGGGGGATCTCGGCGAGCGCGTCGTGAAACGCCGCGCCGCGCGTCCCCTGCACGCAGTGATCGGGCCACAGCACCTGCGGTCGACCGTGAAGCGAGATGAAGTCGCCCGGCTTCTGGTCCGGGTGGACCCGGGCGAAGCTCTGGTGGCCCGCCGGGTGAAAATCCTGAGTCGCTACGATGACGTCGTAGCCGGTCTTCGCTTCGGCGAGGACCGCCGGGAGGATCGCCTCGGCGTCCGGGACCGCCAGCGCGCCGCCCGTGCAGAAGTCGTATTGGATGTCGACGAGGATGAGTGCGTTCATGGGGACTCCTAGAGATCGAAGGCTTCGACGTCGAGTGCGTCGTAGCGGGCTCGGTCGAAGCGGTACAGAGCGGCGGAACGATGAGGGCCCCGGCGTTTGGCGCCGGTCGGCACGAGGACGCCCATCTGCTCGACTCGCTTGCGGAAGTTGCGTTTGTCGAGCTCGTGGCCGAGCGCCGTCTCGTAGAGGTCCTGAAGCTCGCCGAGGGTGAACTCGTCGGGCAGCAGCGAGAAGCCGATGGGCCGGTAGCGCAGCTTGGCGCGTAGCCTTGCGAGCGCCGTCTTCAAGATGAGGTCGTGGTCGAAGGCGAGGTCGGTGGCCTCCTCGACGGGCGTCCAGACAGCGCGCCGCGCGTCCGAGGCGGCCAAAGCGGGGTGATCGATGGGCCTCACGAGCGCGACGTAGGCGACGGAGACGGTGTGGCCCCGGGGATCGCGGCCGGGCGCGCCGAAGGTGTAGAGCTGCTCAAGGTAGACGTCGCGCACGCTGGTCTCCTCTTCCAGCTCTCGCAATGCGGCAGCTTCGAGGTCTTCGTGCTCGCCGACGAAGCCGCCGGGGAGGGCACGTCGCCCCTCGAAGGGCGCCTGGTCACGCTCGATGAGGAGGACGTCGAGCCGAGGCCCACTCCCCGCATGTCCCGCTGCGAATCCGAAGACCACGATGTCGACCGTGAGCGCGGGTCGCGGCCAGCGATAGGTGTAGAGCGGTCCGGGCGTCACGGGGCGCCTCGGAGCTCCGCGAGTTCTCGCCGGAAGCCCCCGTTCAGAATGGGGAATCGGCACCACGTCTTCGGATCCATGTTCTCGTCGTCGACGTGGAACGACGGGGCGTAACGCTCGCGTTTCCACTGGTTCTGCGCGAAGAGCCGGAAGAAGCGTGCGACCCACACCCGCATCGTCTCGGCGGGATACTGCGGGAAGCGGCGCTGCATCAGGAGGTAGATGTCCGCGGGATCGCGGTGGTCGCCGATCGCCGCGCGCTCGATCGCGTCGAGGACCGGGTAGGGCATGAGGTCCGACTCGTCCGTCTGCGATTCGCTCTGCGGGCGCAGCTCGGCGGTGGGCTGTTGCCGGTTGATGAACGAGAGCGCCGGGACCGGCCCGAGCTCGGCCGTGCCTTCGGTCTCAAGCCAGGCGAGCCACTGGCGCAAGAAGGCCTTGTCGACGCCCGTGATCGGCGAGAGCCCGCCACACGTGTCGCCGTCCATGGTGGCGTAGCCGACGGCGGCCTCCGACCGGTTGCTGGTCGCGAGGAGCAACTTCTGCTCGACGTTGGCGACCAGCCAGATCCCCGGTGCGCGGACCCGGGCCTGGATGTTCTGGAGCGCGATGTCGTCGGTCTCCCACGTGAGCTTTCGGCCAAGCACCGACTCGGCGCGCGCCACGTAGTCCTGCACGAGCGCGTCGATGTCGATGACGGCGAAGCGCGCCCCGGCGGCCTCCGCGACGGCGCGCGCGGCGGTCAGCGTGACGTCGCCACTGTTTCGCGTCGCCTGGTAGACGGTCGTGACGAGGTCCGCCATGAGCGCGTCGGCGGTCATGTCAGCCGGCCGGCCCAGGCGCCGGTTGAGGCGGTCGGCGCCGAGTTCGAGGCGCGCCAGCCCCAGGGCCTGCTGGATGAGCAAGGTCACCGCGGCCGAGTCGGCGCCCCCCGACAAGGAGATGGCGAAGCCGCGCATGTGCGCCTTCTCGAGGTAGTCGAGGAGCGCGAGGC
>JADMJS010000521.1 GCA_018780435.1 Myxococcales bacterium
TTCGGGCGCAGCAATCAGGGAGGCGCGGCCAGGGCCGGCCTCCGAGGGGGAGCGTGGCGTCGTGCTCGGCCCGGTCAATTCTCCGGCTGATTTCACCGCGACGCACCTATCCCCGCCCGGGCCAATGTCGGCACCGCTCGGTAGGGTTTCGTCCCCGCCGGTATCGCCTGGGTACGCAGAACTTGGAGTTCCCATTGCCTCCCGTTCAGGTAGCCGGGTAACTCGGAAAGGTCCGGGAGCTGGCGCATCCATCGAGAGGTTGCGGCTGGGCACGCCCTCCAGGGAGAGCGTCGCGCGTTCTCGGTCCGGTCAGGCATCGAACTGGCCGTCTTCGGCGGGCGCTCCGCGCTGCCCGCTTCCGGGCGGCTCCACTGGACGCTCGACCGGCCCTGCGTTCGCCGGCAGGCGGGGTGAGAACCGATGTTTGGAGATCCCACTGCCTCCGGTTCAGGTGCTCGGTCCCCTCGGCTCGGCCGGCGCTCTGGGGGGCGGACGTCTCCCGAGCCCGTCCCGCTTGCCAACGAGCCGGTTGTGCGGGCCACAATGCAAGGTCAGGTTCTCCGGGGTGTTCGAGCCGCCGTGCGCCCACGCGATCCGATGATGGAGCTGCACCGCGTAGCGCGATCCGCAAACGTGACCGTCGTCACCCACGAAGGTGCAGCAGCCGTCGTCGCGATCGTAGACCTCGCGTCGAACGGCGGCGAGGACGTGCTCGCGCTCGTACGACACACGAGGCCCCGATTCCGCGACCACGACATCGGGCACAACCGCCTCCGTCACCTCAGGCGGCACCGTCGAGATCTGCGAGACCGTCACCACGGCCGGTGCATCAGCCGACGACGCCACCTCGGCCCGCCGCTTGACCTTCCGCGGCGCCCCAAAACGCCGCTTCTCTTCGGCCTCGAGCAGCATCTCGAGCCCACGCCGAAGCACCCGAGCCGGGTCCCGCCCCGCCGGCCCGTGAGCGCAGAGCGCCCGCACCCGAGCGAACAGAGCATGGAAGCTCGCGTCGACCTTGACGTTCAGCGAGGTGAGCTCGGGCGCGCGCCGTTCCAACGGCGACGGCGGCGGAACCCAGCGCGGGTCAATCGGCGTCCGGTCGGAGGCCCCACAGGACTCGCTCGCGATCACGGCACCGAGAGTGAGCTGAAAGGGCGTCACCGGTCGCTGTGGCCCCGGCTCCGGCGCCTGTTCGGCGCGAAGGTCTTCTACGTAGACCTTAAGCTCCTCCCGAGGCAGCCGCGCCGCCTCGAACAACACCCGCGAGAGGTTCTCCGCCTTGAGCACCGGCGCGAGCGCACACACCGCTGACAGGTTCAGGTCGCCCGCCGCAATGGCCGGGAGGAGCTCGGGGAAACAACGACACGCCCGAGCCGCCTGGATCCGCTTGAACGCCGACGAGGCCGACCACCCAAAGTGGTGCATGAGGTACTTGTAGAGCGCGTCGAAGCCGGCGGGCTCGTGGAGGTCGCGCGCGTCGAACTCGGCCAGGAAGCCCAGGAGCCCAGCCAGCGATTGGCGTTCGCGCGCGGCACAGTCGGCGACGCATCGGGTCAAGTCGAGGTCCGACAGGCCTTCGGCGGCCTCCACGACGGAACAGTCGGATACGAACTCAGCGGCGACACTCATGATGACCTCCTCTGGGGTACTCAAGGAGTGTAACACGCCGTTTTTGGGGGCATTTTTGGCCGGATCGAACCTCGCCACAAAGGTCGCGAGAGAGTCCCGTAGCGGACGTCGCCAAAGCCCCTCCAGCCCAAATTCCGACCTTCGAGCTGCCTCGACCCCGAGTCGGGGCTCCTAGGGCCCTCTCTGAAGGAGCGAAAACCCGTCAAGCCCGACCTGTCGATTTCTCAAAGATTTTCATTCGAGTGTGGGTCCACCTGAACGGGATCCAGTGGGAACTCCAATCAACCCGACCGCCGTTGGCGCGCGCTGGACACGAGCGAGCACGACAGGACACTCACCCAGAGAGGGCTGGCTCAGCCACGCCCTCCTGATAGATGCGCGGGATCTCGACGTTCGAC
>JADMJS010000246.1 GCA_018780435.1 Myxococcales bacterium
GCTGCAAGTTCACCTTCAACTGCGATGACGGCAGCGCCTGCACCTTCGACATCTGCGACCCGGTCTCGGGCTGCATCAACATCGAGAAGGACTGCCAGGACGGCGACGCTTGCACCGCAGATGGTTGCAACCCGATCTCCGGCGCTTGCGTCTACGGGCCGCTCGACTGTGACGATCAGAACCCGTGCACGGACGAAGAAGACCAGAACGGGATCTCTCTCTGCGACAGCGAAGACGGCTGTGTCCATCTGCCAAAGAACTGCAACGATAACGACACCTGCACGACCGACCTCTGTGACGTGACGGTGGTCGACGGCTGCCTCCACACCCCGGCGTGCGACGACGGGAACTTCTGCACGGCCGAGGTCTGCAGCCCCACCCAGGGTTGCCAGTACACGGCGGTCGCCTGCAGCGATGGCAACAAGTGCACAGTCGACGCCTGCGACCCAACGAAGGGCTGTGTCTACACGCCGCTGGATTGCGACGACGGTAACAAGTGCAGCAACGACGCGTGCGACTCGCTTACCGGCTTCTGTGTTCGCACGCAGCTCGAGTGCAACGACAACAGCGCGTGCTCGACTGACTCCTGCAATCCGCTCGTCGGCTGCCTCAACACGCCGACCAACTGCGATGACGGCGACGCCTGCACGACCGACGGCTGCATCGCGCAGATCGGGTGTTTCCACTCCCCGATCAACTGCAACGACGGTTCGGAGTGTACGGTCGACACGTGCGACGCGGCGGTCGGCTGCCGCAACACGACCAAGGTCTGCCTCGATACCAACTTGTGCACGGCGGACACCTGCAACCCGTCGACGGGTTGCGAGTTCCCCGCGAGGAACTGTGATGACGGCCAGGCGTGCACCGTCGACTCGTGTTCGCTCGCGGTCGGCTGCACCTATGTCCTCATCCCGGGCGTCGTCTGCACCTGCACCGTCGACTCGAACTGCAACGACTCGGACCCGTGTACGACGGACGTCTGTGTGACAGGTCCCACGGGCAAGACGTGTAAGTTCAACGCGAAGGACTGCGGCGACGGCAACGCCTGCACCTTCGATTACTGCACGGGCGGGGTCTGCCAGACGGCGCCGAACCTCTGCAATGACGGGGACCCGTGCACCACGGATACGTGCGACACGAACGGGTGCAAGAATACCATCATCTTGAGCTGCCCTCGTAGCTGCGCGAACAACGTGGACTGCGCGGGTGGCGCTGCCAACATCTGCCAAGTCGGCGTCTGCGACACGACCACGGCGTCCATTCCTTTCGAACCGGCAAAGCCGTTCCTCTGCCGCGTCGACAACCGCGACTGCAACGACGGCGACAAGTGCACGCAGGATACCTGTGACCCGACGAAGGGTGGCTGCAAGTCGACCCCGATCGTCTGTAACGACGGCAACGCCTGCACCACCGATTCGTGCAATGGCATCACCGGCGCCTGCGGGAGCACGCCGGTGGTCTGTACCGACAACGACCCCTGCACGGATACGAACTGTCTGAACGGCTCTTGCATCGCCACTCAGGTGGACTGCAAGGACACGAACCCGTGCACGATCGACGCCTGTATCGCCGCGGCGGGTGGATGCTCGAATGCGCCGAAGTCCTGCAGCGACGGTCTGCCGTGTACGACGGACTCCTGTGATTCGGTCACGGGCGCGTGCAAGTTCACGCCGAAGAGCTGCGATGACAACAACGCCTGCACCGACGATGCGTGCCAATCGGCGTCCGGCAATTGCGAGAACCTCCCTCGAGTCTGCAACGACTTCAACGTCTGCACGACCGACTCCTGCAGCCCGACCACGGGCCAGTGCGTCTACACCACCATCACCTGCAACGACGGCAACAACTGCACGTCCGACTCGTGCGTCAACGGGTCGTGCGTGAGCGCGCCCATCGTCTGCAACGACAACAACCCGTGCTCGATCGACTTCTGCGACCCGACGAACGGCAAGTGCAAGTTCACCGCGAAGAACTGCAACGACGGGAGCCTGTGCACGACCGACTCCTGCAACACCTCGACCGGTCAGTGCGACTACTCGCCGAAGAACTGCGACGACAACTTCGCCTGCACCGACGACACCTGCAACCCGCTGACCGGCGACTGCGTGCCCGTCGACAAGACCTGTGATGACGGGAAGGTGTGCACCAACGACTACTGCAACCCGACCAACACCTCCACGCCCTGCGTCAATGAGGGCATCAGCCCCGGGGTGTGCGGCAAGGTCTGCACCACGAACTCGCAGTGCAACGACAACAACGCCTGTTCGACGGATCTCTGTCTAGCCGGCACGTGCCAGAACGTCCTCAAGGACTGCGATGACGGCCTCGCCTGTACGCGTGACTACTGCGAGCCGGCGACGCAGCTCTGTCGCCACGAGCAGTTCGTGAACTGCAGCGAGGCCTGCCAGAACACCGCGGAATGCGACGATCAGGACGAGTGCACCGTCGACGTCTGCGCCACCCCGGGTAACTTCTGTGTCTACGAGCCCGTCCCGGACTGCGAGGCTTGCCAGCAGGATGCCGAGTGTGAAAAGCCGTGCCAGATCGGCACCTGCGTTCTCGGCGAAGGCGCGACGAAGGGCCGCTGCGACTTCACACCGCGTACCTGTTACGACGGTCTCATCTGCACGAGCGACCAGTGTGACCCGAATGGTTGCCAGTCGCAGCTCGGCGGCGCCTGCGAGACGGGCTGCGACGAGGATGCGGACTGCGATGACGGGAACCTCTGCACCACGGACGGCTGCGAGCCGAACGACAATTCCTGCAGCTCGAGCCTCAAGTCGTGCGATGACAGCAACGCCTGCACCATCGACTACTGCGATCCCGCGACCGGCAACTGTGCTCACAAGGCGGATGCGACGTGCGGAAGCAAGGGCTCGACCTGTAACACCGCAGCGGATTGCGACCTGCTCGGTGAGTGCCTCATCGCGCAGTGTTCGCCCGTGGGCGACGGCAGCACCAAGGCGTGCTCCTACAAGACGCTCAACTGCAACGACTACGATAGCTGCACCAACGACACGTGTGACACGGCCACCGGTTGCAAGTTCACGCCGCGCGCGGGCTGCAATGGTACGGGCTGTGCCGTCGCCAACGACTGCGACGACGACAACACCTGCACGGTGGACTCCTGCGTGTTCGGCCAGTGCTTCTTCGAGGCCGTCCCGAACTGTCCGACGGTCTACTGCAAGCTCGACACCGAGTGCGAAGATGGCCTGTCCTGCACCCGCGACGTCTGCAAGCCGACGGGTGACTGCGAGCACCGACCGGTCGTCTGCACGACCAACGTGCCGTGCCAGGACTACATCGGGAGCTGCGTGGAGGGCTACGGGTGCGCGTTCAACGCGACCGAGGACTGCCTCGTCGGCTGTACGGTAGATGAAGATTGCGCCACCGGTGACGCGTGTTGGGACTACACCTGCGTGGCGGGTCGCTGTGAGATCGTCGCGGCGACGGTGATCGACGAGTCGGGCCCCGGGTCGCCGTGTTACGACGGTGACCCCTGCACGTTCGACATTTGCAACCCCGAGACCGGCGGCTGCCAGAACAAGGTGGACCCGACGTGCGTCGGGACGTGCCAGCAGGACTCGGATTGCCCAACCGCGATCTCGGTCGCGTCCTGTGCGCCGATGCGTTGCTACCGCAGTCAGTGCGTGCAGACCGCGACGGATTGCAACGACTTCAATCCGTGTACTGCGGACTCGTGCTCGGCCGGGAAGTGCACCTATGCCGCCATCGCGGGCTGTAGCGCCTGTACCGCTGATGCGCAGTGTGATGACGGGAACGCGTGTACCGCGGGGATCTGCGGTGCTGACGGCAACTGCGACTTTGAACCGATCCCCGGCTGCGAGCCCTGCGTGAGCAACGCGGATTGTCAGGACGGCCTCGAGGTCTGTGAGTTCGCGGTGTGTGACGCCACGACACGCCGCTGCGAGTTCGGAGTGGTCCCGGACTGCAAGACGTGCGCTTCGGGCGTCTCCGCGACGCTGCAGGCTGCGGCGTGCAACGACGACAATCCGTGCACCGTGGACTCGTGCCACCCGAACTTGGGGGTCTGCCTCAACGTCCGCGACACGACGCTCGTGGACTGCCCGCGCATTTGCCAAGACTCGTCGTCCAACTGCACCTGCGAGACGAACCACGACTGCAACGACGGCGATCGGTGCACGTTGAACCTTTGCGATCTCACGCTGGCCCAGCCGAAGTGCGACTTCCGCGCTGTGACCGATGGCGGCGTGGCTCAGTGTCCGAAGACCTGCAATGGCGACTTCGATTGTTACGACAGCAACGCGTGTACGGTCGACCGGTGTGACGCCGGAACGAAGACGTGCGTCTGGATCGCGAAGAGCTGCAATGACGGGCTGGTCTGCACCGGCGACAACTACTGCGAACCGGATCGCGGCTGTATCCACGACATCGACTTCGCGCTGCAGAACGGCTGCGGGGCACCCTGCACGGCGGATGCCGACTGCGCCTCGGGCGACCTGTGTGCGCCCGGCAAGTGCATCTCCGGCGCTTGCGCCATTCAGCCGAAGAACTGCAAGGACGCGCTCGTCTCGACTCGCGACTTCTGTGACCCGGCGAACGGGGCCTGCAAGAACGTGCTCAAGGCCGGCTGGTCCGGCTGCACCGACGACGCGTCGTGCGATGACAGCAACGCCTGCACCGTCGACGGCTGCTCGCCAGACGGCTCCTGCTTCTACTCGACGATCGTGTGCGACGACGACAGCTTCTGCACTACGGACTCCTGTTCGACGACGCTCGGCTGTCGCTTCACGCCGAAGTCGAACTGCAACCGCGGCTGCAGCACGTCCGACGCCGACTGCGACGACTCGGACGCGTGCACCATCGACGCCTGTGACACAGCGACCGGCTTCTGTACCAACGCGCTCGACCCGGTGTGCAACCGCGCGATCTGCACCGCCGACTCACAGTGTGACGACGCGAACGCCTGCACGGTTGACCGCTGTCTCGACGGGTTCTGTGAGTTCCGCACTTCGGATTGCGACGACGGAAACCCGTGTACGGTGTCCGCGGCGAGCTGTGATCCCGCGTTTGGCTGCCAGTACTCGTTCCTCGCCAATTGTCAGCCGGCGTGTACCACGAGCGCGGATTGTCAGTCCGGTCAGGCCTGCTTGGTCGGGTCCTGTTCGGCCGGCAAGTGCAGCTTCGCCCCCGTCCTCTGCGATGACGGGGATCCGTGCAAGCTGAGCTACTGCGACGCCACGACAGGGACGTGCAAGAACACGCCGGATCCGTCGTGTCAGTCTGGCGCGTGCTCGGAACAGGACGGCGTCGTCGTCGGCTGCGACATCGGCTCGGCGTGTGTAAAGCCGCTCTGCGCCGACGGGAACTGCCTGATGTTCTCGGTGAACTGCGACGACTTCAACCCGTGCACGGCGGACACCTGCTCCGCCACGAGTGGCTGCGTCCACACGCCGATCGTGAACTGCGTCGGTTGCACCAGCAACGCGCAATGCGACGACAGGACGGCGTGTTCGAGCGATGCGTGTGATCCGGCGACGAAGCAGTGCCGCCACATCTTCGATCCGGCGTGTCGTCCCTGTACGGCGGACAATTCCGCGGTCGTCTGCAACGACTATGACGAGTGCACCTACGACGTTTGCGGTAGCGACGGAAACTGCGCCTACGTGCCGACCGGAACACCCGAGTGTCAGAAGTTGCTCTGCCAGACGGACCTCGATTGCGCCGACAGCAGCGCTTGTACGATCGGCCGCTGCGACCAGTTCTTGGGTGAGTGCACGTACTTGGCAGCGCTGTGCGAGGACTCGAACCCCTGTACGGTCGATGGGCCGGCTCAGTGCGTGGAGGGGATCGGGTGCATGAACGCGGTCGACCCGACCTGCGGCGGCTCCTCGTGCCTCACGGCTTCCGACTGCCCCGTGGAGTCGCCGTGCTTCATCCCGGCGTGTTCGGCTGGTAAGTGCACCGGCGCGTGGAAGACCTGTAACGACGGCAATGCCTGCACGGGTGACTACTGCGATAATGCCGACGGCGTGTGCAAGACCTTCCCGGCGCAGCCCTGCACGGCGAAGCCCTGCACGACGTCAGCGGATTGCGGCCAGGGTGACTGTCAGGTCGCCGAGTGCCGCTCGGGTACGTGCGTGGTGACGGCGACGCCGTGCAACGACAATGATCCGTGTACTCAGGACGAGTGTGTGACCGACACGTGCGTGTTCTCGGCGGTCCCGGGTTGCACGGGATGTAGTGTGGACACCGACTGCGACGACACGGCGAACTGCACCGAGGACAACTGCTACGGTCCCGGGGATTGCCGCCACGAGCCGGCGCTCTACCCCGGTTGCCCTGAGCCCACGCCCTGATCTCGGACCGGGGGCTGCGCTCAGCGCGTCCCCCACGCCAATCACCGTGCCAATCGATCCGAGCGCTGTCCCTCTCTCAGTTTGCCTGCTGTGCTGCAATGAGAAGGTGAACCTGGAGGTGTACCTGCCTCGAGTCGAGGTGGTGCTTCGTGAGATCGCGACCCAGCGAGGGTGGTCGACGCCGGGTGAAGTCGTGATTGTGGACGACGGTTCGTCGGACGGAACCGGAGAGTGGCTGCGCGCTCGGGACTGGACAGTCCCTTGGCGGACGCTTCGTCACCCACGGCGCTCGGGCTACGGAGCGGCCGTACGTTCGGGGCTCCGGGCCGCGCACGGTGACGTGGTCGTCTATCTCGACGGGGATGGGCAGTATCGTGTCGAGGAGCTCCCGACGCTCCTGGCGCTGCTCGAGTGCGGCTGCGACGTCGTGGCGGGCGTCCGTGCCGATCGACAGGATCCGCTTCATCGGCTCGCGATCGGAGGCTCTTACAATCTCCTCATGAGGCAGATCACCGGCGTGACGTTTCGGGACGTGGACTGCGGTTTCAAGATCTTGCGTCGTCGGGTGGTCGAATCCCTCCACCTCACCTGTGACGGCAACCTCGTGGGCGCCGAGCTGATGGCGAAGTGTGGGAGGGCCGGCTTCGACGTACGGCAGGTCCCCGTGACCCACCTACCACGTACCCGTGGTCGTGCCAAGGGCGCGGATCTCTTCGCGATCGTGGGGTCCATTCGCGAGCTGGTGTCGGCGTGGGATGAGCTCAGACCGCCCCGCTGACGCGCGGCCGCCGTGGGCGTGGGTGCCCACGGCGGCCGCGTTCATGGCGATTGTGGCGCTACAAGCGAGCGTCGTCCTCGGTGGTTACTACCTCGATTCCGACGACTGGTTTGTCGTGTCGATGGGGCAATGGACGAGCCAGTTCGGGCTTTGGAACGGCCTTGGGATCTTCTGGACCGAGGAGCCGACCTGGCGACCGTTGCTCACACTCCTATCCCACGTCGAGTGGGAACTTCTTGGGCGCGAGCCCATAGGCCGCTACGCGGTCAACGTGGCCCTTCACGCTCTCTCGGCGCTGATGGTCTTTCGATGGGTGTCGTTGCGCCGTCCGATCGTGGCCGGCTTCGCGTGCCTCCTCTATCTCGCTCATCCGCTCCACGCGGAGGCACTGGCTTGGTTTCACAGCGGCTTCGAAGGGATCTTGGTCAGTGTCTTCGGGATGGCCGTGCTCCTAGCGCAGGGGGCGCCGTCGCGCCGAGGCTACGGCGCTCGGCGAGGGGCAGCGCGTGTTGTGCTCATGTTGTTCTTCTTGCAGCTCGGGCTCTGGAGCCGTGAGAGCGCGGCGGCGGTCGTCCCGGTCGTCGCGTTATTGGCGTTCGTCGAGGGCGAACGAGTAGGGCGCCTTCGTCGAGCACTTCACGACGGCGTGCCTCTCGTGGCGCTCGTGCTGCTGAACGTGGGCTGGCGCTTCGTGATGCTCCACCTCGACGTCGACCATAGCCCCACGGGGACCTTTCACATGGTCGAGTCGCCCATGACGGCCATTGCAGCGGTGGCGCTACAGCCGTGGCTCCCGGTACATCCCGGACTCGCATGGCGTGAGGTGTACTGGGCGATGACGGGGATCGTCTCGGTGTTCCTCCTATGGTCGATGGGGCGGCGACGCGACGCGCGACTCGCATTCGGCGCCTTTGCGCTCCTGGTCCTGCCCTTCGTGCCCATGTTCCACGAAGCGGGGCGCTTCTTCGAAGCCGCTGGAGGAGGGCACGAGCAGCGCTGGTACTTCTTTCATCTGGCGCTGGCGCCGCTTTGCGTGGGAGCGGCGTTCGCGCTCGAGCCCGGTGTCGGTGCGGGAGGGCCTCGTGCGGGGTGGGCGCGTCGCGGCGTGTGGGCCATCGTGATCGGCGTGTTCGCAGCGACTCAGCTCGTGAACGCGACGTGGTGGCGACGGGAGTCCGACGTGGCTCGGGGTATGGCCGAAACCTTGATAGAAGCGGCGAAATCCAATCCGGCGGAGCACCTCGTGGTGATGAGCGCCGAGGGCAGTGACGCGGCCGAGCTGGCGGATCAAGTGCTCCTGAACTTCGGTCGCATCGACCCCATCGGGCGCGGCACGAGGAATGTGTATCGGTGGAAGAAGATGGACGGCGGGTGGTCGAAGGACGCTGTGGCCCCGGGACGCTTGAACCTTGGAAAGCCCTCGCTATTCCCGCATTGGCGTCGCTCCTCGATCCCGAGGGGTGGGCTGTGGTTCAGCGTTGACGAGGCTCAGCGGCGCTTGGCGCCGGTGCCGGCTCCATAATCGCCGCGTTACGGCCGCTTAAGGATTTGCGACGGCAGCCGAACCCCGCTCCGCCACGACCCGAAGCCACGCCCCGAAGAGGCGCTCCGAGTCATTCGCCCACGAGACCACGGGCGTCGTGCCCTCGGCGTCGTAGCCGGCCGGGTGGGGCACGTCGGTGCGGCCTAGGCCGCGGTCGCGGGTCCATTCGAACGCGATGCGCGATGGGGCGTATTCGGGGTGGCCGAGGTGCATGATGAAACGCTGGTCGGGCGTCGAGAGCAGGGTAGGGCCGACCACTTCGGAGTGCCCGAGCACCTGGAGACGGCCGTCGGTGCTCGCAATGGACTCCGCGGTGATGGTGGCATGCCGGCTCTGGGGGCAGATGAAGGTGCTACCCGGGGCTACGCCGAGAAAGGCGGCGCCGGCGGGCGACACGAGGTGCCGGAAGGCGCCGAAGAGCTTCTGCGGGAGTCCCGTCTTGACCCCGCCTTCGCGTGCGGCTAGGGCCATGCCGCCCCAACAGACGCCGAGCGTGCTGCCGACGTGATCCCGAGCGTAATCGAGGACTTCCTGAAGCTCCGCCCAGTAGCGCACCGCTTCGAAGGGGAGCTCTTCGACGGGTGCGCCCGTGAGGAGGAGCCCGTCGAGTGGGCCGGTCGCGAGTGCCCGGTTGAGGGCCCTGTAGTGAGCGGCGAGGTGCGCCGGGTCGGAGCTTCGGTACGCGTGCGTCTCGAGGCGGATGCCGATCGGAGTGAAGGGGAGGCCCGGGGCGCTGAGGGCCGCGAGCAGCCCCGGCTCGTAGGTCTCGAGGCGCGGCATGAGGTTCAGGATGCCGATCCGGAGCGTCCGGCTCCCGGTGGGGACGACCGTTGGGTGGAAGTGACGAGCGAGCTCGGGGAACGGTCCTGCGTTCATGGCGCACCTCCTTCACGCGCGGCGTTCAGTCCACGGGCGAGGTCGTCTTCGAGATCAGCGGGGTCTTCGAGGCCGACGGACAGACGCAGGACGCCGTCGCCGATGCCGAGCCGGGCGCGTTCGTCGGCGCCGATGCGGTAGTGCGTCGTCGTGGCCGGGTGCGTGATGAGTGACTTGGCGTCGCCGAGGTTGTTCGAGATGTCGACGAGCTTCAGCGCGTCGCAGAAACGGAAAGCAGCCTCCTTTCCGCCCGCGAGCTCGAAGGTGACGAGCGTACCGCCACCCGTCATGAGCCGCTGCGCCAGTGCGTATTGCGGGTGCGATGGCGCGAAGGGGTAGCGGACTGCGAGTACTTCCCGACGTGCTTCCAGGAACGCCGCGATGCGGGCCGCGCTGGTGTTCATCGCGCCGACTCGAAGCGCCAGCGTCTCCATGCCCTTCAGGATGACCCAGGCATTGAACGGCGACAGGGCGGGGCCGGTGTTGCGCAGGAAGGGCTGGAGGATGTCTTCGACCCAGCGCGTGCGGCCGAGCACCGCGCCGCCGAGGACGCGGCCCTGGCCGTCGAGGTGTTTGGTGCAGGAGTAGACGACCACGTCGGCGCCGAGCTCGAGCGGGCGCTGGAGCAGCGGGGTGGCGAAGACGTTGTCGACGACGACGAGCGCGCCGGCCGCATGCGCGAGCTCGGCGACAGCGGGCAGGTCGACGAGGTCGAGCATCGGGTTCGACGGCGTCTCGAGCAGGACGAGTGCCGTTGGCGATGAGAGCGCCGAGCGCCACGCATCGAGATCCCGGCCCTCCACGAACACCGTCTCGACGCCGAAACGCGGCAGAAGCGTCGACACGATCCAGTGGCAGGAGCCGAAGAGCGCCCGCGATGCCACGACGCGGTCGCCCGCCTTCAGGTGCGCGAGCAGCGCCGCGTTGACCGCCGCCATCCCGGTCGCCGTCATGCGGCAGGCTTCGGCGCCTTCGAGCGCGGCCAGCCGGCGCTCCAGCATGGCGACGGTCGGGTTGCCGAAGCGTGAATAGACCCAGTGCTGTTCGGTACCGGCGAAGGTGGCTTCCGCCTGCTCGGCGCTCTCGTAGACGAAGCCCGAGGTCAGAAACAGCGCTTCGGACGTCTCGCGGAAGTTCGAACGTTCGGTTCCGCCGCGGACGAGCAGCGTCGCCGGTCGCAGGGGGCGGTCACCGGGAGAGGCGGTGCCGGGAGAACTTTCAAGTGGAGTTACGGACATGTTGGACACCCTGAAGACGCGGTGTCCGACCCATTCCCGGGGCCGACGCCACGCACCAGAGTGCCCACGCGCCGGCGGCCGTTTAGCGCGTTTCTTTAACCTCGCCGCAAGCTGGCCGGACAAATCGCGAGGGGCCCAAG
>JADMJS010000501.1 GCA_018780435.1 Myxococcales bacterium
CTCTTGGCCGCCGTCAGCTCGACGATCAGCAACACGAATTGAAGAGTTTCAGTCTGCTGTGAGCGGCGCTGGTGAAAGTGCTGACGGCGCTCACGAGGTTGTGCGGTGGCGTCTCGCGCCAGACGCCGCTCGGCAAGCAGACGCCCGGCGACGATCGACATCCAGCTCGACGTTCAACGAGTCGGAGCAAGTGAGGGGCGGGGTGGCGATTGGTCAGCGCTCAAGGCCGCGGCGCTGGTGAAAATGCTTGACGGCCGTGACCAACTCCCACTTCTTGTACATCGGGATCGAGTTGGGAAAGGCCGCGTCGAGGATCTCGACGAGCTGGAGCGCGGGGATGAAGAGGTCCTGGAGCGCGACGAGGATGACGAACGCGGGCTCGCGGATCATGTCGAGCACCGTCGTGGCGGCAAAGATCTCGGGCAGCTTGGAGCGCGAGTCTGTGCCTTCGTCAATGTCGTCGCCGAGTTCGATCTCCTCGGGAAGCGGGTTGCCATCGAGCTGTGCCGGCGAGTCAGCAGGCAAAAAGAAAGCGTGGCAGCGAGGTTACGGTGATCTTGGTCGACGCCGGCAAACGATCGAGCGCCATCGGCAGCCAAGTGAGCAGGCACTCATGCAGCTGCGAGAGCGTGTGAGATGCGGCCGGGCACGGCGGCGATCAACGCACTTTCAGAGTGCACGATCGTGAGCCGGTTGCTGCTCAACTGGCGAACAAGTCAACGTTGGAGACGCTTCGCATGCGGCCGGCTCACTTCAAAAAGACCCAACGAGGACAGGCGAGTAATTTCGGGCGGAATCACGCGCAAACGATTGTTGGAAAGCTGGCGAGCCGCGTCAGCACCGAGCGAGCCAGCGGTCGGCGACTCACAGTGAGGCCAGTCATCTGCGTCATGGCGAACACGAACGATGGGATCTCCGGAAAGAGGTTGTCTGGGAGCTGCCAACGACGATGTCAATCAACAACGCAAAACTTGAGGTGAACGCACGAAAAAGTCACGCAGCCGCGTCAGCGAGGTGATGTTGTCGGACACGGCGATCGCATGGGCCGTCCACTGCAGCAAACGCGCGTGAGCTGCTGACGTGTCTGACGAAAAAAAAAAAAGCACATTGAGGAAGTCATTGTCCTTGGCGAACCGTTGCACCTCGACGTTGCCGTTTCCGTTCGTCCAAATCAAGTCGACCGAAAAATCATCCATCGCCTCAGCGTTCAACGTGGGCGCTGATGCTGGCGCGCTTGTAGGAGCGCTACCGCTGCAAGAGGCGATGACAGAAGCAAACTATGGCCATCGCCGATCTCTAATGGTGTTCAAGTTCAAAAATCCTCTTTTTTTTTCTTTTTTTTTCCCTCTCTGATCTCTCAGTCGCTGTCCGAGGCGTCCTTGAGGTTGACGGAGGGGCGCTCGCGCAAGAGCGTGCCCTTCTCGTCGTCGTCGTGGTCGTCGTCGTGGTCGGGCGCGGCGCCGGCGGGCTTCTTGGGCTTGGTGGCGGCCTTCCCGCCTTGTTCGGCCAGGAAGTCGATCTTGGGGTCGGTCTTCTTGAGGTAGACGCGCCAGGCGATGGCGACGGCGGCCGCCACGACAAAGACGATGATGGCCACCCAGTAGAAATCGCGCGTAAACGTCGACGTGAAGGCCGGCGCGAAGACCAAGGCCACCACGCTCGTCAGCTTGATCAGGATGTTGAGTGCGGGTCCGCTAGTGTCCTTAAACGGATCGCCGACTGTATCACCAGTGACCACGGCAGCGTGGAGCGCGGTTCCTTTGCCTCCGAGCCCGCTCGTGCCCGACTCGACGTACTTCTTTGCGTTGTCCCACGCTCCGCCCGCGTTTGCCATCATCACGGCCAGCAGGAAGCCCGACGAGATCGCCCCCATCAGCATGCCCGCCAGCGCCCACGGCCCGAACCCGATCCCGACCACAAACGGCGCCACCAGCGCGATGAACCCGGGCATCACCATTTCGCGCAGCGCCGCCTTGGTCGCGATCGCCACGCACGTCTTGTAGTCGGCGACGGCG
>JADMJS010000346.1 GCA_018780435.1 Myxococcales bacterium
TCTTCGGACTTGGCCCGAGCCGGGCGGGGCGCGGCGCGGTAAAAGCTCTCACCTACTTGCGACCGAGCCCTTAGGGCTCGGTCGCAAGTAAGTGATTCTCTTTTCCTCGCGCCGCATCCCCGCCCGGTTCGTTCCAAGTAGGAAACGTCTGCCTCGAAATACGGGGAGTATGTCTTCGGACTTGGCCCGAGCCGGGCGGGGCGCGGCGCGGTAAAAGCTCTCACCTATTTTCGACCGAGCCCTTACTTCGGCGTCATCCCCGAGCCGTGGCTCGGGGTGCATGCCTGTCAGAGCACGGTACGGGAACAGGCCCATATGACATCGTGGGCCCCTCGGTATTGACAGTCGGCACTCGGCATTGGACAGTCGGTCAACTCAAGCTCGAACTTGGGTCTTGCGTCCCTGCAGCGCGGGTCGCGCACGACACGACCACACTCGACCGCGGGGCAAAGGTACCTCGCTCAAAGGATATCGGCCATGAATAGGCAGTTCTACGCAGAGATCGCGCTTCTCGCGTTCGCCATCGGATCGGTCCCGAACTGGGCCCGCGCGGAGGAGGGTGGCGGCTCGAGCCCCAGCGCCAACGAATCCGATACGAGGCGCGGGACGGCTGGCGGCGAGGAGCGGGTCCTCAACTCGCATCAGTTCCTCATCCCTGTCCTGATGTCGAACCCCTTCATCTACAGCTCCTTCGGCACCGTGGTGGGAGCGGGGCGCTTCAACTTCACAGTGCAGGGCGACTCAGCAGATGACACGGGAGACGACGCTGGAGCGGAAGGCGCGGCTGACGAGGTCACCGCCGACCTCGAAGCGAAGCTGCTCTACTTCGAGCTCCGCTTCGACGGCCAGATCGGCATCGCGGACTGGGTCGCCATCTCCTTCACCGCGGGTGGCGTCGGCGCGACCTCCACGAGTCTCGATCAGATCCTGAACGTCGGCGCGGTACCGAGCGTGGAGATCGGCGGCGCCATTCGAAGCAAGATATGGAGTTCGAACTCCCTCGGTCTTCAGTTCGGTGCCGAAGTGAAGACCCACTACTCTCGCGAGTGGGTCGTCACTCCGATCGCAGCCGTGCAGGGCGTCCTCCAGAGAACCTCTCCTGAAGCCTTCGCCACCGGAGACTTCCCGGCGATCTTCGCCAACATTCGGGCCGCCGACATGGTCGGAGTCGAAGAATCGCTCAACATCTCACCGCGCTTGCTCGCCGCGTGGGGTATGGGGCCCGTCGGTGTCCAGACCCAGATCGGGACGACACATGGCGTGGGCATTGGCGAATCCGAAAAGGACTCGACCGAGGTCAACTTCGGCCTACACACGGCTCTCGACATCGGCTATTGGACCCGCTACTTCCCGATCGCGATCGGCGTCGAGTACCTGATGGAAGCGGCCGTGGGTGACGACGATGACACTATCTCCCACAGCCTCGCCGGTGGCGCCTACTACTCTGGCGCCCGCGACGTACAGCTCGGTGTCAGCGGCGGCTGGTCGAAGGCCGGCGATCTCATCGAGATCATCCACGCGACCCTCGACGTCGTGTACATCTTCTAATCCTGAGTAAGCGGCCGTCGGCGGCCGCCCAGACCGGGAGTCATGTCGTGGCGTGTATTCACGCCGCGCCACCTTGGGTAGTCTGACTACACCGGCCCCGACGTCGCGCCGGTCCGCGACGCGGGGACGTGCCAGCTTTCGTGCCAGCCTATCTGTCTCGGGAAGCAGTGCGGCCCGCCGACGTTCGTGCGGGTGACGATGGGGCCGGGAACCCAGACCATTCGCCGGACAAAGACGATTCAATAACAAACTAGTGACTCAGCGCCGCGTCTTTGGGAGCTTCCCGGGATTCAAGATCCCATGCGGATCGAAGACCGCCTTGAGCTGATTCAAAAGGTCGAGCTGCATCCCGCGCTCGCGGCGCAGCCAACGTGGCGCGAGGAGGCCGCTGCCGAAGGCGCCCACGGCGGCGGCCCCGGCGTCGAGCGCGGCCTCGACCACCCCTTCGAGGACGTCGGTGGCGCGATCGAAGCGTTCGACGTCACCGTCCTGCGCCGCTACCACGAGGTGGACGGTCCCGAGCTCGTCGCCACAACACCAGGCATCGAGGCCCTCCGCGCGTGCGGCCGCGTCGAACGCGTCGATGCTCGAAGCGATGACGCCGAACGGTAAGCGCGGCGCGAAGCGGACGAGCGTGTGCTTCGGGTAAAGCTCGGCGAGCCGCGACGTCAGCCGGGTCTCGATGGAGGCGAGCGGCTCGGCGCTGCCCGACGGGTCCGCATCATCTTCGTCGGTGAGCCAGAGCACGCCGCCGTCCGGGAACGCCGGCCGCTCCGGCCAGAGCGCCCGGGCGGCCGACGCGCTGAACCAACTGCCCGCCGCCACGGAGGAATCTCGCTCCGCGGCTCGCAGCGCCTCGGCGAGCGCGTCCCGGTTCGGTAAGACACGCTCGACCCGCCGGGTCGGCCGCAGCGTCACGCCGGCGAGCGCGATCTCGGTGATGACGGCGAGCCCACCCTCGGAGCCGACGAGCAGCCGAGTCAGATCCCAGGTTGGGATAGGCCCGACCGCGAGGGCGCCCGTGCGGATGAGCTCGCCGGAGCCCGTCACGGCCTGCAGGCGGCGCACATGGGGCGCGAGGCCGCCTGTGCGCCGAGCGTGGACGGCGGCGCCGCCCGAGCCGACGAGGCCGCCGAGCGTCGCGACGGCAGGGTCCCCCCACGGTCGGGCCGGGAGCGCCTGGCCCCGCTCGGCGAGCGCCCGGTCGACGTCGGCGATACGCGCGCCGGGGCCCGCGACAAGGACGTCGTCTTGCCACGCGAGCGCCGAGAGCCGCGTCGTGTCGAGCACAATCCCGCCCCGAAGCGGGATGGCGCCCCCCGCGCGTCCCGTCCCACCGCCGCGCACCGTCAGTGGGATGCCCGCGCGGCCGCAGGCGTCGATGCACACCATGACGTCTTCGAGCGCCTCGGGCGTGACGATGGCGTCGGCGATGCCGCCTTCGAGGCCCGACCCGTCGAAAGACGACCGAGTGCAGGCCCCGAGGCCGCATTCGATCGCGCCGCCGAGCTTCTCCGAGAGCTCGCCGAGCAGCCGCCCTAGCCGTTCTTCGGTGGGCCCGGATGGGCCGGCCCTCGAACCGCGCGTTGGAAAGTGGAGCTCCACTACGGCGCCTTGGCCGCGTCCGAGAGCCCGTGTCGGCGCGCGAAGTTGACGTAGAGCGCCTTCCCCGGCGCGGAGGTGATCGCGGCCTGAATGGACGCCTTGGCCCGCGCGAGGTCACCCCCGCGGACCGCCAGCTCGGCGTCGAGGTAGAGCGCGGGCGCGTAGCCGGGCGACAGCGTCAGCACCGTCGCGACCGACGTCGCCGCCGCGGCGGGATCGGCGTCGTAGCGGACGAGGAACCACGCTCGGCTGTGTTCGGCGTCGCGGATAGCGTCCGTCGCCGAATCGGCCGCGGTTGTCGCCGTAGCGACGAGCTCGTCCAGCAGGGCGAGCGCCTTCTCGCGTTGCCCCGCTACGAGGTAGCCCTGGGCGGCCCACATCAAGAACTCCTCGCCTTCGGGCCGTGCGCGGTACTGCCGAGCGAGCCCCGCGAAGACCTCGGCGCCTTTCGGGCCGTCGCGCCGTACTCGCACGAAGTAGCGACCGAGGACCCGCCCGGCGTTCGCTCCGACCTCATCGCCGCGGGCCGCCAGCCGCTCCAGCGCCGGGAGCGCCTCGGCGGTCTCGCCGCGGACGAGCCGAGCCTGCGCCAGCGCGAGCGCGGCCTCGCCGTCTCCGGGCTGCGCCTTCACCTGCGCGATCAGCCACTCGACACTGACGGCCTCCTTCCGAGCGAGGCCCGCCTTGACGGCCCCCAGCCACGCGTCCGGGCCGGGGTACCCCTCGATGCGGTCGAGCTCGGCGCCGTCGCCCGCGAGCACCAGCGTGGTCGGGTAACCGAGGACGGCGTGCCGCTCGACCACCTCGCGCCCTGCGGCCGTCTCGGCGTCGATGTGAAAGGTCACCGCAGCGCCCGCGAGCGCCTGACCGTCTTCGGTCTCGAGCACGTCGGCCGCGAGCTGGTTGCAGGGTCCACACCACTCGGCGCTCACCACGGCCACCACCTTCCGGTCCTTCCCGGCGCTCGCGAGGGCCTCGCCGAGGGTGCGGGTCGGGAAGGCCGCGCCGACGGCCGGCGGCTGCGAGAGGAGGACAGAGGCTAAGATCATGGGCAGGCTCATGGCCGGAGGATGGCGCTGCCGAAGGGCGAGCGCCACCGGATTCGACACGCCTCTCGCCACCGGCGCGTCACCGGCGTTCACACGACCGTCACATTCAGCATGACGCCGTCACGTCCATGCAGGATGTGTCACACACTGCACACACTCGAGTGACAGAAGTCACCAAGCCGTCACCCGGATCCCGTTGTGACGGCGCTCTGGCTGACGTACACCACCGCCACCGATGTTCGAATCACTCGAAAACGTCTCACGAGGCACCGATCGCAAGACATGGTTTGCGACGTCCGTCGCGGCGACCCTCCTCTTCGGCACACTCGGTGGAACGGCGCTCTGGCTCCTCGGACAGAAGACCGAGATCGTGAAAGAGACCGAGGTCGAAGTGACCTTCGTCCCACGCGCCGAACCTGCCGCCGTGCCCGAACCGGAGCCACCGCCTCCTCCCCCGCCCGCCGCACGGGCACCCATCGCCGCGGCCGTTGCCCCGGTCGCTGCACCGGGCGCCGCGCTAACGCCTCCGAGCGGGCCCGTGTCGCAGCGGCGCGCATTTCAAGCTCCGAAGCGGATCCCGACCGCCGCGCCGATGGCGGTGGACCCTGTCCGAGTCGAGACCGTGGCCGCGGTGATACCGGCGCCCGACGCTACGCCTACGCCGGAGCCGGCCCCCGTCACGCCGCCCGCGCCGAAGGAGGTCGCCCCCGCTGCCGAGACGGCACCTCGCGGGAATGCCGGCCCCGTCGCCACACCGGAAGACTTCGAGAGCCCGCGCGCTGCGCTCGGCAACCGGCGCCCCGACTATCCCCAAAACGCGCTCAGCGACGGTCGCGAAGGCGAGGTCGTCATCGAACTTCGCATCCGCACCGACGGATCGGTCACCGTGGCCCGTGTCGTGAGCGGCGAGGAGCCCTTTGCGAGCGCGGCTCTCGACGCGGTGAAGACCTGGCGATACCAGCCGGCTCGGGTGAGCGGCATGCCCATCGAAGTCGCCCGCCGGGTGCGGCTGCCCTTCAAGGTACGCGGCTGACATTGCAGCCCGAGGAGAGTGTGTATGTCCTTCGACATCGGTGAGATTCTGGGCGACATGGGCGCGTTTGCGCTGGTCATCGTGGTCAGCCTCGGCATCCTCGGGCTCGGCGCCGTGACGGTGTTCTTGGAACGGCTCTGGGTCTTCGGGCGCCAAGAACGCCGGACACGCGCGCTGTCGCTGGAGGTGCGCCCGATCCTAAAGCAGAATGACTTCGTGGCCTTGGAGCGTCACTGCGCCGCGAGCCCCGGGCTCCCCTTCGCCGACGTCCTCCGCGGGGGCGCCCGCGCCTTCCTCGGCACTCCCGAGACGTCGGCGCTCCCCGCAGCGGAGCTGGTCCGACGGGAAGTGGGGCGCCGCAGTGAGGGCGCGGCGGCCGACGTGCGTCGCGGGATGGGGCTTCTGGCGTCGGTCGGCTCGATCTCACCCTTCGTCGGGCTCCTCGGGACGGTCGTCGGCATCATCGACGCGTTCGAAGGGATCGCGGCCGAAGGCGCGGGCGGACTCGGCGCGGTGTCGGCCGGCATCGCCGAAGCGCTCGTCGTGACCGCCTTCGGGCTCCTCATCGCGATCCCGTCCGTGCTGATGTTCAATTACTTGAACAGCCGAGTAGACACTGTCCTCCTCGGGCTCGGCCAAGCCGCCAGCGAGTTCGTCGACCACGTGGAAGCTCGCGCACCGACGCGCATCGACGCCGCGCCGCCTCGAACGGACGCTGCAGCGGTCCAGGCGCGGCCGACCCCGACGCTCGCCGAAACCACCCAGGCCGTCTTCAGCTCCTCGGCCCGGGGTGTGGCGTGACGCCAGTCGGCGCCGCTCAGTCCCCGGCCGCGTCCTGGCCGGGCTCTGGACGAGGCGGGGCGCCGAAGGGCGGCCCGCGCGGGCCGGAGATCAACATCACGCCACTCGTCGACGTGGTCCTGGTGCTGCTCATCATCTTCATGGTCATCGCGCCTCAGATGCAGTCGGGTCAGCCCGTGGCGACCCCCGATGTCAGTCATCCTGACGCGGAAGCCAAGGGGCAGTTCGACCCGATCACCGTCTCCGTGACCCGTGACGGCACGGTGTGGATCGAGAAGGAGCGCATCGATGGCTCCGGTGAGCTCGAAGCCGGGATCAAGGCCGCGCGCGCGCTCGGACCCGACCGAAAGATCGTCCTTCAAGCGGATCGGAACGTGCGCTTCCGAACCGTGCGCAGCGTCTTCGCCCGGTGCCAGAGCGCAGGCGCCACCGGGATCGCGCTCAAAGTCACGACGCGCCCGGTGGGCGCCGAGGAGCCCGGCTGATGGCGATGGACCTCGGTGGTGGGGGCAAAGGCCCCCAGCCCACGATCAACATCACGCCGCTCGTCGACGTGGTCTTGGTGCTGCTCATCATCTTCATGGTCGTCACCCCGCTGCTCACAAAACACTTCAGCACGCGGGTCCCCGAAGCCCCGGAGCCTTCAGCCCAGAACGCCGATGACGGCGGTGACGACGCCATCGTCGTCCGGCTCGACGCGACGGGCGGCGTCACCTTGAACAGCACCCAGGTGGCACTACCGGCGCTGACCGCGGCGCTAGGACAGGTCTTCCACACGCGAAAGGAGCGGATCGTCTTCTTCGACGCCGACGACGACGCCCTCTTCGGCGATGCGGTCGACGTCCTCGACGCGACGCGCGCCGGCGGGGCCGCCGCGATCGCGATCGCCACCGAACCCATCGCCACCCCCATGTAGAACGCGGTCCCGAACCTCCACGACACTGTCACACGGGAGTCACAAACCATTGTTCGTCACACTCACCATGGCGCTGGCCATCGCGGCCGAAGTGCAAGCCGAACCGCCCAGCGCGGAGCGGGAGGGCACCGTCGGTATCGTCGGCACCGTGGTCGACCGGGACAGCGGCGAGCCGATCGAGGGCGCGACCGTGACCATCGTCGCGGGGCCCGAGAGCCGAGGCGCAGGGGCCACGACCACCCGGGGTGGACGTTTTCTCCTGCGCGTGAGCCCCGGCAAATACGCCATCGTGGCGATGGCGGACTGGCACCGCCCCGTTCGTATCAAGGGCATCACCGTCGACGACGGACGGCGCACCTCCGTCCGAGTGGCCTTGCCCCCGGACCCGGACGCGACCGAGGTGGTCTACATCGACGCACGCGCCGATAAACGGAAAGAGACTGTCCTTCTGGAGACGCGAAAGCGGGCCGGCGCCGTCTCGGACGCTGTCGGAGCGCAGGAGATGTCACGGAGCGCGGACTCGAGCGCGGGCGACGCGCTCAAGCGAGTGGTCTCGCTGACCCTCGTCGACGGTAAGTTCGTGACCATTCGCGGCCTCGGTGGGCGCTACACCACGACCCTCTTGAACGGCGTCGCGCTCCCGAGCCCGGATCCGGACGACGGTGCGGTCCCGCTCGACCTCTTCCCGTCGGCGCTGCTCTCGAACTTGACCGTCATGAAGACCTTCTCCCCGGAGCTGCCCGGGACCTTCGCGGGCGGGGCCGTCCAGATCGAGACGTCGACGTATCCGGAGGCGTTCGAGGCCAAAGTGAAGCTCGGACTCGGCTTCGACACCGCCTCCGTCTTCAAGGCGATGCCCTCCTACGAGGGCGGTGCTGCCGACGCCCTCGGCTTCGATGACGGGACTCGAGCCCTCCCGGCAGGCCTCCCAGCCGAGACGCCACTCTCGCGAACGAACGACGGGATCAGCGCCAGCTACCTCGAGCGCGTCGGCGAAGCGTTCCCGAAGGTCTGGTCGTCCCGAGACGGCACCGCGTGGCCGAACCTCTCCCTCGGCGCGACGGTTGGCGACACGGCGGACCTCGGGGCGGGCGGTAAGCTCGGCTACCTGACCTCGCTGACGCTCTCTCACCAGGACCGACTTCGGGACTCGGTGGTCCGAAAGCTCAAGCTCGACGGCGGCGAGGTCGTCCTTCGCGAAGAGACGGACGTCCTGACCGGGACGGAGTCGGGGTCGCTCGGCGCGCTCGTCAGCCTTGGCTATCAACCGAGGCCCGCACACGACCTCGGGCTCTTTGTGCTCTACACCCACCAAGGCGACAAGAGCGCTCAGATCGCGAGCGGGTACAGCGAGTCGGACGCGTCGGACGCGACGTCGACGCGGCTTCAGTTCATCACCCGCGAGCTGGCGTTCGGGCAGCTGCGCGGCACACACCGCGTCGATGACGCCCTTGGGCTACAGCTTGGGTGGAACGCCAACGTCTCGTTCGCGGCGCGAGACGAGCCCGACACGCGCGACACGGCGGCGCTCGTCCTCGAGGACGGCCGCGCCCGCTTCGACGCCGGCCCGGGCTCTGGCGAGCGCTTCTTCTCTCGGGTCGAAGACCTCGGGACGAGCGGTGCGTTCACGTTCGGGCTGCCGCTCGCCGGCGTCCGGATCGACGGCGGGGCGTCGGCGCAAGCGTCGTTCAAGACCTATAGCGCGCGGCGATTCCGCTACGACCTCGTCGGGCGTGACCCGGCCGTGCTCTTCCTGCCCATTGAGGAGATGCTCGGCCCCGAGCACATCGGCCCCGACTTCGAGATCGGCGAACGCACGAACGCCTCGGACGGCTACGACGCGACCGCGTGGACCGCCGCAGGCCACCTCGGGCTCGATGTGACCGCGGGGGCGCCCGTGCGCGTCCTCGCTGGCGTGCGCTTCGAAGCCGCCGGTCAGGTCCTCGACCCGGGGACACCTTACGCCGTGTACCAAGACGATCCGGCGCCCGTCGACCGCCTCGACCTCGATTGGCTCCCGTCCGCCGCCGTGGTGGTCGCCCTCTCAGACGACATGAACCTCCGTGCGGCGTACGGCTGGACGCTCGCCCGCCCCCAAACCCGCGAGATCGCACCGATTCTCTACTACGACTTCGTGCGACGCCGCTCGGTCTCGGGGAACCCCGAGCTCACGCTCACGCGTATTCACAACGCCGACCTCCGTTGGGAGTGGTTCTGGTCCAAGGACGCCCTCGTCTCGGTCAGTGCCTTCTTCAAGTACTTCAATGACCCGATCGAGCGGGTGATCGTGTCGGCTGCGAACGGGAACGTCTCGTTCGACAACGCGCCGTCCGCGTGGGTGGTGGGCGGCGAGCTCGAAGCGCGCACCGACTTCGGCTTCGTCACCCCCGTGCTGAAACCTTTACGCTTGACGGCCAATGCCACGCTGCTGAAGTCGGAGGTCACGACCGCAGGCGAACGCGTCTCACTCCAGACGTCGGCGTCGCGTCCCCTACAGGGACAATCGCCCTACGTCGTCAACGTTGGTCTCGGCTGGGAGCAGCCGAGCATCGGGTTCGAGGTCGGACTCTACTACAACGTCACAGGGCCTCGTATCGCCGAGGTCGGCTTCGACGGCCTTCCTGATGTCTACGAGACGGCATTTCACCGCCTCGATCTCACCGCGAGTCAAGCGCTGCCCGCCGGCTTCAAGCTGAAGCTCGCCGCGTCGAACCTCGCCTATCAGTCCGCTCGTTTCGAGGCCGACGGTATCGCGGTCTACGAAGTCGAACCGGGGGTCAGCGTGTCGCTGTCCCTCGAATGGTCGTCCGAGGCGAAGTGAAGCCCGGACGAGTCCCCGTCGTGGCCCACGCCATGACAATTGAAGGAGATTGCCCATGAAGTGCCGATTGTTTCTGATTCAGGGTGTGTTTGCGTTCGGAGCAGTGGTGGCTTGCAGTGACTCCAAGAACGCGGTGAGCGCCGATGGGACGGACGGTGCGACCGATGGGGCCGACGCGACGGACAGCACCGATGGCGCCGATGCCACCGATGCCACCGACGGCACGGACGGCACGGACGGCACCGATGGCGGCGGCGAGACCATCGCCGTCAGCGACGCCATCGCCGCGGACACGACGTGGACGACCGGCAATACCTACGTCCTCGAGAGTCATGTCTTCGTGGAGAACGCCACGCTCACGATCGAGCCCGGCGTCACGGTGAAGGGGAACGCCGGCACCTCGCTGGTCGTCACGACGACAGCTCGGCTCGAGGCCGCCGGTACCGCGGCCCTGCCGATCGTGTTCACGAGCAACGAGCCGGTTGGACAGCGGGGCCCGGGCAACTGGGGCGGGGTCGTCCTGCTCGGGAACGCGCCGCTGAACGTCGAGGGCGGCTCGGAGAGCATCGAAGGGTTCCCGGCCGGCGGCGAGCGGACGGTCTACGGCGGGAGCGACGCCGCACACGACTGCGGGACGCTCAGATACGCCCGAATCGAGTTCGCAGGCTTCGAGCTCGAGAAGGACAACGAGCTGAACGGCCTCACCGTGGGCGGCTGCGGGACCGAGACGGAGATCGACTACGTGCAGGTGCACCTGGGCGCCGACGACGGGATCGAGATGTTCGGGGGGACCGCGAACCTGCGCCATATCGTCATCACGCAGCCGGACGACGACGGGCTCGACTGGGACTTCGGCTGGACGGGCAACGTGCAGTTCCTTGTCCTCCAGCAGAACGGGCTCGTCGGCGACAACGGCATCGAGGCCGACTCCAACAAGAACGACAACGACGCGACACCGCGTGCGGCGCCGACCCTCTGGAACACGACCTGGATCGGCTCGAACGCCGAGCCGGGCACCGCGGGTAAGACGCAGTCCGGCTTCATGTTCCGCCGCGGTACGGCCGGGACCATGAAGAACGCCGTCGTCGCCCACTTCACTGACTTCGCGCTGCAGGTCAACGACGCGTCGAGCACGGACCTCCTCGCCACGGGCGAGCTGAGCCTCCAGAGCTCGCTCTGGTGGGACAACGGCGGCGCGACGGCCACGCTGGTGGCCAAGTCGGATGTGGACGGTGTCGACGTCGCAGCGCTCGTCGCCACGGCCGAGAGCGGCAACCAGCTCGTCGATCCCAAGCTGACCGACGCGCTCAACCTCGACGCACCGAACTTCCTCCCCGAGGCTGCTTCGCCGGCGCTCTCGGGTGGGGCGCCGCCGCCCGCTGGCTTCGACACGACCGCCACCTACTACGGCGCGTTCGGCACGGTCGATTGGACCGCGGGATGGACCGCCTACCCGGCGGATTGAGCACGTAGATTTCCCGGTCGTCATTGCGCCACCCTCCCGCCAGGACTAAGCTCCCGCGCCGATTCTTGGTCCAGAGCGACCAGGCGGCGGGGAGCGATATGGTGACGACGACATGGCGCGTGGTGCTGCTCTTGAGCGTGCTCCTCGCGTGTACCGCGGCCCGCCGTGGTGGGGGCAAGGACGACGCGACGGCTGGGACCGGCGACGACACGGCTGGCGTGCCCGACGACATCGGCGCCGTGCCCGCGGGCGACACTGGGGCAAGCGACGCCGCAAGTCCCGAGCCCGATGCGCTCGTTACTCCCGACGATACGGCCACATGCACGCCGAGCTGTGGTGACCGCGAGTGCGGGGATGATGGCTGTGGCGGTACCTGCGGCAAGTGCCCCGGCGCGGCCCCGTTCTGCGACGACGGCTTCTGCTCGGTGGAGTGTCAGCCGAATTGTGCGGGGCTCGAGTGCGGCGACGACGGGTGCGGCGGCTCCTGCGGCACCTGCCCGGAGGTCGCGCCGACCTGTGAGGCGGGGAAGTGCCAACTTCCGTGCGAGCCGAGCTGCGACGGGAAACAGTGTGGCCCTGACGACTGCGGCGGCAGCTGCGGCATCTGCGACGACGGATATAACTGTACGGATGGCGGCGAATGTCAGACCGTGTGCACTCCAAACTGTCTCGGAAAGGCGTGCGGTCCGAACGGCTGCGGTGGCACCTGCGGGACGTGCTCCGGCGGCGCCGTCTGCTCGCGAGCCGGCAAGTGTATCTCGACCTGTACCCCGAGCTGCGCCGACAAGGACTGTGGCGATGACGGCTGCGGGGGCACGTGCGGGAGCTGTAGTGGCAACGCGTCATGCCAGGCGGGGGAGTGTGTGTCGAGTGGTGATTGTTCGTCCGATCCCACGTGCGAGTGCCTGAACTCGGCGTGTACCGGCGATCTCCTTGCGCTGGGCTGCCAACTCTCGGTGCCGTCAGGCGCGTGCCTGGACGCCATGCTGGTCGACTTCGACACGAACGGGTGTGGCCCCACGTGTACGCCGACAGGCCCGTTCCCCGTGGTATTGCCTCAGATGAACGTCGTCTGTTCGCATTCCGCGTGCAA
The DNA here is from genome assembly GCA_018780435.1 of Myxococcales bacterium. Lineage (GTDB taxonomy): Bacteria > Myxococcota_A > UBA9042 > SXOO01. Next base: position 12,332 of record JADMJS010000346.1, read on the forward strand.
AGACTTGAAGGCCAGCCTAGAGACCCTCTCGCCCGGGCTCTGTGCCTCGTGCGTGGACTGACCCCCAAACTTCCGACGAGGCACCCAGATGATGCTGTACTACACCCCGACCTCGCCCTTCGTCCGCAAGGTGCTCATCGCCGCCCATGAGCTCGGGCTCGCGGAGCGAATCGAGACGACGATGCTACGGCCGTCCCCCTTGGCGCCGAACGCCGAGCTCTCGGGGGCCAACCCGCTGTCCAAGATCCCCGCGCTCATCCTCGACGACGGCACGGGACTCTACGACTCGCGCGTCATCTGCGAGTACCTAGAGACCTTGCGCGCGCCCGGCGTGCCGTCGCTCGTCCCGGCGTCCGGACCCGAACGATTCCGAACACTTCGACTCCAAGCCCTCTGCGACGGCGTGCTCGAAGCCGGGATCCTCGTGTTCTACGAACGCGCCATGCGCCCCCCTGCCCTGCACTGGGAGGAGTGGCTCGCCGGTCAGACCCAGAAGGTGCTGCAAGGCCTCGACGCGCTCGACAGAGAGTGTGACCATTTCGGTGACAACGTCGATCTCGCCCAGGTCGCGGCCGGCGCCACCATCGGCTGGCTCGAGTTCCGCAACGTCTGCGGTGACCTCCGCAGCAGCCGCCCACGCCTCTTCGCGTGGTACGAGCGATTCACCGCGCGGCCGTCGATGCGGGCGACGGTGCCGGTAAGCTGAGATCGCCGTGGGTCGCTTGCGTGACCAACACGTCGCTTGATCCGGCGGAGCGGGGGCGGCTATCGTCTGCATGTCGGGCGGTCGCCCGGTGCTCTCCCTTCCGACCGAGTCAGCCGAGACGGCGACGAGCGAGACGACCTTGACGACGCGCCCTGCCGCCTTCGACCACCTTGGACCCTGGCTCGCTCGCGCGATCGTCGCGATCGCCCTGGCCGTCGGCTGTTCCGATCCCGATGGCAGCACGACGGCGGGTGGCGCGGACACGCCGGAAGCTCCGGACGACACGCCGGAGCCGCCGGACACGAGCCACGACGCGACCACCGACGCCGCGGGCGACACCCAAAGCGGCGTCCTCTCCTGCACCGGCGAGCCCAACGGGCGCCCCTGTCATCATCCCCTGGCCTGCGTCACGACGGCGGTCTGTCAGTCCGAACAATGCGTCCCGGACATGGGCGACATTCCCGTGCCGGACGGCGTCTGCGAGTCGCTCGGCTGCGACGGCGACACGCTTTTGGCGAAGCCCCGCCCCGAAGGCGAATCATGCCAGGGAGCCGATCTCTGCATCGCCACGGCGACGTGTGATGGCGCCGGCAACTGCGTCGGCCTCCCGACCGACATCGCTGCGGACTGCCAGGCCGTCGACGAGGCGCTCGACGCGCTCGTGAACGAGGGCAAGACACCGCCGTCGTGCGTACGTAGCGTCGCGTGTAACCCGGCGAACGGGCGGTGCGAGCCCAATGGGTGGTCCGGTGAAGGCGCGTGGTGCGAGCGAGCCTTCACGACCGACGCCGCGGGCATCCCGAAGATCCCCGTGACCGAGCTGAACCTCTGCAACACGGGGACGTGCGGCCCAGCGACCTCGCAGGGCGCCCCCGCCGGCGCCACCGAATGCACGGCCGGTCCCGCGGTCGTGTGCCCACCCATCAACGACGGCTGCAAAGTCGGCGAGTGCGACCCCGACACGGGGACGTGCTTCAACTACAAGCCGATCGCCGAAGGCGAGAAGTGCAACGACAAGAGCGCCTGCACGACGCAAGACCGATGCGACATCAAGGGCGCCTGCATCGGCATCCCCTTCGACGACGGCCTCCCGGAAGGCGACTGCGCCAAGAAGAGCTGCTCGACCATCGCCGGCAAGCCCGTCTACGGGCTCGCGAACGAGAGCAAGGCCTGCACGCCAGCCGACCCGTGCCTGCTGACGGGCACGTGCTCGCAGGGCACCTGCATTGCCAGCCCCAAGGTGTGCGACGACTTCGATCCGTGCACCGAAGACCAGTGCGAACCCGGCGTCGGGTGCCAATACGACCCAGTCGACCTCGGCGACGGCGCGGTCGAGGTGCTCTGCGACGGGAAAGACGACGACTGCGACGGTCAGACCGACGAGGACTTCACGACGACCACCCCCGACGGCGCTACCGTCAAGGGACTCGGTCAGCCATGCGGCACGGGCGCGTGCGCCAACGGGGCGACCGTCTGTACCGAGACCGGCGTCGGCTGTTCGACGGCCGGAAGCGCGACCGCCGAGGTCTGTAATGGCCTGGATGACGACTGCGACGGGCTCACCGACGCCCTCGATCCGAGCCTCAACGCCGAGCCTTGCGAAAAATCCGCGGGCGTCTGCCTCGGTACGAGCAAAGCGCTGGCGCTCTGTCAGGGAGGGGTGTGGGCCCCCTGCTCGGGGCCCGAGTACGGCGACGACTACGCGGAGAGCGGCGAGAGCGCCTGCGACGAGCTCGACAACGACTGCGACGGCGAGACCGACGAGGACTACTCCTACGTCAGCCCAGGCGGGATCCTCTCGGCCCTCGGCGGCGCGTGCGGAGACGGGAGCTGCGCGGGCGGCGTCACGATCTGCGCTGCCGACGGGAGCGCGGCAGTCTGTTCGAGCGACGGCGGGCTCGCCGACGAGATCTGCGACGGCCTCGACAACGATTGCGACGGGTCCACCGACGTCGCCGACTCGTCGCTGGTATTGCCCGGCTGCGAGCTCTCCGGTGGCGTTTGTGGGCAACGCGTCAAAGCGCCGACCGCGTGTGTGGCCGGCAAGTGGCAGGCCTGCGACGCTGACGACTACGGCGCCGAGTGGCAGGTGAATGTCGAGCTCGCCTGCGACGGCCAGGACAATGACTGCGACGGCAGCACCGATGAAGACTTCACCCTCGTGAACCCGGACGCGACGCTCGTTCAAGGCGCCGGCCAGCCGTGCGGCCTCGGCGCGTGTGCGGGAGGGGTAACGGCATGCGCGGACGGCGGCGCGACGCTCGCGTGCTCGACCTTTGCGCTCGCGGGCGCCGAGGTCTGCAATAGCCAGGACGACGACTGCGACGGGGTCGTCGACGCTGACGATCCGTCCCTCGTCATCATCCCGTGCGAGAACGTCGCGGGCGTGTGTGCCGGCGCCGTGCGGCCCGCCGCGTCGTGTTCGGGCGGGAGCTGGGCGCCGTGTGCCGACGCCGTCTACTCGACCGCGGGCATGCAGCAGGGCGCCGAGACGAGCTGCGACGGCAAGGACAATGACTGCGACGGCAAGACGGACGAGGACTTCTCGACGACGCTCCCGGACGGGACCGTGGTCTCGGGGGTCGGCACTCCGTGCGGGACCGGGCTCTGCACCGGCGGTGTCCTCCTCTGCGCTGCCGACGCCGTGAGCGCCGTATGCACAACAGCGAGCGCGGCGGCCTCTGAGGTCTGTAATGGCGCCGACGACGACTGCGATGGCCTCGTCGACGCGGCGGACGACAACCTCGTGCGGGTGCCGTGCGAGAAACAGGATGGCCTGTGCGCCGGCACACTGAAGCCCAGCGCGCTCTGCACGGGCGGCTCGTGGGCAGTGTGCTCAAGTGACGTCTACGCGGCGCAGGTCCCGGGTTACGGCGCCACCAAGGAGCCCCTCTGCGACGGCGAGGACGACGATTGTGACGGCGCCGTCGACGAAGACTTCACGCTCCCCATGCCGAACGGCGCCACCGTGGTTGGCGCGGGCAAGAGCTGCGGGACGGGAGCCTGCGCAGGCGGCGTGACCGCATGCGGAGCAGACAGTGAGAGCCTCGTGTGCCCGACGTCGGCGTCGCTCGCCACCGAAGTCTGCAACGGCATCGACGACGACTGTGACGGCAAGACCGACGGCGAGGACGACACCCTCGTGCGCCCCGCGTGCGAGAACGAGAGCGGCGTGTGTGCCGGCGCGCTGAAGCCGGCGACCCTCTGCGTGGCCGCCCAGTGGCAACCCTGTACGGCGGCCACTTATCTGTCGCACGATCCTCGTTATCGCTCGGCGGGCGAGGTGAAGTGCGACGGGCTCGATGAAGACTGCAGCGGCGACGCCGACGAGGACTACGCCTACACGGGCGGCCAGGTCACGGTGACCGGAGAAGGCAAGGCTTGTGGGGTCGGCGCCTGCAAGGGGGGCGTGACCTACTGCAACCCAGCCGGGACTGCCCTGCTCTGCACGGGAGATGCCGGCTCGACGTTCGAGATCTGCGACGGCAAGGACAACGACTGCGACGGCAACATCGACGAGGGGGCCGAGCCGGAGCTGTGCGCAAACCAGACGGGGGTTTGTGCGGGCACGGTCAAGCCGGTGGCGCTCTGCCAGAACGGCGGTTGGCTCGACTGCGACGTCGAGGTCTACGGAGACGAGGCCGGCTACGAAGCGGATCTCGAGAGCAGCTGCGACGCGCTCGACAACGACTGCGACGGCCTCACGGACGAGGACTTCAGCGTGACCACGTTGAACGGCACCGTGGTGACGGGAGTCGGCCTCGCCTGCGGCGTCGGGGTGTGCGCGGGTGGGTTCACGGTCTGTGCGGGTGGGGGTTCGGCCATCTGCTCGACCTCGGCCAACGCGACCCAAGAGGTCTGCGACGGTGTGGACAACGACTGTGATGGGTTGACCGACGCGAACGACCCGACGCTCATCACGACCGTCGCGTGCGAGAAGACGTTCGGCGAGTGCGCTGGCGTGACGAAGCCGCCGGCCCTCTGCGAGAACGGGGTCTGGGCCGCCTGCACGCCGGAGACCTACTCGGCCGTGTCCGGCAGCGTCGAATCCGGGGTCGAGGTGACCTGCGACGGTAAAGACAACGACTGCGATGGCGGCACGGATGAGGACTTCGTCTTGACGACCCTGCCCGGTACGGTGGTCGCGGGTGTCGGCAAGGCGTGCGGCGTTGGCCCGTGCGCGGGCGGCGTGACGGAGTGCAACGTCACGCGAACGGCGACGATATGCCCTACGGAAGCGAACGCCGCGGATACGGAGATCTGGTACGACGGCACCGATCAGCGATGTGACGGCGGCACGGACCACGACCAAGATGGCGACGGCGTGAACGCCCCGAGCTACCCCGGGGGGGCCGACTGTGACGACACCAACGCGACCATCGGCGCGGGGTCGCCGGAGCTCCGCGACGGCATCGACAACGACTGTGACGGCTTCTGTGACGAGGGCTTCATCGCCGCCGGTAGCCTCGTCATCTCGGAGTTCATGCCGAATCCCGGGATTCCGACGGATCTCAATGGCGAGTGGTTCGAGGTCTACAACCCGGGCACAGTCCCAGTGTCCATGTGCAGCGGCTGGACCCTATCGGACAACGCCGCGTCGCACGTGGTCGCGAGTACGGTCGTCGTGCCCGCGAAGGGGTACGCCGTCTTCACCGCGCGTGCGGACTCGGCCGTCAATGGCGGGATCGAGAGTGATTACGCGTACAACTACGTCCTCCAGCTCTCGAACTCGAGCGACAACATCACGCTCCGGTTCAACGACGGCAGTGGCCCGGTGACGGTCGACGTAGTGACCTACGCGACCGGCAGCGGCTGGCTCGTAAGCAACGGGATCTCCACGCAATTGAAGCCCGATCAGCTCACCAGCACGGCCAATGACACCGCGTCCAACTGGTGTGCCGCCTCGGCCGCACCGACCTATGGAACGACGGACCAGGGCACCCCGGGGGCCGAGACCATCTGTCCCTGAGCCACGCTCGAGAACGAACGCGGTGGCGGGCGGCCTACTTCCGCCGCAAGACGCTGGCGCCGTAGGCCGCGATCGCGGCGCGTACCTCGGGGCTGCGCCAGACCTCCCACACCGGGTCGGGGCCGGCCGCGCGGGCGGCTTGGATACGGGCGAGGCCCGGGGCGCGCAGGCCACGTTTGGTCGCGGCGTAGGTCGCTCGTGGCGCGGCGGCCAAAGTGCCCGCGAGCGCGACCGCGTGGTCGACCAGGGCGTTGGGCGCGACCACGTCGTCGATGAGTCCGAGCGCGAGCGCCTCGGCGGCGTCGACCGTGTCACCCCGAAAGAGCAATCGGGCGAGGTGAGGGCCGGCCCACGCGTGTCGGACGATCTCGAGCGCGGACGCGGGGAAGGGGACGCCGACCTTGATCTCGGGCAGGCCGATGCGGGCGGGCCCCTCCGCCATGAGTCGGAAGTCGGCGGCCGCGGCGATCACGGCGCCGCCCGCGACGGCGTGCCCGCTCAGCGCGGCAACGAGCGGGCCCGGTGCTGCGAAGAGCGTAGTCATGGTGTCGTCGAAGGCCTCGGCGAAGGTGAGCGCCTGCGGCTCATCCAAGGTCAGAACGTAGGCGAGGTCGAGGCCGGCCGAGAAGAAGCGCTCAGAGCCCGTGAGCACGATGGCGCGGGCATCTTGGGCTTCGGTGACCGCACGACCGAGGGCCAGCAGGAGATTGAGGTCGAGCGCATTGGCGGGCGGACGGGCGAGCGTCAGGAGCGCGACGTCGCCGCGGGCTTCGGTGGTGACCGGAGAGTTAGACAAACGAGGCCTCGATTAAGTGGTCACAGGGCCATGGTGCGTCGGCGAGGTTGGGCGACCCGTCCTACACGCCTCGCCATTCGGCGACAGGATCACTGCGACATGACGTAGCTGTTGCCCGTCGACATCTCGTACTTGAGGAGCCCGTGTTTGATCACCAAGTAGATGTGGTCGTTGTTCACGGGGTCCATCGCGACCGCGCCGTAGCCCATGTAGTTGGCGTTGTCGATGGCGCCGTGGGCGCCGGTCTCCCAGGGTGGGGCGCTCTCGATCATCTCGCCGGGTGCGGTGAGGAACAACGATTGGCGCTTGCCGGTGACCAGATTAACCGCGGTGACCGAGTACGACTGCACCCCGCCCCCCGTGATCATGAGGTTTCGCGTCGGATCCCAGAACATGGTGCTTTGACCGGGGGTCGAATCCACTGAGCCCGCCGGGTTGGCGATGACCGTTCGTTTGCCGTTGGCGATGTCGACGGAGAGGAAGACCTTGCCGATCTGCAGCGTGGCATAGAGCTTGCCCGCGTGTACGGTGAAGCCTTCGAGGTTCGAGTACTGCGGAGACGCGCCGGTGCCGACCGTGCCCATCGTGCCGTTCCAGCGAGAGATCACAGTGCAGGTGGACCCGTCGGGGGCGATCTTGGCGATGCCGTTGCCCTCGGCGTTGTCGTTGCGGAAGCCCAAGTAGAAGCTGCCGTCCGGACCCATCGCGAAGGCGTGGTCCTCAAGCTGAACCGGGATGAAGCCGCCGTGGAACGTCGACTTCGGTCGAGTGGAATAACACTGTCCATGAACGGGTGCGCCTACAGCGCCCTCGAGCGCCTGTTTCCAGACCAGGCTTCGAGCGCCCGTGTCCGGGTCGACCTGCGTGATCTCCTTGTTGCCGCCGAAGCTCCCCCAGACGTAGAGCTTGCCGTCCGCACCCTGCTCGAGGTCCCACGCGCCCGGCAGCGTCGTCGGTTCGAAGAGCTGTACGCCCACGGACCGCTGGGATTCGTAGCCGCTGCCATACATCTCGTAGGTCGACTCCGGCGTCGGGAAGCGCCCACTGACAATACGCCGCGCGCCCGTCTTGATGTTGTACCCAACCACCATGCCCGCTCCCTGATAGTTGGGATCGGTGACGTGTTTGGTGGCGAAGATCTCGCCATGAGCGGGTGAATAGACGCCGCCACCGTTGAAGCTGTGCTCGAGGTGAAGGAAGTGGGGCCCTTCGCCCATGGTCCATCCGTCTGCCCACGACGCGTCCTGCGGCTGGCAGGCCTGGTTGCCACCCATGTCATACGAGGTGATGTCGTTCAGGGTCGCTGCCTGTCGACGGCATCGGCAGTCGACTTCGAGTGCGGTCTTGTAGGTGACGAAGTCGATGAAGCTGCAGCCGCGGTGATACATCGGCGACGCCTTGTCGCTCAGCGAGGTCGTGCAGACGGGGTCCGCCGAGTTCGCCTGATCCTGGTAGTAGCAAATCTCGCCATTGGCGCACTCCGTGACCACGGGGCCATTCGGGTTGCCGCAGGAGTCGACCTTCTTGGTCCCGCTAGGCTCGTATAGGAAGTGTTTGCCGAAACACACGACGTCATCGGTTGGCACACACGCGCAAGACGCCGTGCCGGGAGTGGGCTCAGCACAGCGCTTGCCATTGGCGCAGGTCGAGAACACGCCGAGATCGTCGCCGCACCCGTTGGTCAGCAGCACGGTCAGCGGGTCGGCCGGGTCGCAGACCCGCAACTTCTCGTCGGCGCAGGTCTCGAGAGCGACACACTTGGCGACGCCGCTGCTGTCATCGCAGCTCGCCACGCCGCACGGGAAGGTGTTTCCGGTCAGCTCGCCGCACCCATCGACCCAATAGACATTACCGGGGTCCTCGTCGTTACAGACGGTCGCGACGTCACCGCCGCACACGTCGGTCGGCGCGCAGGTGGGCTCGCCCGAAACGTCGCTGCACGCGTACCCGTTGCCACAAGGCAAGGTGCTCGCCTTCACCTGACCGCAGCCGTCGAGCCACTTGATCACGGACAGGTCAGCGGGATCGCAGAACTTCTCGGAGGGCCCAGCGCACGGGTTCGCGTCCACGCAGTAGGGGGTACCGCCACTCTCGTCGCACTTGAAGCCGGCCCCGCACGGGAGGGTCGCCCCCGTAAAGGCACCGCAGTGGTCCTTCCAGTAGAGGTTCTCGAGGTCGTCCGGGTTGCACGCGAGCTCGGCGTTGCCGCCGCACGGGTCGGAGTTCACACAGACGGGGGAGCCCGACGCGTCGTCACAAACGAAGCCGCTGCCACAGGGGATCGTAGAGCCGGTGAGGTGGCCGCAGGAGTTCTCCCAATAGATGTTGTTCGTATCATCGGGGTTGCAGACTTTCGTTGTATTGCCGCCACAGCCCAGTTCCACCGTGCAGGCCGCCGAGCCGCTGAGGTCATTGCACACGGACGTCCCGCCGCACGGGAAGCTCGCCCCTGTCGGCTGGCCGCACTCGTCCTCCCAGAAGACCTTGGAGACGTCGAGGGGATCACACACCTTGACCGCGTTTCCCCCGCACGGATCAACTGGGACGACGCACTCGGCCGTGCCGCTCGACGCCTCACACGTCGACGCCGCGCCGCAAGGCAGTGAGTTCCCGTTGGCCTGTCCGCAATGATCGAGCCAGAACACGCGGGTGAGGTCGCTCGGATCGCACACCGTGGTCGCGTTGCCAGCACAGGACGGCGCGAGTGAACACGTGGCGGACCCGTCGCTATCATCGCAGATCGATGTCGCACCACACTTGGACGCGACCTTGAACGGGACGCCGCAGAGGTCCTTGAAGTAGGTGGCATACGGATCATCGTCGACGCAGACAGTGCCTGCCGTCCCCTTGCACGGGTCCGGCGGCGCCTTGCAGGCCACGTAGGGGCCGGTGTCGTCGCAGTAGCCGCCCTCACCGGCGCAAGGCGTCGTGGTGGCAGCCGGCTTGCCGCAATGGTCGAGCCAACTGATGACGCCGGGTTTGGCGGGATCACAATACTTGGTCTTGGCGCCACCGCAGGCCTGGTTGGTGACGTCGATCGCGACGAGGAGCGGCTTCTCATCGCTACCGAGGAGGTACGGGTCGGCCGAGGTCAATACGCCGTCCGCCGGCATATCGGCATGGAGGGCGACCCACACGGTCTCAACGGGACCCAGAAAACGCGTGAGGTCCACGTCGAGCCCGAGCTTCGGGCTGGTCACGACCGCTTCCGACCCGAGGAGGTCACCGGGTGCGCCCGAATTGTCCTCGTAGACCGCGACCCACGCCGGGAGCTCATCGACGTCGATGGAGTCGATCTTGATCTTGTAGCCCCAACTCACGAGCGTCTGGTCGGCGACGACAAGGGCGTTGTCCGGTGGAACGGTCGCGAGGAAGGACACGAGGACAGGCTCCCCGGCCGCGTTCTTAATGGGCGCGTCGAGGTCGGGCTCGTTGCCGTCGGCGGCGTAGAGCGCGCCCGTGAGCGCGACGGCCGTCCACGATGGGGGAAGGTCGACGGAGATCGTGTACTCGGCCGGGCCCTTCTGCCAAATACGCTCGGACCCAAGGACATCGCCCGCTGCGTTCTTGATGACGAGGTACTTCGGGAACGATGCGACCGTGACTTGTGCCAGGAGTTTCGGGGGCTTGCTGGTGATCGTCTGATCCGCGATGACGACGGTGTTCTCGTCAGCGGGAGCGGAGACCGTGAACGTCACCGAGATCGGCTTGCCCGAGGCGTCCATCACGGGCGCCTCGAGATCTGGCTGAGTCCCGTCAGCGCCGACGAGTGAGCCGGTCAACTCCGCTGTGGTCCAGCCGTCGGGCAGGTCTACGGAGACCTGATAGTCGGCCGGCCCGTACTGCCAGATGCGCTCGGACCCAATGACGGTCCCCGTCGCGTCCTTGATGACGAGGTACTTCGGGAACGACGCCACCGTGACCTGCGCCGACACCTTCGGAGGCTTGGTGCTGATGGTCTGGTCCGCGATGACGACGAGGTTGGTTTCGAGAGGCGGGAGGTTCGCCAACGCAACGGTAGCCGAGACCAGCGCGCCAGCGGCGCTCCGCATGGCGGGATCGTCACCGCTCGTCGCGCTCGGCGAGGTCCCGGTGAAGGCGCCGTCGTGAGGGTCGTCCACGTGAACGGAGAGGTGCACCCGGTCACCCGTGAGAGGAGAGTTCAGGGTCACGTTCAGGTTCCGCTTCTCGCCCTTGGCGACCGCTATCGCTGCAAGCGGCGGCGTGACCGGGTTCCCGTCCGACCCGACGTCCCACACGACGAGCCAACCGTCTGCGCTCACGGACACTCGCTCGACCGTGAGCCGACTCCGATCCACGACGGCATCGCCGGCGAAGTCGAGGCCCGCGATGGCGCCAACGTCGGTGGATGAGTCAGCGGGCGCCTCGTCGCTTTCGCAGCTCGAAAGGCCAAGGGTTGCGATGCAATAGGCGAGGCAGGTGATAGTTCGTCGAATCGTCATTCTCCTGGGTGCTGCCTACCCTAGCGGACGAGTGCATGGATCTCCAATGTCGCCGCGTCGATTCCAGGGCTTCGGGATCGCCTTCCTGACTGCCGGCGTTGTCAGCCCCCCAAAAGGGGCACCTGGGAGGGCGCTGTTTTTCCCCCGTCGCGTGTCTTCGCGCTTCGCTGCAGGATCGGCTACAGATGCATGTAGTACGTCATGTCGTACATTTTTGTACGTTTCTGTCGTTCTAGGACATCATCCTTGCCATTATAGCGAATCGAATCGGCCGGCTCGGTCCGAGAGAAAGCGTCCTCTTAGGGCTGGTCGATGGCGTCCAAAATGAGCGCGACGGCCGCTTCGAGCGCGGCGACGGGCGCTCCGGGCGCCAGCGCCGCTTCGAAGGTGGACGCGACGTCGGGCGCGTGCTGCCGCAGCCAGGACGATGCGGCTCGCGTGCCTCGGTACCACTCGCGGCGCGCCTGAAACCACGTGGGTAGCAAGGCGTTCAGGAGCTCGGCTCGATAGTGTCCGGCGACGAGCGGGTCAGGGCCTTGAAGGCGCGCGATCATCTTGGGGAGCCAGACGCGGTAGGCGCCTCGATCGCCGTCCGACATGGCCGGAGGGCCGCGTGCTGCGACCTCGTTCACGCGGTCGAGGAGCCGTGCGCCAAAGCCGTCGCGGTCGAAGAGCAGCACGCTCGATTGCAGCCGCAACAGACCAGCGTCGGTCTCGGGGTCGAGGCTCTCGGGCGCGTGGACCCACGCGTCGACCAGGATGCCGCCAAAATCATGGACGTCGCGTTGTTCGCCGGACGATGGCGCGGTCGACGCGCTCTCACACACGAGTAGCAGATCGAAGTCGCTGTCCGGGCGGTGTGTCCCCTGCGCGCGCGAGCCGTAGAGGAAGATGGTCTGCAGCGGGTGGCGAGCGCGGAGGTGGTCTATGAGCGTGTCGAGCATGAGCGCCCTATGCAGCGGCGGCGAAGCTACTGCTGGTGACGAAGTCATCCTCAAACACGGCTCGCAGTTCCTCATTCACCGAGTCGTTGGCTGCCGTCGAATCAGTCTTTCTCGGTACAGGGGGTCGTGCGAGGGCGTCGGGAATCACACGGCGTGCTGCGAGTGCCCACTTACGCGACGAGTCAACGTCGCCAAGTCGCCGGTAAACCACGGAGAGAGCCCTGCACCCTCGGAAGAGCGCGCCCGGATAACGACCGTGCTGAGTGGCGAGTGCAATGGCGTTCTCCAGTTCAATCGCAGCGGCCAAGATGTGCAGTGGACTAAGGCCTCTTGATGCCTCATCGAGGACCTTGAACGAGAGCACGACGACACGGCGGTCTGGAGAGGTGTTGTCCGACAGCGTCCCCACTTCACGCCGGGCTTCGTCGAGGGCACCCGCGTGAACCAAAGCTGTGAAATAGGACAGGTAGAAGTCCTGATGTGATTCCGGCGACGACATGGCGGCTCTCAAGAATGGGAGTGCGACTGAGTGACCACACAAGAACGTCCACGCGCGGCCGACGAGATAGGCGGTCAACGACCGACCGAGCGGCTCTTCGAGTGCCTGGGCCAGCGCTCGCAAAGATCTGCCGTCCTGATCTCGAAGTGCATACGACAGCTCGTCGATGTCTGGACTCGACGGAGAACTTTCGACCGCCGATCTACTTTCGCCGAGCCAATAGAGGTCCTTGGGGAGTTCCTCGGCGACCCACTTGCCGTCGACATCTAAGTCATACCATTGCCCCGCGAGCTGCTCACGCAGCCCGTCCAGGGAGTCCGAATCCCAGCCCTCCTTGGCCGCTCGCGCGAACAGCTCCACGACACCTTCGGCGTAATGCCTGGTCGCGGGCTGAAACGTCGCCGTCATGGTAGTTCCCTCCATCCGTCACGTGTGGCAGCGAGAGCCGCCTGATATGCGGAGATGGGCATCACCACGTCCGGTTGAACCGTCCCGTGCTTGGAATGGTCAGGCACGAGCCGCAGGTCAGCAGCAACTCGGCCCTGTTCGAAGGGCCCGTCGCCGTGTTCGTAGACGCTGCAGTTGTTCTTGCCCATACCGAAGGGTTTATAGCGCTTCGGCAGAATGGATGGGGGTATCGCCGCGACGTCAGGGTTCACACTCATTCCACCGGTGGCGGGCGTCACGTGGTCTTCCGCGTCGACGACGATGTCGTTCCCAGGTCGGACTCCCAGCTCGCCGAAGGCACTCCCGACCACCGGCGCTCCGTCCTCACCGCGCTTCATCACTCGAAAGATCCGGGGCATGCCAAAGGGTACCGCCTCGAACGTGAAAGCCAAAGTCGCAAGGCGAGCGACCTAGGGAGCCGACTCCGTCTTCGCCCGAGGCAAGAGCGCGGGCACGACGACCAGCGTCACGAGCGCAGCGACGGCCAACGTAAAGGCTGTCAGGAGCCCGAAGCGGCTCATGGGGACGATGGTCGCGAAGCCGAGGACGCTGAAGCCGAGAGAGACCTCGACGGCATTGATGAGGACGCGGCGGCCGGTGGTCCGCATGGCGGCTTCGGTGCCGCCTTCGCGGTAACGCCAAAGCACGTGGATGGCGTAGTCGATGCCGGTGCCGAGGGCGATGGAGGCGAGCATGGAGCCCGCGATGTCGAGCGGGAGCGCCTCGGGGAAGGTGCCCATGAGGCCGTAGGTGAGCGCGAGCGTCAGCCCGGCCGGGACGGCGGCGATGACGCCGAGTCGGAGGCTACGGAAGGCGATGATGAGCAGGAAGAGGACGATGGGACCGCTGAAAGCGAGGCTCTTGATGTGGTTGCCGTGGACCGAGCGGGTCATGGCTTGCTGGATCATGGGGTAGCCGGAGATGGCGAGCGAGAGTGGCTTTGGGTCCTTGGCCGCCGGCACGAGCGCGGCGTCGACCACCCACTCGGAGGCGACGATGTCGTCGACGATGGCGAGGATTCGCGAGCGGCGGGCCGTGTCGAGCTCGCCCAGCTCGGCTGTGATCGCGCGGGCGATCGGCGTGGCGGCATCGGCCTTCGCGAGCCCTTCGAGACGCTTCCAGACGTAGCGGGCCCCCTTCGCGTAGATGGCGCGATCCTCGAGCTCGCTCGGGTCCACCACGGGCTCGAGTGCTTTGGCGAAGGCCGCCTCGTTCATGTGTCCGGCAGCGATGGCCTTGGCGACGCTCTCGGCGATTGGATCTAGGGAGGCGCCCTCCTTGAGGAGCACCATCTCTTCGACTTCGATCTCGTTCTTCAGGATCACCAGCACCTTGGGCGTGAGCGCGGCCGCGTCGAGGCCGCCGCCGGCCCCGAGGTGGCGCATCACGGTCTCGGCGGTCGCCATGCTGGCGGCGTCGCCCGCCACGGCGAGGATTCGTTCGGCGGCATCGCGAACGACGCCGGCCTGGAGGTCGGCAGAGCGTGGGACCGTCACGACGGCCTTCGGGATGGCCTTGCTTGCCAGCGCGACGATCTCCGAGGTGACCTTCTCGACGACCTCGGTGTCGAACGCACCGATGGCCACTTGAATGACGGTGCCGGTGCGGCCCGTGTCGACGAGGAGCTTGACGGCCGGGTCGGTGGCTTCGGCCAGGAAGGACTGCTGGCTGATGCCGTCCCGGGTGCGGGCGATCACCCGTTTGCCGGTGAGGCCTTCGTTCACGAGCGCCATGACCTTGGTGAAGCTCTCGACATGGGTCACGCCCGGCATGCGGACGAGGCGGTCTTCGAAGGCGGCGACGGTACGGAGGACACCGGGGTCGCGCATGTCGCCGTCGACGAGCACCTGCAAGAAGACCGCGCCGCCGAAGTGGTCGACCATGAACTGGTCGGCTTGGTCGGGCTTCGAGCCGGGCTCGAAGAAGGACCGCGTGTCCATGCTGGTGCGGACCTCGAAGACGTTGCGGGTCGCGAAGGCGCCGACGACGACCATGACGAACAGGACCGGCGCTCGGCGGGTGGCGATGGTGGCCGAGAGCCGGCCGAGCGCCGCGTCGAGGCGCCCGGCGAAGCCACCGGCTGTCGCGGGATTCCGCGGGGGATTGGCGGGGATCTTGAAGCGGAGGAGCGCCGCCGGCACCACGATGACCGCGATGGCGCCGAGGATGAGCGAGCCGACCGCCATCTGCCAGCCGAAGGCGCGGAGTGGGGCCAGATCCATGAGCAAGAAGGAGAGGAAGCCGGCCAGCGCCGCGAACGCCGACAGGATGACGGGCCCGCCCATCTTGGCGAGCACGTCGTCCACGTCGCCGCCATTGTCGAGGTACCAGACGAGGATGTGCACGGCGAAGGCGGACCCGAGGGCGACCAGCATGACGGGGAGCGACGACGAGAGCAGCGTGAGCGGCTGGCCGAGCCACGCCATGAGCCCGACCGTCCAGAGGATGCCGAGGCCGACGACGGCCACGCACAGGATGGCGGCCCGGACGCGTCCGAGTGTCAGCACGATGGACAGAATGATGACGAGGCAAACCCACGGCCCGAGGCGCAAGAGGTCGGCCTGAGACCCATTGGCGGCGGCTTCGGCGATGAAAGGCGCGCCGCCGAAGTGGAGGCGCACGCCCGCCGGGGTCGCGATGCCTTCGGCGAGGGCCCGGACGGACGCAGCGGCTTCAGTCGGCGATGGCAGATCCGGCGCGCTAGCGTCACCCGCGTCCGCCACACGCAATTGTACGATGAGGCGCGTCGCGGTCCCCTTGGCCGAGACTAGGCTGCCGACGAGGAAATCGCGGGACAAGATGTCGGTCTCGATCCCTTGGGTCGCCGCGGCGTCGGTCGGGATGGTCTCAGGGAGGAGCGGCCGGTGCACCCCGGCGCCATCGGGCGAGCCCCCTTCCGGCGCATCGACGATGGCGATCTCGCTGAGTGAGGTCACGAAGGCCACGAGCGGGCTGGTCTTCAGAGTTTGCGCCAGCGTCCGGAGGTAGACCAGTCGCTCGGTCGTGAACAGCGAGCCCTCCGCCTCGACGCCGATGAGCGCCACGTTGAGGCCGCCGAAACGCTTCACGATCTCTTCGAGGCGCGCGATCTCGGGATCGTCTTTCGGGAGGAATTGCAGAACGTCGTCGTCATAACGCGGCGGCAACCGCGACGCCGCGACGGCGGAGATAGCGAGTGCGGCGAGGAGAATGGCGCCATTGTGGCGCCGGATGAAGGCGGCGAGGACGTTCACGGCGCTGGTGTACCACATGGCGCTCCGGGGGCCATGGAAGCTCGGTTCCCTCCGGGCTAGGTTGACATGTTGGCCTCATCCTCGTATCTGGAGCGCCAATGAAAGACGTCTCTACTCCTCCGGCTGACACGATCGTCCTCGACCTCGGTCCGACTCTTGGGTTCATGAGCGCGGTCTGGCGTCTGAACCACGCTCTCGAACGAACCTCCAAACACATGGAGGCCGCGTTGGGGGTGACGGGTCAACAGCGCATGATCATTCGAATCGTAGGCCGTTATCCGGCGATTACGGCGGGGGAGCTGGCGCGCGCCCTGTGGATCGACGCGGGCACACTGTCGGCTGCTTTGAAGCGGCTCGAAGCACGGAAGCTCGTCGAGCGACGCCGCAGCGCCGACGATCGCCGCAAGGTGATGCTCTACCTCACGCCTGAAGGGAAGACTTTCGACGTACCGGCCGCCGCTACCGTCGAAGCCGCCGTAGCGACAACGCTCGCCGGTATCCCGGACGACGTCGCGACGAGCGCGCGGCAGGTCCTCGAGGCCCTGGAGACGGAGCTGAACCGCAACGCGCCGTCTCGCACGGCTTCGAAACGACGCGCTGGCTGAGTGATTCCGGCCGTTCGGCTGACCGGCGTTACTTGCCGGCGGCCTTGAAGCTCTTCAGGAGCTTCAGGCTCTCGCCCGCGTCCTTGCTCGACGTCTTTGTAATTCCAATACCAATCAGGAACTTACCCGACTTGGCCTCAAGGACGAGGAGGTCGACCTTCACGGCTTCGCCCTCCACCTTGGCGGTGGCCGAAGCGAGCATGGCCTTCATTCCCCCGATGGGCGCCTCGGACGGCTCACCCGCGGGTTGCGGGTCCTTCACCAGCTTCTCGAGTTCGGCCGATGCGGCTTCGAGACCCTTCTCGATGTTGTCTGCCGCCAGGGTCAAGATGACGACGCCCGCGTCGTCGGCCACATTGCCGACTGCCGTCATCGCGTCATCCTTCTGGACCTTCCACGAATCGGGCGCGTCGAAGGTCACCTTCGCGTCGGCGATGGTGTGGGAGGTGGCGAATGCCGAGAAGGGGATCGTGACGAGGAGAGCGAGGGCGGCGAAAGCGGAGCGGAGCTGCATGGGGTCCTTCCTTCTGATGTGATGAGGTCAGGCTTCGAGAGCCGGGCTGTGATGGGTACCGAGCTCCGAAGGTCGATGTCGACGGCCGCGGTGTCAACGGCCGGATCCGTCCATGGAATCCCTGGCGTGATTTTTTCTCGAGATTCAGTCGAGTGGGGCGCGCTCAAGCTCGTCACGCGTCAGCGCCTTCACGCAACCACGCCAGCGCTGGAGGTCCGTATCGATGGCGGCGCGGACCTCCGGTGAGGTGTAGCGAAGCGTCTGCGTCGTCAAGGCACGTAGCGCTTCTCGGGATGCGAGGAGACAAGCGCGGTCGTGGCAAGCGCAAGCGCGGGCGGCGCTATCCGATACGCGAGCCGGCAACTGCGGCTCGTCGAGTCGCGCCAGCCCTTCCTCGAGCCCACGGGCCGTGAGGGTCGTGGCGGCCGAACGTCGCTCTGAGAGACGACGCAGGACGTCGAGCGGTGACTCGTCGTGAGCGTTTGGGCCCGCGTGGACAACGCCCGGCACCGACTCGAGGAGGCGGCCGAAGAAAGCGCGTTCGGCCGTGTCGGCTGCGGACGTGTCCGGGAGGAGCCAAGCCAGGATGGCCCGCGAACGTTCCGACCGCACCGCGTCATTGGCCTCTGAAGCGACCTCTCGACGCGTGTCGTCGAGGGAACGTTCGAGCTCGGGGACGAGCCGGTCGAGCTCGACGCCGAGCCCGACGAGCGCCGCGGCGTTCGGGGCCGTGCCGTCAAAGGCCTGGCGCACCTGGCCAAGCACATCGCGGGCACGCTCTTCTGGCGGGGTGCAGGCGAGTACCAGCCAGAAGACGCTGACGATGCCGAGGCGAGCAGGCTGCGGCCTCACAGCGATAGGCGCTTCATGATCGAAGGCGGGATCGCCCGAATCGTCGCCATGATCGGCGCCCAGAAGTGCGGGTAATACATCGACTCGGTCCCGGCGCGCGTGGCGTCGTAGACCGCGCGTGCGGCGTCGTCCGGCGACGCGATGGGGATCTTGCCGCCGAGGCCCCACGTCATACGCGTGTCGATGAAGCCGAGCTTGACCGTGAGCACGTGCACGCCGTCGCCATGCGCGCGTCCGCGGAGGCCGTCGAGGTAGAGCGTGAAGGCGCCCTTGGCGCTGCCGTAGATGTAGTTGCTGCGGCGACCGCGTTCGCCGGCCACCGACGTGAGCCCGACGATGGTCCCGGTGTGACGCGGCCCCATCACGGCCATCAGCGCCTCGGCGATAGAGGCGGCGGCCGTGAAGTTCGTGTCGATGACCCGGCGTGCCGCGTCGAAGTCGTGTTCGGACTCGGACTGCTCGCCCATGTCGCCGAACGCGATGATGGCCGTATCGATGCCGCCGAGGCGCCCGGCGACACCGTCGATGAAGGCTTTGTGTCCATCGAAGTCGAGCGCGTCGAAGGGGACCGCGACGTGGGCGCCGCCGTAACGAACCGAGGCGTCCTGAGCAATACGTTCGGCCTCGGCGACGTCACGCGCCGCGACGGCGACGATGTGCCCTCGTGACGCCCAGTGGCGCACCATGGCTCGCCCAATGGCCGACGTGGCACCGATGACGACGGCGCTCACGAGGCCACCGCCTTGGCTCCGCGGGTGGGCACGGGGTCGCCCACAAGGCCGAGTCGGCGAGCCTGATCGGACGAGAACACCCCCGTCGGATCCCAGCGGTCGCGCACGGCTTTCCAGGCTTGCCACTCGGGGTACATGCGGCGAAAGCGGTCGCGCGTCATGCGGGCGTCTTTGGCGAGGTAGAGGCGGCCTCCGGCGTCGAGCACGATGTCGTCCATGTGGTCCATCAGATCGTGCAAGGGCTTGCCATGATTGGCGAAATCGAGCGCCAACGTGACGCCTGGGCGGGGGAAGGAGAGCCCGCCGTGCTGCACGTCGCCGAACTCCTTGATGACCGCCAGGAATGACGCGAAGCCCGACTTCGAGATCGCCTCGAGGACACCTCGCATCGCACGGCGTTCCGGGTCGTGCGGTACGACGGGCTGGTATTGCATCATGCCGCGCGAGCCGTAGAGCTTGTTCCAGCCCCGCACCATGTCGAGCGGGAAGAAGAACGGCGCGATTGGCACCACGGCCGTCTCGGTACCCGGTCGGTGGAGGCGAAAGTAGGTCTCGTTGAAGGCCTGAATGCTGAAGCGATTCAGGAGCCAGTTCGTCTCGAAGGCGCTGACGTCGAGGATAGGATCAGCGAACTTCTTCAGGCGCTCGAGGAGCGCGCCCCCGGGCTGGGCGCCGGCCGGTGCGTGCCGGCCGCGCATGAAGACGCCGCGGCCCATGTGGCGGCCGCGGGCGAGACAGTCGATCCAGGAGACCGTGTAGGGCCACTTCGCGCTCTCGGCGCTCACTTCAAAGAAGTGGTCGAGGTTCTCGACGCGTACGGTCTCGATCTCGATGGCCGGGCTCTCGATTCGCATGAGCCGGAGGTCCATCGCGAGGATGAGACCCGTGAGCCCCATGCCTCCGAGGGTGGCTTCGAAGAGCTCGGGCTCGTGGTCGCGGTCGGTGACGACGATACGACCGTCCGCGGTCAGCAGCTCCACGTTGCGAACGTGGTCGCCGAAGCTGCCGTGGACATGGTGGTTTTTGCCGTGGATGTCGGCCGCCAGCGCGCCGCCGAGCGTGACGAACTGCGTGCCGGGGACCACCGGGGGAAAGAAGCCGCGCGGAACGAAGAGATTGTTGACCTCTTCGAGCGAGACGCCCGCTTCAGCACGGATCCAGCCCGTGTCGGGGTCAAACGCGAGGAGGCGGTCGAGACGCCGCGTGAGCACGACGCGACCGCCCGTGAGGAGCGCGGCGTCGCCGTAGCTGCGGCCGAGACCGTGAGCGAGGATATGCTCGCCATCGCGGTCCTGAAGCGCGGACTGCACCTCGGACCAGCGCTCGGGTCGCGCACACTGAGCTTCCGTCGTGGGGAAGCGGCCCCACCCTTCGATACGCCGCTTGGTCCAGGTCACCATGGCGGACTTCTATAGCTCGCCGATGACGTCCGCAACTCCGTCTGCACCCCAGTGACGTGATCGCGTGTGCCCGCGCTCCCGCGAGTGCGATTGGCCCAATCTCGCGATTGCGTTCTCATCGAGTTTCCAGCATCATGTGCGCGGCGCGGCGTGCGGTCAGCATTGCGGGTGGGGAAGCCCCCCCACGACCCCGATTTGGCACCTCCCGTCCGTCATCGACCACTCGGTCCTGGGGACCTCCTCCAGCCGCCGACCAGCTAAACTACGCCATCACGGCAAAGGAACACAGCCATCAATCCCAAGCTTCAGAAGCCCGTGCTCCCCACGGAGCGGCGCAACCGAGTCAATCGTGAGATCCGTGCCCACACCGTCCTCGTCATCTCCGACACGGGAGAGCGGCTCGGCATCATGCCGCCCCTCGAGGCGTTCAATCTGGCACGCGAGCGAGGTCTCGACCTCGTCGAGGTCGCCCCGGACGCACGTCCTCCCGTCTGTAAGGTGATGGACTACGGCCGGTTCCGGTATCAGGAGTCGAAGCGCTCCGCACCGAAGACCCGCTCAGAGATGAAGACGATCACGCTACGCCCGAAGACCGGCGAACACGACATCGAGGTCAAGCTGAACCAGGCACGCAAGTTCCTGGTGCGCGGCGACAAGGTGCGTTTCGAGGTCCGCATGAAGGGCCGCGAGAAGTCCCGCCCCGAGATGTGGGCCAATCAGCTCTCGAGCCTGCTCGACCGCCTGAAGGACATGTCGACCATCACGCAGCGTCCCCAGCCTGACGGCAAGGGCATCTCCGCCGTGGTCGAGCCCTTGAAGCACATCATCAAGAAGCCGGAACCGAAAGCGGACGGCTCGATGCCGGACGATGACGACGAGCCGGACGAGACCCTCGACGTCGATCTCGACGACGACGACGACGATGACGACGACGACGACGGCGAGAACCCCGCTCCGGCGTGATCTGCGGCACCACCCTCGGCCCCTCACGGGGCGGGTGGTTCGCCGAGCCCCACGAGGTTCCGATTGAGCTGCTCCCCGAGCTCGGGGAGCCGGTCTTCATAGACCTCCCGTAGCCCCAGAAAGCTGCGGTCGAGGAAGTGGAGGCCGATCATGAGGATGACCGACACCCCCATGACGAAGATGTTGAGCTGCGGGGCGGCGCGCGCCATGACGCCGAGGCCGACGTTGACGAGACAGCTCACGAGCAACATTGGCGCGGCCACCTTGAGCGCGGCGAAGAACACGCCGTCGACCATCTGGATGAGCGTCGAGACTTCGAAGCCGACGGGCGAGTAGCCGCCGAGCGGGAAGAGGACGAGGTTGTCCATGAGGCCGCCGATCGCGTGGTGGTGGCCTTCGAGCGAGATGAAGAGCGTCATTCCGGTGATGGTGAAGAGCGTCGAGACCGTGCTGCTGTCCTGTCCAGACGTGGGGTCCATCATGGTCGCCATCGAGAGCGACGTGCTGTTGCTCACGAGCGTGCCGGCCATCTCCGCGGCCATGAAGAGCAGCGACACGGTGAAGCCCATTCCGGCGCCGATCATGACCTCCTTGAGCAACATAGACGCCGCCGTGAAGAGCTCCTTTGGGAGCGGGACGAGCGGCATGCCGAGGGCGGTGTAGACGAAGGTCGTCAGGAAGATGACGAAGACCATTCGGGACGGCGCCGGGAAGGAGCCGCCGGCCGCCATGCCCGGCATGCCGATGACGAGCCCGAGCATCCGAAAGCCGAGGAGCACCGCCGCGAACATGAAGGGCTCGAGCAGAGCCCAGACGGGGGAGTTTAGATCCATCCCGAGAGCGGGCTCAGAAGCCGGACGCGATGCCGACGTCGGACATCTGCGTGAAGATCTGGCGGCAGAATTCGATCAGCTTCTCGCCGCACCAGGGCGCCGTGAACCAAAAGGTGGCGCCGAGCGCGATGAGCTTCGGTACGAACTGCAGTGACTGCTCCTGAACTTGCGTCGCAGCCTGAACGAGGCTGATGGCGACGCCGACGAAGAGACCGACGAGGAGCATCGGCATCGAGACTGCGAGCAGGACCTCGAGGCCCTGCTTGATGAGGCTGAGCGAACCGTCTTCCACGTTCTGGACCTCCGGCTGGGGTGCTAACTGCCGATTCCGAGCGGCTGCATGACGCTCTTGGCGAGCGACGTGAGCACGAGGCCCCAGCCGTCAGCGAGCACGAAGATGAATAATTTCAATGGCAAGGACACGATCATGGGCGGGAGCATCATCATGCCGAGGCTCATGAGGATGCTGGCGACCACGAGGTCGATGATGAGGAAGGGCAGGAAGAGCATCGCGCCCATTTGAAAGGCGGTCTTCATCTCCGAGAGCATGAAGGCCGGCACGATGGTCAGCGTTGGGACCGCTTCGACCGTCTCGGGGCGGGCGGCGCCGGAGAGCCCCATGAAGAGCTCGAGGTCCCGTTCGCGGGTATGTACCAGCATGAACTCTCGGAGCGGCGTCAGGGCTCGCGTGGCGGCCTCTTTTCCGGTAATCGCACCGGCTTCGTAGGGCTCAAGCGCGTTTGCGTTGATGTTCGT
Organism: Myxococcales bacterium; assembly: GCA_018780435.1. Taxonomy (GTDB): domain Bacteria; phylum Myxococcota_A; class UBA9042; genus SXOO01. Next base: position 35,043 of record JADMJS010000346.1, read on the forward strand.
CCACACGGGCGCCATCGTGAAGAGGGTCATGAAGAGCGCGAGGCCGATGAGCACGCGGTTCGGCGGGAGCTGCTGCACGCCGACGGCGGTTCGGAGCAGCGAGAGGACTACCACGATGCGGGTGAAGCTGGTGACGCTCATGAGGATGGCGGGCGCCATCGACATCGCCGTCACGAGGAGGAAGATCTTGATAGCGGTCGCGTAGTTACCGGACGAGCCACCGACCGTCAGCTCGAAGACCGGGCGCGGGTTGCCACTGTCGAGAGGTGCCGCTTCGCCGAGCGCGAGCGCCGGGAGGAGCACGGCCCCAAAGACCACGAGCCCGAAGAGGACCGCTGGGGTCAGCGTCGAGGGGCGTGCGGGGGTGGCGGCGTTGGGGGCGAGTGGCACGGGCGCCGGCCCTTGCCAGCGGCGTGCCGGGCGTGGTCGCCGTGGTGACGCGGTCCTTGGCGCACAGGGACCGTCACCGGCTTGACGGCCGTCACGAGGGTGTCGCGGCCCTTACTCTGGAGCGACCCAGATGGGCGACGTCCAGGCACGCTCGGCGACGAGCTTCTCGACGCGGGGATCGGTACAGCCCGCCGGCCGCCCCTCGGCTGGGAGCGCGTTACATTCCCAGGTGCTCCACCGGCAGCTCGGTCGTTCGACCACGCGCGCGTAGTAGAGCGCGGGGACGGCGGGGTCGAAGTCGGGGTCGGTCCACTCGCCACAGAACTCCGAGAAGCCGCCCGACGCGGGCGGCGGCGCCTTTCCGAGCACACACGCCTCGGCGTTCGGCGCGACGATGTCGTCCGCGACCTTGACGTCCACGACGCGCGTGACCGGCTCGCCCGAGGCGTCGAGGGTGCCCTTGATGACTTGGACTCGGGCGAAGGGGTGTGAGGTTGGGTCGGCGATGGCCTGGATGAGAAAACGAGGGCCTGCGGCGGTGGCCGTGAGCTCACCACCCATGGGGACGCCGGTCGTGTAGGCCTTCTGGAGAAGCTGCGGGTCGGCGCAGAGGCCCTCGGGTAGCGCCCCGCCGAAGAAGCGCACCTGCATGCGGGGGCCGGACGTGCCGTAGGTCTCGCGGCGGCGCAGGGCGTCGAAGAGGGCCTCGCGGGAGTTCTCGGTGGCCCAAACGGCCGCCAGGCCGCCGGGCCCTTCGACGAAGCTGCCGGGCGTCGCCCCGGGCTTGGCGAGGCGGCCAGCGGCGTCGGCGTCGCGGAGCCCGAGGTGGCCCGGATAGCCTTGCTCGCCCGTGTTGCCGGCGAGCGCGGCGTGGGTGTCGGTGCTCGCGATGATCCCGACTTCAAAGGGGTTCACCCCGAATCGCGTCTCCTGACGAAGCCCTTCGGCGAGCGCGTTCCGCACGAAGTCGCGCTTGCTGAGGCAGCCGAGACCGGCCGCGCCACCCGCGCCGGTCTCTTCCCCGCAGTCCTGAAAGCCGGGCGCGTGGATCTTCTCGAAGCTGCAGAGCTCGTCGTTCGCAATGCCGGGGAAGCCGTTCATACATTCGCCATCGCCTTTGTGCTGGAATATCTCCACCAGCGGCTCGAGGCGCGCCCGCCGGGTCGCGTCGGCCACTTGGTCGGCGGTGCCGGGGCCGGTGACCACGCCCTCGGGGCCCGCTTCGACCTTGAACAGATTCCCGTTGGACCAATTGGAGTTATGCGGGATGGCGAGCACGTCGCAGCCGGTGCCGGCGTCGAGGCACTGCTGCTCGAGGGCGCGCCACAGCTCGTCCGGGGTGGGCGCTTCGAAGAAGGTGATGGGCAGCGCAGGCACCGTGTCGCCGCGGAAGATGACGTTCCGGTGCAGGTTCGAGCCCCCGGGCGCCGCCGTGTATTCGTAGGCGACGAAAGCGGTGAACGTGCAGGCGTCGGTCGCATCGTCGGCCGCGGCGGCGGCCTGCTGGGTGCGCTGCCAGAGATCGCCGACGACGGCGGCACAATCCACGGCGCCGCATATCTCGGCGTAGCGTTCGGGATCGGGATCGAAGGTCACGCCCGCGAGCTTCGCGAGGCCGAGCTGGCCCTGCTCGCGATAGGCCACACAGAGTGTCGACGAATACGCCGCGTTCCCGGGGGTCGTACAGGACACGACCTCGGCCATCAGCTCGGCGTGGTCGGTGACAGCGGCGAAGTCGAGCGGGCGGTCGAGACGCACGTCGCGGGTGCCGTCGCCGTTACGGTCGAGTGGTGGGAGCTTCATGGCGCCGCCTTTGGCGAAGGCGAGCGCATCGGACGGGCCCGTACGCACCTCGTAGGTCCAGGCGTCGAAAGAGAGGCCGGTGTGAATGTGCAGGTCGCCGAAGTAGAGGTTTCGGAGCGGGCTGTAGTCTGCGCACGTCCCCGGGGGCATGACGATGTCCGGGCCGCTCGTGTCGGGCGCGGCGGCGTCTGCGACGTCGACGGCGGCTACATCGGACGTGTCCTCGGAAGCGTCCTGCGCCGGGGGCTCAGGGCTCACGTCGTCGGCGCCACATGCGCAGAGGAACGCCACCCCGAACACGAGGAGGGTTCGTTCCCAGAACCAGGCGGCGCCCGCACAGCCGACGACATATCCCGACGCCAGGCGAGCGGTGGGTAGCGCCTTCGGCCACGACCAGCGAAGTCCGAGCGCGAGCAGGAGGGCAGCGATGACGAAGAGGAGCTGTCCGAGCTCGACGCCGAGGTTGAAGCCCAAAAGGGCCGTCACGACGCTGTGTTCGGGAAGTCCGATCTCGGCGAGCGCGCCCGCGAAGCCGACGCCGTGGAGTAGCCCGAACGTGCCCGCGGCGACTTCGGGGCTGAACCGGGTCGCTCCTTCGGGAGCCCGACGTAGCGCCTCGGCCGCCACAAAGACCAGGCTGAGCGCGATGAGCGCCTCGACGGGCGCCGGGTCGAGCTTGATGGCGCCGAGGGCCTGCGCTCCCAGTGTGACGCTGTGACCAAGGGTGAACGCGGTAATGGTGGTGACGAGCCGCCGGGGTGCCGGCACAAGGACGAGGAGACCAATGAGGAAGAGGAGGTGGTCGACGCCGCCGAGGATGTGCTCCACGCCGAGGCGGCCATAAGACAAGAGGCCGCCCGGAGTCGCGGAGGTCGGGCTCATTTCGAACTGTACGCTCGGCGACGTCGCGCTCGCGACGCGCGACTGTTCGCCTCCGCGCTGATCGACGCGCCGCACGAGCGCGATACGGCGGGCGTCGAGCCCAGTGACTCGAAGGCCCGTGAGACCACCCTGGCAGTGCCACCACCCCCCACCCGCATGGGCGCTATGGCCTTCGGCTTCGCCCGGCTCGCCTGGACTCTCGACGTCGCAGCCCTCGGGGAGCGGGACGGACACACCGGAGCGGCCCGATCCGCGGGCCGGGTCGGAGACGGTGGCGATCCAGCGGTCGGGAGTGACTTCCTGAACGATGACGTGGAGCGGGTCGGCGGGGTGAGAGCCGAGGAGGGTGGCGACAAGCGCAAGCGGGAGGACCATAGACGGCAGGTTAACAGGAGAGCGGCGATCGAGGCCAGGACCGAGGGGCACGCTCCACAGAGTGGTTAAGTGAAGTGACAATCGAAACGTCCACCGAGAAATGCATTGGACCTCCACCCGTCTTCGGGGCGGCGCGCGCGTCGCCCTTGGCCTCGCGTGTGCGGCCGTCGTCATCGGCTGTAGCGACGACCCCACCCACGTGACCGACGCCACCCCCATCGGCGAGGCGACGGAGACCAGCGTGCCGTCGCTGGTGGGACGCGTGTGGATCGGCGCCCCCGTTCGCGGGGGGCGGGTCGAGGTCTTCGCCTACGACGGGCTGGTCCGCGGGCAGGGCTTCGGCGAGACGATCACCAATGATGACGGACGCTTCGCGCTCCCGATGCCCGACTACGCGGGGCGCGTCGTCCTCCGCATCTCGGGCCCGATGGCCGCCTTCTTGAACCCCGCCAGCGGCGAGACCGAACATTTCGGCGACAGCGACGAGCTCTTCGCGACGACCGTGCTCGGGCCGAGTCTGACCGGGACCGAGCTGCAGGTCGACGTGCTCACGACGCTCATCACGACGCACGCGCTCTCCCTCAGGGACACGGAAGGTCCCGACCGCGCGGTCAACCTCGCCGTCGAACGCTTCGCGGAGCACGTCCATCCCGACGTCTTCGACGCGGTCGAGGTCGCGCGCGGCGGCGGCGCGGCGCTCACGTGGCCGACCCCGGAGGCGGCGGTCACGCTCTTCCACATGGGGCTGCTCGAGGTCTGGTCCGAGCTGCGGGCGGCTCGGCCGGACGGCGCGCAGGCGACCTTCGTGTCATTCACGCGGGCGCTTCGGGCCGACCTCCGAGATGGCCACTTCGACGGACTCGAGAACACCGTTGCGGCATGGTCGAACGGCCCCGCGCTCGACGTCGAGGTGACGCGTTCGCGGCTCGCTCAAGCGACCGTTCGGTGGAATCAGCGCCAGGACGGCTGGACCGGGCTCACGACGGCCGACCTGACCGACGCAGACGGCTTCTGTACGCTGGTCTCGACCGATACGGGGCCGCTCTATCCGCCCGATGCGCCGGCGCCGCGGGGCCCCTTCGACCCGCTCCCGCCCACGGTGTCCTTCGAGTCGCCAACCCCTGCCGACGGGGCCGCAGTCAACGCGCCGTTCACGGTGCGAGCGCTCGCCAACGACCCGGGCGGGCTCGCGTCGTTCACCTTCGGCGACGAGACGGCGGCGGTGACGGGGCCGCCCGGAGCCGCCAACGTCGATCTCCTCACCGGGAGCTGGGAGTCCCAGCTCGATGTGGCCTCACTGCCGCAGGGGCCCCTCGCGCTCACGCTGTCGGCGACGGATCTGTCCGGGAACGTGGGCTCGGCGACCCGAACGCTGATCATCGACACCATCCCGCCGGTCATCTCGGCGAACGCGCTCCCGTCCGTGGTGGCGGAGGCGACGGTCGAGCTCGAGGGCCAGGTGATTGATCCCGAGGGTTCAGGCGCCGACCGCCTCACGGTGCAGGTCGACGACGACGCCCCGGAGACACTCCTGCTCAGCGATGGCCGCTTCGACCTGACTCGGGAGCTCGGGCAGGGGGCACACACCGTGACGCTCGAAGCCCACGACCGGGCCGGCAACGCCGCCAAGGTCGAAATCGAGGTTCGCGTCGACCTCGAGGAGCCGTTGATTACGATCTCCGCGCCACAGGAGGGCGGGCTGGTCGGCCCCAGCGGCTTCCCAGTGATGGTGACCGTGAGCGATGACAGCGCGGTGACGGACGTGGCCGTCCGCGCCGTCGGCGGGCTTTGGACCGACGCGGCGCTCGCGGACGGGCGCTGGACCGCGGTGGTGCTGTCGCCCGTGACCGACGGGCCCTTCGCCTTCGACGTTCGGGCGCACGATGAAGCCGGACATGAAGCGCTGGTGGTCGGGACGGCCGTTCGGGACGGGACGATAGCGACCCTCGTCGAGTGGGGGCCGGCGTCGTCGGTGCACCGCGATGGCGTGGCGTGGGTCTCGGGCGGAGAGTGCGTCGTGCGGGCGGTCGTTCTGGACGCTGGCGGGATCGCGGCAGTGAGTGTAGCCGGCGTCCCGGCGGTGCTCACGGCGGGCGCGGGCGACACGTGGAGCGCCGTGGTCGCGACGCCGCCGCTGCCGACCGCGCTCGAGCTGCTCGTGACCGATGGGGCGGGCAACGTCCGCTCGGAATCGATGCTCGCCGCGCAAGACGCGACACCGCCCACGTGCGCGCTAACGCCGCTGCCGAACGACGGCTGGACCTCGGTGGCGAGCGTCGTGGTCTTCGGTGATGCGGCGGACGATGGGGCCGGCGCCGACGCCGTCAGCGTCGATGGCGGCTTCGGCACGTCGACGGGGACCTTGGCCGGGGCGGCGTTCACGGCGACGGTGCTGGTGCCCGACGGCTCGACGCAGCTCACCGCCCGGTGCACCGACGCGCTCGGCAACGAGGCGACATCGGCGCCAATCCCACTTCGCGTGGACCGGACGCCGCCGGTCGTGAAGGTCTCGCCGCCCCCCGGCACGTCGCTCGCCGTCAACGAGGTGACGGTGATCCTCGATGTCACTGAGCAGAGCGGGGTGGCTCTAGTGCAGCTCCGCACGGCGGGGGGAGAGTGGCTCACCTCGACGCCGGCGCCGTTCGCACCCGGCCTCTGGCGGGTCGAGACCACCCTGCCCCTCCCGGAGCTCGATGGGCCCACGCCGATCGAATGGCGCGTCGTCGACCTCGCTGGACTCGAGAGCACGGGCACCGTGATCTACGCCAAGGACGCCTCCGCGCCGGTCATCGCGACCGTCGACGTGCTCGGCGGCGTCCTCGGCGACGACGGGACCACCTTCTTCGTCCGTGACACGTACGCGACGGTGCGGGTGTGGACTCTGGACGCGCCGAGCGCGGTCGGCGGGGTCACCGTGGAGGGCCAGGCGGCGACCTGGGCGGGCGGCGCGTGGCAGGTGCTCGTGCCGGCGGGGGCCCAACGTACGCTCGGGATCAAGGCGTGGGATCTCGCGGGAAATACACGGGATTCGGCCATCGAGCTCGCTCGAGACGACATTGGGCCCGAGTGCCTCGTCGGCGCGCTGGCGGACGGTGGCTTCTTCCGAGGCGACGTATTCGCGCTCGCGTGGTCGGCGAACGATGCGGGCGTTGGCGGCGTCACGGCGCGCGCGCAGCTCGGCGTGCTGCCGGGTCCTGTTGCCGCGGCCGACTCGCCGGTGCAAGTCACCGCGATCCCGCTCGGTGAGAGCGCAGTGGTGGTCGTCTGCCAGGACGCGCTTGGGAACACGTCGACGGCCGAGGCGGTCGCGCTCCATCGCGACGAGGAAGCCCCCATGGTGTCGGGCTGCACCCTCGGCGACAGCGGCGCCATCGGAGACGGGCCCGTCGTCCTGCGATGTCTCGTGTCCGACGTCGATCCTGTGCTGTCGCTCACAGCGATGTCAGAGGCCGGCACGGCGACATCACCTGGCGTTTTGGCCCAGGGCACCTGGGAGGCGACACTGCCACCCTTCGGTCCCGTCACGGCCGATGGCGACGTCAGTGTCACCGTCACCGCCGTGGACCGCGCGGGCAACCCGAGCGAGACGACCGTCTGGGGTCACCTCGATCGCGAGCCGCCGACGCTCACGGGACTGGTGCTCCCGCGTGGGTTCGATGCCGGTGGGGACCTGATCCTGCGGGTCGGCGCCCACGAGGTGACCGCCGTGATCGTCGACACCGATGCGGCGGGTGCCGAGGGCACCGGAGTAGTCGACGTACAATTTTCGGTGCTGGACGGGCCGAAGACGACGTCGTCTGAGGCCGTCATGGGCGCGATCGGCGATTGGCATGGCGGCTTCGAGACGGTGGGTGGCCAGCAGCTCGCCGTGACGATGACCGACCGCGCGGGCAATACCGCCACCGCCCTGCGTCAGCTCATCGTCGATGAGGAGCCGCCGTCGTGTGAGCTCCTCCGCGTCGACGTCCCAGCGCCGGATGGGAGCGCCCTGCCCTTGCCCGCGCACGGGTATACGAAGGCCGAGCTCGTGCGGCTCGTGGCCATGACCAGCGACTCGCTCGCGGGCAGCGCGACCGCCTCGGCGTTCAAGAATGGGCTCCCGGTGTCTGGGGGCGCGGGCCTCGACGTCGGAGGCCTCGCGGTGGGCGCCACCGAGGTGCGGGCGCTCTGCGTCGATGCGCTCGGGAACAGCGCGATGTCGGATGTCGTGGTCGTTCGGCGGGATGTGGAGGCTCCGGCCATCACCATCTGGGCCCCGAAGGACGGGGGCTATGTCGGGCCTCTCGGGGCGACGATCGTTTACCGACTCGAGGATGATGGCGCCATCGACCAACATGGCGCGACCGCGGCTGGAGCGACGGCGGCGGTCGAGTCCGACGGCTCTTACTACTTTGCTTACGCGAACGTGCCGCCCGGGGCCTCCACGGTTCCGACGATCGTTTGGGCCCGTGACTTGGCGGGCAACGAAAGTAGCGCCGCCGTGACTTACCTCGTGGACGCAACGCCGCCATCGGTAACGTCCGTGACTATCCCCGACGCCGTCGAGCTCAGTGGGACGTGGTGGATACACGGTGACTCGGCGACGATCCTCGTCTCGGTCGCCGACGAGGAGTCCGGCGCCATCGAGGTGAGCGTCGCCGCCAAGGCCGCCGCCCTGCAGTCCGGCGGCGCACCCACGAAAGCGGGAACTTACGAAGTGACGGTCCCAATTGCGCCGGGGCCGTCGACGCTACCCATCACCGCCAAGGGCTCCGTAGGGAATACGATGACCGTCGACCTGAAGGTCGCACGCGACGACCAAGCGCCGAGCTGCGTCCTCGCGGGCCCCGCCGTCGCCAAGGCATGGCAGAAGCTCCCGGCAGCCGTGACGACCGCCACCGGGACCGACGACGGAGTCGGTCTCGATCGCGTCGAGTTCGTGGTGGATGGCAAGGTCCCCGTCCTGGGGGCGACCCTGAACGGGAGCGACTGGCAGCACGCCTGGACCCTCACGGGGACCTCTCACTCCATACAGGCGCGATGTTTCGACGCGCTCGGCAACGTGGGGACGTCCGAGACCCGCATCTATGGGCTCGACACCACCAGCCCGACGCTCACCTCACACGTCCCGGCGAACGGCAGCTTGGTGAAGCCGGGACCACTGGCTTGGAGCGCCGTCGTGAACGACGCCGCGAGCGGTGTCGCCAGCGTCGCCGTCACGGTGGGCGGCGTGACGACGCCAGTGACGCCATCGGGCGCGAACGTGGCGGCTACCATCACGATCCCGAGCGGCACCACGACCACCATCACGACCACGGTGACCGACGTCGCCGGCAATACGCTGACCCACACGACCACCCACGCCATCGATTCCGTGGGCCCCAAGGTCACCACCAGGCCGACCTTCCCCAGCTCGATGTGGGTCAGCGGCGTGCAAGTCTGGGTTAGGTCCACCGCCGCCCCGGTCACGTACACACTGACCGACGCCGCCGGCGTAGCGACCGTAACGATCGAAGGAATCACGGCCTCGCTTCAGAAAATCGACGCCACGACCTGGAAAGCGACCGCCACCGTCACGCTGAAGGAAGGCGTCTGGACCACCCTGAACTTGGTCGCCAAAGACAACCTCGGCAACGAGGCGGCGCACAGCGCCGTACTAGCGCGCGCCGATGTCACCGCACCGAGCTGCGAGCTCCTCGAGCCGATGAACAACAGCTGGACCAACAAGGCGACAGTGTATCCGGTCGTCAATGGAGGAGACGCGGGCGTGGGCGGAGTCGTCGCCACGGTAACCGGAGACACCCTGGTTCCCGGGCCGAGCGCGATGAGCACGAACGATGGCGCGTTTTTCGTCGGCAAGATCGACGTGACGAGTGATGCCGGCGTCGTCGTCATGGCACACTGCACCGATGCGCTCGGGAACAACACCTTCAGTGAGCCCGTCATCGTCCACTTCGACGACGTGAAGCCGGTGATCACGCTGGTGCCGACGAAGGCGGGGGATGAGAGTCTTCGGACGATTGATGTGGGCTTTACGCCGCCGAAGGAGGGCGGGAACCATACCACCGTCCTCTTCAATGAGCAGACTTGTGGTGGTCCGAGTGGCTGTCCCTCCTTCACTCGTTGGGCTCACAACTTCAGGCTACCAATAGATTCAAAATTTGAAGCAAACTCGACAGCAATGATAGCAGTGTCACTGTATGATTCCAATGATATTTCATCAAGCTCGTTCTCATTCATGCGAAATGGAATCAAAACATGTAATAAGTCAAGCCTAATTAAAGGCTATAGTGAGTCTGGAACTCTCTCGGGTGCTCCGCTCGTGCTGGAGAGGATGACCTTCAACGCAGAAGTCCCCCTCGCGGAGTCGGACTGGCCCAACGAAGTGGCCTTCGTAGCGTCCGACCTCGCCGGCAACGTGTCGACGCTCGTCGTCCGACTGACAGTGTTAGTCAAGCCATCCCCACTGGTCACGTCCGTCCTTTCAGCGACGTCGCAGCCGGATTTGGAAGGTCTTAAGAGCGCCGGCGCACTTTCGGCGCCGTTCAGCGCAATTCCGACAGCCGGTTGGGCCGCAATCCATGGAGCTAGGGTGGCGCACCTCGAAGTCAAGAACCCCCATGATGTTGCGCTGCCGGTGCGCTTCGACGTCGCGGGGCTGAAACCGGTACGCTGGAATCTGAGCAAAACCTGGAGGACAGCGAACGCTGGCACAGGTGGCGCGTGTGCGCTCTCCCATTGTGGGCTTGGCGAATGCAAGGTAGAGGCTGGAACCTGCGCCTCGGTCTTCTTCGGAACTCCGGCTCCGACGCTGGCGATGGACACGGGCGTCACTGCCAGTTGGCGCATGGGAAGCAGCTTGTCGTCGACCCTCATCCCGGAGACCAACGGGGCCATACTGCTGGGCGCGGGACAGAAGGCGTACCTGTCGGTGGTCTCGGACACCGGCGGAAGCTGCTTCGTGCTCCCTCGAGAGACCTTCAACGGAAAGTGGGAGTACCTCGCCCCGAAGTCCACGAGTTCATGCGCCGTACCGGCCACCGAGCGCCATCTGGCGGCGGCCTGCACCATGAACCTCGACCCCTGCAAACAGATTCCCGTGGACGTTGGTGTGGCCATCACCCAGATCACCGTGGAAGGCGCGACGAATGCTGGAACCAACGTCGCGGCCACGATTCCCGCGCGCCCAGTCGTCGCGGTGCCGGGAGCCGCCGCTCCAACCGTGCAATCGACAGCGCCCGGGATTCCGCTAGACTGGTCGTGGACCGTTACACCCTGAGGCTTCATGACTTGGCACCGCGTCTCCATCCCAATCCTCATCGCGATGGCAATTGTCGCTTGTGGCGACACCTCGCCCGCCGCCCCAGTGACGACTCTGCCGGCCGAGGCGATTACCTTCGTTGACGACGGGTCCACCTTGAAGGCAGCGAACGTCCAGGTGATGTTGGAGGGCCTCGACCACGGACAGGCCGCCGCGATCGCCTCCGGCAACGCGATGGCGAGCACCATGAAGGCGCTTGAGGAGCAGGTCAGCGCGCTTCAGGCACGAGTCGGTTCGCTGGAGACTGAACGCGATGTGCTCCGAACGGCAAACGTCTCTCTGGTTTCACGTGTGAAGGCACTAGAAGACGCGCCGCCGCCGGTCATCGATGTACTGGCGACCAATGTCGTCTCCGATATTCTCCCCGCAGCGACGTTACTAGTGACCCTTGAGTCGCTTCACGAGTGGGTCAGCGTGCTGCCGACGCTTCAATCAGACGTCGCCCTCCTCGATGGGACCACTTCGGCGTTGACGAGCCTCTCGAGTGCCCTGACGGAGTGCCCGGAAGGGACGTCAGCCGCCGGTGATTTCTGCATGGAGACGGACCCGAGAGGTGAGGATGCATGGAGCAATGCCACCTACTTCTGTGCTGTGGCGGGGGGGCACGTGTGTACAACTGGCGAACTATCAGCCGCATGTAGCTCACCTGGCCCACTGCAACCCGGAATCGTCGCGCCCGAACTCACCACCAACATCGTAGTCGATCCCATTACTGGCATTTCTGGCGCAATGCAGCTATTTGATGGAAAACTGTGTGATTTTACATCGGACAAGATTTCATCCGGTAACTTCGCCCCCTATCGCTGCTGCTACGACCGCCTCGTCATCGGAGCCGGACCGAAACCAGCAGAGCCGACGCCGTAAGCATGGAAGTCCACGTCGCGCTCACGATCTCGATGACCTTCGTCGCCGCGGCATGCGCCGGCACCGGTGAGACCACGGAACCCACCACGACTTTCCCGTCGAGCGCCATCACGTTCGACGACTCGGCGACCCTGATTAAGGGCGCCGAACTCCAGGCGTTACTCAAGGCCGTCGACGGCCAGCTTGCCGCCAATGTCGCCGCGGACAAGGCGTCTGATGATCGCATCGCTGAGCTTGAGACCGAGCGTGACGCACTTCGGGCCGTGATCACCGCTCTCGCCGCGCGAGTTCAGGTATTGGAAGACTCCCCGCCGCCTGTCATCGATGTACTGGCGACCAATGTCGTCTCCGACATCCTCCCCGCAGCGACGTTACTAGTGACTCTTGAGTCGCTTCACGAGTGGGTCAGCGTGCTGCCGACGCTTCAATCAGACGTCGCCCTCCTCGATGGGACCACTTCGGCGTTGACGAGCCTCTCGAGTGCCCTGACGGAGTGCCCGGAAGGGACGTCAGCCGCCGGTGATTTCTGCATGGAGGTAAACGCGAGAGGTGAAGATTCGTGGAGTAACGCGACCTACTTCTGTGCGATAGCGGGCGGGCATGTCTGCAGCACTGGCGAGCTATCTGGCGCATGTAAGTCCCCGGGCCCACTGCAGCCCGGAGTCTCTGCGCCCGAGCTGACCACCAACATCGTAATTGAGCATGTCAGCGGTATATCTGGCGCAATACAACTATTCGACGGGGAAAGCTGCGACTTCTTGTCAGACAAGGTATCGCTAGGAAATATCGCCCCCTACCGCTGCTGCTACGACCGCCTCGTCATCGGGGCCGGACCGAAGCCCACCGAGCCCGCGATCCCATAGGGGGCCCCCGCCCCGACGGCTGCTAGGCTGACGCGGCAACCGCGCGAGGCCCCGTGCGGTCCCTGCTCGAACCCACCGTCACGGGGTCTCACGGCGAGCTCGCGCTCGTGCGCCGCGTCGCTGAGCAGCTCCGCGCTCACGCCGCACCGGACGGCGACGTTCGGTGAATCGAGGGAAGGGGCGTGCAGAACTTGCGATTCACAGATAGCATCCTCGCCGCGTTCGCCCGTATCGAGGGCGTCACGGCGGCCCGCAGTGCGGTCCCGACGTGGTGGTCCTCGCCCTGTGCGAACGTCGTGCCGACGCTGCTCATCCGCGGGCTCCCGTTCACGGGAACCACGACTGAGAAGGCCTGAATCCCCTGACCCCCACGAGACGGCGCCCCCGTGCTCGTCCCTGTGCCCTGCGAAAAGGAAACGCCCATGAGCCTTGAGACCATCGCCATGAACTCCGTCGTCCAGATCAACTACGTCCTTCGCGGCGACGACGGCGCGGTCATCGACCAGTCGGAGCCCGGCGAGCCCCTCACCTACATGCACGGTCATCACCAGATCGTCGTGGGCCTCGAGAACGCGCTGGCCGGGAAGAACGTCGGCGACAAGGTCGAAGTCAAGGTTCAGCCGGAAGAGGGCTACGGTCGCCGTGACGGCACGCCGCAACCCATCGATCGTTCGGCCTTCCCAGCGTCGGCGGTCCTCGAGCCGGGCACGCAATTCATTGCCCGCGCCCCGGACGGCTCGCCCTTCCCCATCTGGATCGCGGGCGTCTCGGGCAACACGATCTTCATCGACCGCAACCACCCGCTCGCCGGCAAGATCCTGCACTTCACGGCCGAGGTCACCGGCGTCCGCCAGGCGACGGCCGAGGAGCTCAGCCACGGCCACGTCCACGGCCCCGGCGGCCACCACCACCACTGATCCCTGCGATCATGCCTAGCCCGCAGGGCCCGGCATCGTCCGGGCCCTGCCCCAAAGGAGCCGACGTGAGTCACCCGATCACGGGCCGATCCGAAGCCACCACGGACGACGTCGTCGTCCGAGTCGAAGCCCGCTACGTGCCGGAGCAGTCGACGCCGTCGCATCGCCAGTTCTTGTTCTCATACTCGGTGACCATCGAGAACCGCGGCCGCACGCCCGTGAAGTTGCTCACCCGGCACTGGGTCATCAAAGACGCCACCGGTGACACCCAGCGCGTCGAAGGCGTCGGTGTGGTCGGCGAGACGCCCACCATCGCCCCCGGCAAGAGCCACACCTACTCGAGCTTCTGTCCGCTCCGCACCGAGTTCGGCACGATGGAAGGCAGCTACGGCATGATCCGCGTGACGTCCGGCGACACGGAGACCTTCCGCGCCCAGATCGCGCCTTTCAGCCTTCGCGTCCCGACGGCCGTCAATTGAGCGCAGCCCGCCCGACCCTCCAGGAGTGGCTGGCCGAAGCGCCTTTCGGCCTCACGCTGTCGGCCGGCTTCTTCGGCTTCTTCGCGCACACCGGCTTCGCGATGGCGCTCGAAGACGCGGGGCTCGAGCCCGACCGCCTCTCCGGGTCGAGCGC
>JADMJS010000627.1 GCA_018780435.1 Myxococcales bacterium
TAGGGCCGGAACAGGTTCACGATGTTGTCGTTGCCGACGTAGATGAGCCCGAGGAAGGTGCCCTTCGTCTGCAGCGGCACGGCCATCACCGAACACAGCCGCAGGTTGATGATCGAGGTCGAGCCGGAGAACTCCCGGTCGTGGAGCGCGTCGCTGACGATGATGGGCCGGCGCGACTGCATGACCTTCTGGACGATGGAGTCGCTGAAGGCGACCTGGCTGTCCTCCACCTCGCGGTGCGCGATGTTGCGGGCGACGCGTACGACGGGCCGCTCGCCGTCCATGAGGATGAGGAAGCCCTTGTCGGCCTTCGAGAGGTCGACGATGTCGTCCATCAGCGCTTCGAGGAGCTGGGAGATGTCGTAGATCCCGAAGAGCTTCTCGCTGAAGGCCTCGAGCTTCTCGAGCGACTCGAGCGCGTGGTTGGCGGCCGTCGTCGAGTCGGGGATGTCGTCGTCGGTCGAGACCTCGTCGAAGAGCGAGAACGTGAGCTGCGCTGGGCCGATTCGCAGGCTGTCCTGGTCGGCGAGCGTGTGCGTCTTACGCCGACGGCCGTTGACGAGCACCTCGGTGGCTTTGTCGGCCTCGGAGAGCACGAAGCTCTTCCCGTCGTAGAGAATGTTGGCGTGATAGGGCGCGATCCCGGGCTCGGGGAGCATCACGTCGTTGTCGGCGGAGCTCCCGATCGAGGTGATCTTCTTGAAGAGAGGGAAAAGGACCGGTTTTCCCTTGCCTCTTGGTGCCAGGATGAGCTGCGGCATGCGGGGAGCTTATCCCAACTTTTCGAGTGCGTCGCCTCGTTACGAAACGCGGCGCGAAGTCGTCCGAACCCGGCGTCAGGGGCTCTGGGTGTCCGAGGGCAAGGTCGGGTCGGCGGCGAGCCGCGGGGAGCCCGGCAGCGAGGGCTCGTTCGGCTTCAGGAGCTTCAGCTCGGCGCTCGGCAAGCTGCTCGCGGGCACGATCTCGGTTACGACTTCGAGCGTGGGCTCATACGCGACGTTGCCGTCGATGATCCCCCAGATGGTGAGTCCGATCCACGCGGCGCCGGACGCGATGGTCGTGATGAAGAGGGCCTCTTGGGCGGCCCGATCACCGCCGTCGTAGATGGCGAGGTAAGCCGAATACGCGCCGATGTTGGCGAGGGCGGCGAGCCCCTGGGAGGTCGCGAAGAAGGCGCCCCACCCGACGCGCTTCTGTTCGAACTGCGCGACGCCGAAGGGCAAGAAGGCGACTGCGCGGCTCTGGCGCTCCTGAGTGATGCGGATGACCGTCGGAGGGGTGGAGACAGGCGGGTCGGGCTCGACCACGACCGTGATGTCGCCCTGCTGCACGAGCAGGTTTCGGACCTCGTCGAAGAAGTCCCGGAGCGGCTTCGGATACGTGAACTTGTCGAGCTCGTGGCCGGATTGTTTTCGCAGGAGGAGCTGAAACTCCTGCTGCGCCTTGTCCTTCTCGCCCAAAAACCAGAGGGCGGCGCCGAGCAGCTCGCGGGCTCTCAGCCGGTCATCGGGCGACTCGAACTTGGGCGTGGGGTAGAGGAGCGGGCGCAAGCGCTGTTCGACGGCGCGATATTGCAGCTCGCGATAGTCGTTCTCGGCCGCCTCAAGCTCATCGGCCAGCGTGGGCGGGTCCGCCGCGTGGGCGGGAGCGCAGAGCAGCGCGGCCACAGCAAGGAGTCGAGCGGCAAACGCACGACCGCGCCACGCCCCGTCTTTGCGGCTGCCGCTGATGACCCGACTCACGCGGGGAGCATGAACGCCGATGGGATCAGGGTCAAGGCAGTCGCCCTTCTTCAGGACAATGCGGCGGACGACGCGGCGGGGCGCTCAGAGCGGGTCGAGCGAGACCGACTTCTCCACGACGGCGCCCGTCTCGAGCGTGGCGCTCACGGTCTTCGGCTGAAAGCCCTCCTTCGAGACGGTGACGATGACGCGACGAAGCGGCTGGGACATCGGAAACGAGATCGGGGCGCCCACCGAGCCGCGCTTCTCGGCCGCCCTCACGCGGGCCCCAGCCGGCCTGTTGACGACCAAGGTGGCGTCCTCGAAGTCCGCGCGAAACTTGAGCACTTCCGGGGTCTTCGGGCCCACGGTGAAGGTGTGGGTCTTCGAGATGCAGCCGCGGCAGTCACGATAGTAGACCCTCACCGTGTGGGTCCCCGGCTGCAGCAACGTGAAGGGCGTATGGCCCCTCTCGTAGCGTTGCCCTTGAAACTCCAGCGCGCCGCCGTAGAGCGCCACGAGCTTCACCGACCTCTCAGTCGCCGTGCCTTCGGTGCGTGCGGTCGCGGGACTGCGACGACGCCCCTGCGAGCGGTAGTCGGCATGGTCGTACTCGATGATTCGTCGCCATTGCCACGAGTCGCCGGACTCCTCGCGGTCGCGCCGCGCGACACTCTCCGCGGCCCCCCTCCCGGTCAGTAGCGGCAAGACGGCGGGGGCTCGCCGGGGATGCCCGACCTCCGGGGCCCTCAGGGCGGAGACGACGCCGGTTGACGCCACCGCCGCGTTGGTCGTCGTTCCTCCACCCGCGAGGTCGTGTTCCCTCGCCTTCGAGCGCTCAGCGAGGAGAAGTATGGTCGCGAGCAGACCGACGATGAGCATGAGGGCCATGAGCGGCGCGAGCAAGATGGTCGCCAGCACCACCCGCACGGACGGCGAGTGAGAGGCGGTTGCCGCGTGGGCGCGACTCTCGTCCTTAGCTCCATTCACCCGCTGAGCATCTGCATCGCAGAGGTCCGGATCAAGGCGAACGACGCATTGGGGCGCTCAGAGCGGGTCGAGCGAGACCGACTTCTCCACGACGGCGCCCGTCTCGAGCGTCGCGCTCACGGTCTTCGCCTGAAAGCCCTCCTTCGAGACCGTGATGTTTACGCGGCGCGTCGGCTGGGACATCTGAAACGCGATCGGGGCGCCTACTTTGCCGTTCTTCTCGGCCACCTTCACCGTCGCCCCCGGGGTGCCGTTCACGACCAGCGAGGCGTCCTTGAAGTCAGCGCGAAACTTGAGCACTTCCGGGGTCTTCGGGCCCACCGTGAAGGTGTGGGTCTTCGAGATGCAGGCGCCGCAGTCGAGGTAGTAGACCCGGACGGAGTAGGTCCCCGGCTGCAGCAGCTTGGATGACGTCTCGCCGCGCTCGTAGCGCTGACCCTGGAACTCGAGCGCGCCCCCGTGGAGTGCTACCAGCTTTACCTGCACGCCCGTGGGACGCGGCTCGACGTCGGCCGAGCCGCCCGGACGGTTCACGATGGGCGGCTTCTTCACGATAGGCGGCTTTGGGACCTTCGCCTCTGCCACGACCTCCGCCTGGCCGGGCGCAAGGGCGACGACCGCGGCTGGGGTCGGCTCGGCGATGCGCCGGTCGTTGCGGACGAGGTGGAAGTCCTCGCGATCACGACGAAGTCCCTCCACCGGGGCCGGAACCACGACGGGCGCCACCTCGGCCACGGCGGGGGCGGCGGACTCGGGCAGTTCGGCGGGCGCGACCTTCTCGGGGACGGCGCTCGGGGATGGCACGGGCTCCTCGACGGCGACGGGCGATCCGGCATCGGACGAGAGTGGCGCGTCCTCCATGAGGACGAAGACGAGGCCCACCGCCGCCGCGAGCCCGAGAGCCACCGCGACGGCACGACGCGCGATCGTTCGACGTTGACGCGACGACGAGAGCCGCTGCACCTCTTCGAGCGCGTCCTCCCGGTTGCCCTCAAGCGCGAGGACCTGATTGTAGTGTTCGAGCGCCATCGGGACCCGGCCGGCGCTGGCGTGGTCCTTGGCCTTGCTCATGAGCCGTTCGACCACGCGCTTCGTGAACGCCGCTTCGACCTCCGTCGGGTTCTCGAAGTACTCGGCGAGCGCGACGGCGGGATCGGTGAAGCCGAGCTCGCTCAAGTAGGCGCCCAGCTCTTCGCGGAGGGCAGCAGCGGAGTCGTAGCGCTCGTCGGGTTCGCGCTTCAGGCAGCGGACGATGACGCCATGAAGACGCTTCGAGATCGCGCCGTTGTGCATGCGCGGGTCGTCGTAGCGCGCTTCGAGGATCTGGCGGAGGAGCGCGTGCGGCGACGGCGACTCGAAGGGGAGCCGCCCAGTGCAGAGCGAATAGAGCAAGGTGCCGAGGCTGAAGACGTCGGCGCGCCAGTCGAGGACCCGTCCTTCGACGTGCTCCGGCGACATGTGGGCCGGGCTGCCGACGAGCGCGCCGGTGACCGTCATGGCCGAGAGCTCCGCGACCTGCGCGATGCCGAAGTCCATCAGCTTCAGGCGCCCGTCGTCGCGGATCATGATGTTCTCGGGCTTGATGTCCCGGTGGATGATCCCAGCGTCGTGCGCGTGCGCGACCGCGCCCGCGATGACGTACACGACCATCGCGCCGATCTCAGGCAACTTCGGCTCGTGGCGGTCGGCGAAGTCCTTGAGCGTCTCGCCGCGGATGTACTCGGTGACGATGAAGCTCTTGTCCGACTCGATGCCGGAGTAGTCGTAGATCTCGACGATGTTCGGGTGGTGGAGCTTGGCGACGGCCCGCGCCTCGCGCTGGAGGCGGATTCGCGAGTCCGTGCGGCTGGCGAGATGCGGGTGCAGGACCTTGATGGCGACTTCACGGTCGAGCGCGACGTCTACGCCTTTGTAGACGACCGCCATGCCGCCCTGCCCCACTTCGTGGAGGATGCGGTACTTGCCGTGGAGGAGCTCTTGCACAGGACCTCGGGTGGTCTCCATGGTCGGTACCCGCCCGCACCGCCCATAGGATTTCCACGCCATTAACCACTACCACAGGGCCTTTGGTTCGCCAATGTTCGCAGCGTCGAGGTTGCCAGTACCAACGCTGCGCGGCCAGACCGGGCACGTCACTCAGTTCGAGAGCACCTCACTCCTGACCAGCTTCAGCGTCCGACGCGTGCCGTCCTCGAGCGCGACCTGCACCGTGACCTCCGAGCCCACTTCTCCGCGGATGAGCTCGACGACCTTCGAGATCGTCATGCGGGACGTCTCGTAGCCACCCACCGAGAGTACGGTCGCGCCGGCCGGGAGGCCCGCACCAGCGGCCGGGCTGCCATCGAAGACCTGGAGCACGCGGATGGCGCCGTCGTCGCCCATCCCGAGGCGCATCCCGACACCGGAGTACTGAATCCCGCCTTCTTTGCCCGCGGAACGCGTCATCACGATGTCACCGAGCTCAAGGACGTCGCCCTCCCGAGTCGTGACGCGCGAGAGCAGGCGAGTTCGGAGCCCACGTTGCGCGAAGAGAAGGGTCGAGCCGGTGGGCAACGATCCGATGTGAAAGGTGCCGTCGGGCCCCGAGGCCGACGCCCCGACCCGGCCGCCGCCGAGGGGGCCTTCGATGGCCACTGAGACGCCTCGGATGGCGCGGCCAGTCTCATCGACCACGCGGCCGGTCGCCCCGCCGGCGGCCGCGAGCCGCAAGGTCCCGATGTGGGTGGTTCGACCCGCGGCCACCACGACCGGCTCGGATTCGACGACGCCCGCGCCGTCTTCTCGGGCGAGGAGCGCGAAGTAGCGCCCCGGGCCGAGCGCCGCACTCGTGAACGCTCCGCGAGGATCGCGGACGACGGTGCGCCTCCCGCCGCTGAATTGCCGATCGGCGTCGATGATGGTCATCACGAAGGTCTGTACCGGCGCCCCGCGCGAGTCGACGAGGTTGCCCGAGAGCCGGCCGCCGGCCGTGAGCTGAAGGACGACGCTCTCCCCGGCGCGCGGGACCAACACGGGCGCCGACGGGCCATACTCCGGGTGCGTCGCTAAGAGGACACGCTGCCCATTGGCGAGCTCCAGGCGATCGAGCCAGAACGTGCCGTCGCGTTCGGAGGCGACGCGCTCCTCAGCGGGTCCCCGCGCCGACGAGCGGACCTCGATCGTCGCGCCGGACGTAGGCTCCCCATCCGGTGACAGCACGCGTCCACCGACGCCCGGCCGGGCTTCGAGTGCGAAGTCGAGGACCAGCTCCGATTCGGCTTCGAGCGCACGTTTGGCCATGATCCCGGGCATGGCGCCATAGGCCGACGCCACGACGGTCAGCTCACCGGCGGGGACTTCGGTGACGACGTAAGCGCCATCGGCGCCCGACACGGCCTCGTAGGCGCGCGCTTCACCCGGCCGCTGAACGCCGACGCGAGCCCCGACGACGGCGACGCCACGTAGTCGCACGACGCCACGGACGATGCCGGTGGGTGACAGGTCGACGTCCATATCCGTGACGTGATCCCCGGGGCGGATGAAGCGGTCGAGGCTCTCTGCCGCGCCGTAGTCATCGTGTTCGGCGAGGATCCGGAGCCGCCCGGGCCCCACCCCGTCGAGACGAAAGTGGCCCTCGTCGTCGCTCACCACCTCGGCCGACAGCGCGAAGGGGCCGTCCGCGCCGGGCGCTTCGTCGTAGAGGAGGGACAAGCGAGCGCCCGGCACGGGGAGCCCACGCGGCGCTTGGCCGGCCGAGGCCCCTTGGGCCACCGGGTCGAGCGTGCCTCGGATCGCGCGACGCACCGTCCCTTCGACGGTCGCCGCACTGTAGAGCCGCAGCTCGAGGTCGCCGTAGGGCTCGGACGGATCCACCTCGATCTCGACCGAGACCTCGAGCTGAGGCCCCGCGTTCACATGGCCGGGCGCCGACGCCGAGAGCACGCACTTCCCCGCCGGCAGCGTCCGAAACGCGAAAGCGCCACCGTCTCTCGTGATGACGGTCTGTTGCGCCTTGCCGCAACGCGCGCTGATGGTCCCGCCGGCGATCCCGCCGCGGTCGTCTTGATTCAAGAGGTGGCCGGCGACGACGGGGATCGCCTCCGGGGTCGACGCGCGGTCATCGAGGTCGGGCCCATCGGGCGGTCCGCTCTGGGCCGACGGCGAGACCAGCGCGGCGTCCCCGTCCGAGAAGACGACGAGCCCGAGCCCGAGGAGCGCCACCAGCATCGCCGCGACCGCGAAGCGGCTCGAGCGCCGAGGCGGGCTGCTCGCGGTGTCGTGCCGGGTGTTCAACGGTCCACGAGCCGCTTGATGAGGCCGAGGCGGCCGGCGTAGGGCGGATAACGCAACGCGGGGTCGATGAAGGTGGCCGACTCGAGGATGGACTTCCAGTGCGTGAACGCGTCGAAGCCCGCTTTGCCGTGGTAGGCGCCGAGACCGCTGGCGCCGACGCCGCCGAAGGGCAGATCGGGGTCGCCGAGGTGGACTAGCGTCGCATTGATGCAGCCGCCGCCGAAGGACACCCGGCCCACCACGCTCGACTTCTCGTCGCGATCCGACGTGAAGAGGTAGAGCGCGAGCGGGTTCTCGAGGTGGCGCACGACCCGGATCGCGTCCTCGAGCCCGGCTACCGTGAGCACCGGCAGAATGGGTCCGAAGATCTCTTCCTGCATCAGCGGCGTGCCGAGCGCTTCGGCCGTGGCCGGGCCCATGTCGACGATGGTGGGCTCGAGGTAACGCGACGCCTCGTCGGCGCCGCCGCCGGAGACGACGCGGCCCGGCCCGAGCTTGCCGGGATCGATGAGGCCACGCAGTCGGCGAAGGTGGGTCTCACTCACGATGCGGCCGTAGTCGGGCGACTGACTCGGGTCACTACCGTAGAAAGCGCGCCACGCGGCCTGAATGCCGGCGATGAGCGCCTCTTTCTGGGCGGCCTCGACGAGCACGTAGTCGGGGGCGACGCAGGTCTGGCCGGCGTTGGTGGTCTTGCCCCAGGCGATTCGTCTCGCGGCGACGCCGAGGTCGCAAGACGGCCGAACGAGGGCGGGGCTCTTGCCGCCCAGCTCGAGCGTCGCTCTCGCGAGCCGATCGGCGGCCGTTCGCGCCACGAGCCGCCCAACGCGGGTGCTGCCCGTGAAGAAGTAGTGATCGAAGGGTTGGTCGAGGAGCGCGCGGGCCGTGTCGACGCCCCCCGTGACGGCGATGACGTGGTCGGGCTCGAAGGTGCTGTTCACGAGCTCCGCGACCAGCCGTGCGCTGTGCGGCGCGAGCTCGGAGGTCTTGATGATCGCCGTACAGCCCGCGGCGATGGCACCGACCAGGGGCGCGAGCACCAGGTTCACGGGGTAGTTCCACGGCCCGACGATGAGGCTGAGCCCAATCGGCTGTGGGTGGATTCGTCCCCGCGCGGGCTGAAGCAGGATCGACGGCATCGTCTTCCGCGGCTTCATCCAGCGGCTGAGATGCGACAGCGTGTGCCGGATCTCGGTGATGACGATGCCGACTTCGGTCGCGTAGCCCTCGACGTCAGACTTGCCGAGGTCACGCCGCAGCGCGTCGAGTAGAGGGCGCTCGTAGCGACGCACCGCCGACAGGAAGGCCTTGAGGCGCTCCACCCGGAACTCTCGCGGCAGCGTGACGCCACTGTCGAAATAGGCGCGTTGCCGCGTCACGAGCGCGCCCAGCGCGTCCGGCGAAAGCTCCTCGTGAGCGACCGAGGCGGCACCTGCGACAGAGAGCGACGAGACGTGAGCGGCGTTCCTGGAAGCGGTCATGAGCCCTCCTCGGTCGGACGCGCGGAGGATGCCGCATCGGGAGGCGTCCGCAACCCTCGAAATCGGCGAGGTGGCGGAATGAGGCGAGTCCGTCGTCAGTTCGCCACGCGAGCCGCGGGCGTCGGGCCGCGTTCTGGCCGCCCGGGCCACTTGCCCGCATCATCCGGTCTTCGGAGACTGACGACGTGCACGCGACCGCCCACTCTGCCCGTGATCCCGAGGCCCCGTTCGCGCCCGACGACGGCGCACCGACGTCCCGTCGTGCCCCTCTCGATGAGCTCGACGCCCTCGGACGCTTCACACGCCGCGCAGCGGTGGCGGCGCTGTCGGCGAAGCGCTTTGCCCTCTGGCGCCTGCGCCCGGCGCTTTTCGCGACGCCCCTTCGGACCCCGAGTTCGGCCCCCTTCCCCTATCTGCTCGGCCGAGCCGACGTCCCCCTTCGCCGGCAGGGCCCCGATGTCGACCCCGTGCTCGACGCCGGCAAGGCCGAGAACGTGCGCCGCGCCGCGAGCGCGCTCGATGGTGTGGTCGTCACGCCCGAGAGACCCTTCTCGTTCTGGCGCACCGTCGGCCCACTAACGGAGAGTCGCGGCTACGTCTCGGGCATGGAGCTGCGCGGTGGATGTGTTGTGCCGGCGGTCGGAGGTGGCGTCTGCCTCTTGTCGAACGCGCTCTTCGGGCTGGTCGCGACGGCGGGCTTCGACATTCTCGAGCGACACGGCCACACCGTCGAGCTCCCCACGGCGGGCGACGGCGCCTGGGGGCTCGACGCGACACTCTTTTATCCTTACGTGGACTTGCGATTCGCGCCGCCCGTTGGTTCTTGCCGAATCGAAGCGACCGTGGCGGCCGAGACGCTGACGCTCGGGCTGTGGTCGGACCGGCCGCCCATCCATGACGTGGAGATCCGTCAGGCCTTCCTCGGCCTCACGGGCGATCTCCGGGTGGGCGCGCTGATTCGACGTCGTCGGCCCCGAAGCGGTGGCCCCAGCCGGGACGAGCTGCTTCTCGTCGACCGCAAGACGGTCGCCCCGGGGTCGGTGCTTCGTCGCAACTGCATGAACTGCGGCCTCACGACATGCGCCTCCCGCGTCGCCGCCGTATTGCCACCGGATGAAGCGCGTCCATGACAGCGACACCGCCGGTGTAAGGTGGCGCGCCCCCGCCCGTTGTGAGAGAGGAAGCGCGTGGAACCGGCAATCGAAGGTCGGCTGGTAGAGCGCGCCCGACGAGGCGACATGGCCGCATGGGAACAGCTCTATCTCGCGCACGGGCACGGGCTCTTGCATCGCATCATCCGTCCGCGCGTCTCCACGCTCGCCGATGCAGAGGACGTCCTCGCCGCCACCTTCATGGCGGCATTCGAGGGCATTTCACGCTACGTCGACCAAGGGCGTCCCTTCGCCGCGTGGCTCACCCGAATCGCTATCAATCGGTGTACCGACGTCCACCGGCGGCATCAGGCCACGGCGACGCTCGACCGACTGCCGACGGACGACCGCAGCCCCCTCCCCCTCGCCGACACGCTCATCGGCCGTTATGAAGACGCGCGCCGCGCCACCGAACAAGTCACCGCCGTCTTGGCGGGCCTAAACCCCCGCTATGCGGAGGCCCTCACCCGGCGCCTCCTCGACGGCCAATCCCGCGAGGACTGCGCCACCGCGCTCGGCACGTCCGTCGCGACCTTCGACGTCGTGCTCCTCCGCGCGACGCGCGCTTTTCGGGCCGAATGGCAGCGGCAGTTCGGTGACGAGAACACGCCCGATGGGCCAGCTCAGGAGCCCCGATGAACCCAAACGCCCCCATCAACGACGGCGAGCACCCCGAACCGACCGCCGACGAGCGCCGTGACGCCGACGCCCTCAGGGCGTACCTCGACGGCACGGGCCCCTCCCCCGGGGTCGCCGAGGCCGGAGCCGTCGGCCTCCTGGCCACCGCCGGGGCCGCCATGGCAAGGACTCGCCCTGCCCCGCTGACATCATCACCGCTCGCCGCCCTACGTCGTGCCCACGACCGCCGCGCGCGCCGCCCTTACGGTGCGGCCTTTGCCCTCGCCGCCGCGGCTATTCTGGCGTTCTTCCTCTGGCCGCGGACGCCTGTGGCACCGCCCGGCGCGACCCCCGAGCTGCACGCGCGCGCCGTGGAAGCGCTGGCGTCCACGAAGCCGGTGGGTGAACGGCTCTCGGCGCTACACGCGCTCGCAGCCGCGGCGCGTGAACGCTTGGTCTACGACATGGCGCACGAGGCAGCAGCGTCCCAGCTCGCCTCGTTGCCGCAGACGCGCTTCGCCGCGGTGGTGCGCCCATGAGCCGGCCGCGATGGGGAGCCATGCTCCTAGGAGGGCACTGTTTTTCTCCCGTCGCATGCCTTCGCGCTTCCCCACGGGTGCGGCGTCAGATG
>JADMJS010000231.1 GCA_018780435.1 Myxococcales bacterium
CTAGGCAAAGGCTTATCGGCTGGCGAAGGGAGAAAATCAGCGCCCTCCTAGGAGGCCGCTGTTTTTCAAATAAAGCAACCGGATCATGGTCATTGTCGTACCAATCTGCGCGGAATTGTGCTAGCCAGGCTCCATGAGCCTGAGCGCCAATCCCCAGCCCGATCTCTTCAAAGGCACCGAGGCCGTGGCGCTTGCCCTGCCGAAGTCCTCCATCTACCAACTGCTGAACGAGCGCGGCGGAGAGCTGTTTCCGGAGTCGTTGTTCCATGACCTCTACGAGTCGCGGGGCCGTGATTGCGTCCCGGTTCGTGTGCTGGCGACGGTCGCGGTGCTCCAGCGATTTCTGGGCCGTTCCGATCGAGAGGCAGTGGAGGCTCTGCAGTTCGACCTTCGGTGGCGTCACGCCTGTGGTTTGACGGTCGACTGTGGGGGATTCCACCCAACGGTGCTGGTCGGCTTTCGTGCCAGACTCGCTAAGTCCATGAAACCGAAACGGATTTTTGAGGTTGTCCTCGACCTTGCGAAGTCCGCGGGCAAGATCGGACGTCGCCGAGTTGTGGATTCAACTGCGCTCTACGACGCCGTTTCGACGATGGACACGGTGACTCTCGTTCGGAACGGGATCTGCGGCGTATTCCGAGCGTTGCGGGACTGTGACGGCGCAGCGCAGTCGCGGTTCCAAGGCGTCACGAAGCGCGACGACGATTACGCCAGCCCTGGAAAGCCGTCGTGTGCGGACTGGGACGATAAACAAGCGCGGAGCGATCTCATCGACGCACTGGCGCGCGATGGCTATGCCATCACCGCGGCCGGCAACGACGGGAGCTGGTCGGCACCGCTTCGCGATGCCCTGGTTCTCCTTGGAACGCTTCTTGGCCAGGACATTGAGGAGAAGGGCGAGCGCTTCGTCCTTATCCAGGGCGTCGCATCGGACCGGATCATCTCGACTATCGATACCGAAGCGCGCCACGGCCATAAGACATCGTCGAAGGGCTTCGACGGGTACAAGGGCCACGTCGCCATCGATCCCGACTCGGAGTTGGTGACCGCGACAGACGTCACGCCGGGCAATGCCAAGGATGCGAGCGTCGTTACGTCTCTCCTGGCCGACGTTCTCTCCCAGCCGGAGGCGACGGTCAGCGACGCGCCGATGGCGCTGGATTCAGCCGCATCGACGCCGTCCGAGGCAGAGCGACCCGAGGTCTACGGCGATGCCGGCTACGGCGACGCCGAGACACTCGACCGTCTCACCGAGGCAGGCATCGACGCTTACATCCACGTGCCCGCCCCCGTCGGCCGGGAGGGCTGCTACTCCAAAGATGCCTTCGCGATCGACTTGGCCGCCAGTACCGTCACATGCCCCGCCGGTCGCACCGTGCCGATTCAGACCAGGCCATCGGGCCAGTGGGCCGATTTCGGCACCCATTGCCGGGACTGCCCCCTTCGGGACGCGTGTACCAAGGCCAAGTCGGCGGGTCGCCAGATCAACATTCACGCCAAGGAGGCCACGCTGGCCCGAGGGCGCGCGCTGCATCGAGCGCCGGGACGGCGCGCCAAATACAATCAAACTCGACCACGAGTCGAACGAAAGAACGCTCACCTCATGCGGCACCGACACGGCGGACGACGGAGTCGAATGATAGGTATCGAGAAGACGGCGCTCGACTTCAGCACGCTCGCCGCGGCGCACAACCTGGCGCGACTCGGCGTGCTCTTCGCCAAAGACGCCGCCAGCCAGAGGGCCGCATGAGGGCAGAGGGGGGAAGAAGACCTCGCCGAGGCGGGAGCGACCACGGCCGCCAAGCCGCCAAACTTGGGCTGAGGTCGGCCACGCCCATTCTCGCCACCGGATGGCGGCCGAAACCCGGCGGCGATCCACCGGTATGAGTGCGGCCGAACAGCGCTAGGCAAAGGCTTATCGGCTGGCGAAGGGAGAAAATCAGCGCCCTCCTAGGAGGGTGCTGATTTTCGGACCGAGCAGGCCGAAGCGATTCCCCACGG
>JADMJS010000054.1 GCA_018780435.1 Myxococcales bacterium
TCTGGGCCGTGCGCCTCACGGCCTTCGAACACGCCGGCACGCCCTTCGTGAACGCACTCGTCCGCTACGATCACGGCCGGGTCACCGAACGCCGCCCCTTGGACGGCCTCGGTCTGCAGCTCGCGCCCGGGAAACACACGCTGGTCCTCGAACGCCTCGAGGGCGCGTTGCGGGTCACGGTCGACGGCACGAGCGCGGAGGTCCCCTTCGACACCGCGAGCCTCGTCCCGAACCTTGCCCTCGGTTGCGGCGAGCTGAACACCATCATCCACCGCTGGAAGGTCGACGGCATCGCGCCCGACGGCTCGCCCGTCGCCTTCCACGAGACCTTCTCCGTCTGGGACACCTGGAATCGCTCGTCCGGCGCCATCGGCTGGCTCGCCCTCATGGCGTGGGTCATCCTCATCGGCCTGCCCGTCTCGAAGGCCATCTTCGACGCCCGAGAAGCGCCGCTCACCCTCACCCCGTCGCTGCTGCTCTTGCCGCTGCCGCGTGTGGTCTTCGGCCTCTTCGGGCTCGTCCCCTTCATGCCGCTGCTCCTTCAGTGGGTCATCGCCGGTCTCTACGTTTTCTTCGTCTGGATGAGCGTCCTCGAAGCCCTGCGCGGCGGCGTCGCTTACCAGCTCCCCGCCGGAGAACGCCCCCTTCGCAAGCGGCTGCTCATTGTTTCCGGCGCCGTCTTCAGCATCGGGCTCGGCGCCTTCGGGCTCGCTCACGTCGTCCGAGAGGGGCCGCTCGGCGAGACCTGGTCGGCACCCACAACCTCGGACGGCCCGCCGCTGGCCGGGGCACCCGACAAGGCCCCCCTGAACCTCGGCGAGCGGGTGCAGCTCGCGGTCCCGTCCGGCCACGCGGGGTCGGCGATCCGCTTCTCGGCCGACCTCTCCCTCGACGCGGGCGAAGCCGTGCGCGTCGACCTCATGCGCTCGCTCCCGACCCTCGGCGACGTGTTTCAAGTCGACCGCAATCAGGACCGGCCCAGCGACGCCGACGTCGATCCTGACGCGCCACCCGACCCGGAGAAGGAATCCGCCATGGACGCCGGCGTCGGGGACTACGAGCTCCGCGCTGCCTCGGTCTTCGTCTCCGCCGATCCCGGATTGACCGGTCACCTCCGTTGGCTCCACAACGACAAGGTCGAGCGATCGCCGCGCTCGGGGTGGCTACTCCAGCCTGGGCGGCACGAGCTCGAGGTCATCGCGGGTGGACGTTACGCCGTCGTGCTCGTCGGCGGCCGCGTCGTTGACTTCCGGGCCGATCTCGACCCCGACTTTCAGGTCGGCGGCGTCCAGATCCTCACGATGTCCTCACGCACGACCGCGCTGCAGAACGCGGCCGTGCGGGCCGCCACGCCACACGCCCGCGCCGCGCTGGCCCTCGAAGCCGTCATGAGCGCGACCCTCGCCGCCGACGTCATCGGTGCACTCGCCTACGCCTGCGCCCTGCTCGGACTGCTCGGACTCCTCTCGGCGATGGCCCTGCCGCGGGCGACGACCGCGCCGCTGCGACGCACGCTCTGGAAGCTCCTCCGCGCCGGCGGCCTCCTCGTCCTGTTCCCCATTCTGCTCGTGCTGGTGCGCTTCGACGTGGTCCGCTTCGAGCTCGACCTGCTCCTGACCCTCGGGCTCGCGTCGCTCGCGTTCGCCGCGTTCAACCTCCGTCAGCTCCTCGTGGCCAACGGGACACGTTCGGTGCTCCGCGCCCTGTCGGTCGTCGTCGTCCTCTTCGTCGGCTTCGAGGCGCTCGCGCTGGGCTTCACGGAGTGGCGCTACGGCATGACGCACGTCTGGAATCACGGGCTCAGCCCCGCCTGGTATTACGTCCATGATCCCATGGTCTTGCGCCTCAACCCGTGGTTCATCGACCAACGCTTCAAGCGCCGGGATTTCGTCGCGAACCGCGCGGTCGCTAAGAACACCAAGGGCGTCCGCGTCGTCGTGTTCGGCGGCTCGCAGACCTACGGCTGGGGCATCCCGTCGATGGACCGCATGGCCT
>JADMJS010000225.1 GCA_018780435.1 Myxococcales bacterium
GCCTCCTCGAGATGACCATCCCGGACAAGCCGAGGAGCTCGAAGCAGCAGTACCGTACGACCGAAGCCGGCCGCTCGCTCCTGCGACGTGGCTCGTGAGGGGTGAATGATGTCGCGGGGAGCCAAACCAGCCGTCCTGCTGCTGTCGCCGGGCATCATCAAGTGGACCGACGCCGACTTCGGCCTGCCTCACCTCGTCAGCCTCGGCGGCTACCTCGAAGCCCACGCCGGCGTGCGCGCCGAGATCGTCGACCTCGGCTACGAAGGCGGCGACCTTGCCCACCTCTCGCGCACCCTCGACGAGCTCGGCCCCTTCGTCATGGTCGGGATCTCCTGCTACGCCTCCTACGACCTCATGCGCGTGCTCACCCTCGCGAAGTTCCTGAAGCGGAAGTGGCCCGATGTGCCTTTCGTGGCGGGCGGTTACCACGTCAGCGCCCTGCCGGGGGATCTCGACTTCCCGGGCTCGCCCTTCGACGCCGTCGTCGTCGGTGAAGGCGAGCTGCCGATGTTGCGGCTGGTCCAGAAGGTGCTCGGCGGCGGGCGCATCCAGGAGCTCGGCAGTCGCCTCGGCCCGGAGAACATTACCGAGCTCGACACCCTGCCGCCCTACCGCTGGGACCTCCTCCGGCGCTACTGGCCCCGCGCGACCGCCATCGGCCGGAAGCTCCAGATCGTGCTCTCCCGCGGCTGCCCCTACCGCTGCACCTTCTGCATGGAGCGCGCGAAGACCGAATACGCTTGGCGCGCCTACTCGCCCGAACGCGCCATCGACGAGCTGCGGCGCCTGAAGTCGTTCACCGACCTCTCCCAGTTCGTCGTCAACATCGCCGACCCGCTCTTCGGCTTCAAACGCCGCTGGCGCCGCGAGGTCCTCGAAGGGATCCTGACCCACGAGGTCGTGCCGCGGCAGTTCTGGACGCTCACCCGCTCGGACGACCTCGACGAGGTCGACGTCTCGCTCCTCGCGCGCGCCCGCTTCTCCATCGGGATCGGCCTCGAGAGCGGCAGCCCCCGAATGCTGGAGATCATGCAGAAGGGCAACACGCCCGAGCGCTATCTCGGCGCCATTGAGCGGCTCGCGCGCCTCTCCCGCGACCACGGCCTCAACTGGGCCACGAACATCATCGTCGGCCACCCCGGCGAGACCCCCGAGACGCTCATCGAGACGCGCGACTTCCTGAAGCGCCTCTTCCTCACGGCCGGCGACACCTGCGGCTGGCTCTCCATCGACCCCTTCCGCCTCTACCCAGGCGCCATCGTGCACGAGCAGATGACGGCCTGGTCCGCGACCCACGGCACCCGCTTCCACCATCCCGAATGGTGGAAGAGCTGGTACGACGGCGGCTTCCGGGCCCAGCACTTGGACCCCAGCACGACCCTCGACTACGAGACCCGCGTCCGCTTCATGCACGACGAATACGCCCCCATCGTGAAGCAGATCGCCGCCCGCTTTCGCGGCACGGGCCGCAGCGTCGACCGCGTCTTCGAGCGCAGCCTCGCCGAACAGGTCCGTCAGCTCGAGCCGGAGGCCCGCGACGGCCTCATCCGCCGCGGAAAACGCGCCCTCGACGACGCCAGCACCGGCCCAAAAGCCGAACGCGCGATGCCGACTATCCCCATCGGCCTCATGGTCCGCGACCCGGCCGTGCGGCGCCGCGAAGAAGCCGTCCGGCGCCTCCTCGAATCAGGCGTCCTCCGCACGGAGAGCCTCATCGAAGCCCTCCTCACGGTCGCACCCGAGCCCTTCCTCGGTGAGGCCGACGCGACGGCGATGTTCAGCGAGAAGACCCCCACGCCAGGCGCCGAAGGCGAGGTCCCCAGCTACCTCCCCTTCACCTGGATCGCGCTCGCACTCGAAGCCCTCGGCCCGCTTACCGGAGACCGCGTCGCGGACACGACGGCCCGCTCGGGCTACGTCGCCGCGCTCCTAGCGACGCTGGTCGGCCAGGCCGGCCGCGTCATCGCGGTGAGCCCGGGCTCGCTCC
>JADMJS010000181.1 GCA_018780435.1 Myxococcales bacterium
CGGTCGGTTCAGTCATGGATCATTGCTCCCGGTTCGCATGCCCGACTCGGGCGTGGCACGTAGTACATGCAGTTCGTTCGTCACCGTCATGAGAGGTGTCGACGGTGTGGACGATGTCTTCGTGGCAGCCACGGCACCGGCCCTCCACGATCTCAAGGTTCTTCGGAGTAATCTGGATGACGTCCGGGAACTTGCCGGACGTGAACGCATAGCTGTGGTGGTAGCCGTTCGACGCCTTGGCGACCCACTTCGAGAGCCCGGGCGGCGTGTGGCAGTCGTTGCAGGCGGCGACCGAGCGATGGCTCGACCGCATCCACGCGGTGTACTGCTCCTCCATCACATGGCAGTTCGCGCACGCCCGCGGGTCGTCGGTCATGTAGGACCACCCCTTGGCGTAGATGAACGTGTAGCCGCCGATCCCGGCGACGGCTCCGATGGCGAGGCTCAAGAGCAGCACGACGGCGCCCATCGTGAGAGTACGACTGGTCACGAGCTGCTTCATGGGCCGCCTCCAGGTTCATTGCCGGTGGCGGCCATTCGCACGACGCGGACCCCGCCGGGGGGCGCACCAGACGTCAGGAGAGTGTCCACCCAGACCTTGTCGTCGTAGCGGTACGCCACCTGAACCGCCGACGTCGTCCCGTCGGCGAGCGCCGACGTCAGGTTTTCGATAGACGGCGTAAGTGAATCCGAGGGGCGCCCCGACCGAGAGCGAACGCGCAGCTCGACCAGCGAGGCACAGGCGGCGAGGTCTCGGAGGAGCGCAGCGACGCCGGCGGCATCGAGCGTCCCCTGGTAAAGCGGCGGCAGCGGCGTATCGGTCATGGGTGCTGATCACGCTCCGCGTCAGGCGCATGGCATTGCGTGCAGCTTTGCCGCCAGGGGTGGGAGGTCCGAATCGGGTCGTTTCCCGTGGGACCGTGACACGACATACAGCGTTCACGCAAAAAAGTCGGGTGCGGGATGACGGGAGGTGCTCCGCCCCACGCGCGCTCGCCTCGCTTCGGCGGGAGCCCCTCGAACTGCGCCACGGGGAGGGCGTTCGGGAGCAGACCGCCGGGGACGGGGCTCTCATTCGGCACGTGACACTGGTTGCACGACGACATCGGGTGATGGCTCGGGAAGTTGGCGCGGAGGTTTCCGATCTCGAGCGCGCGGCCATGACACGCCAAGCAGGCGCTGGCGTCCTGCTGGTGGACCGCGTGTGGAATGGTCGGCGGGGCGCCGTCGTAGGCACGACGTGACACGCGTTCGGCTACGACGTTCGCGATGGCCGCCGCATCGAGCACGTCCGGCGTGACCTCGACGGGCTCTTGACCCGACGGGGTCAGCGTGTGGTCGAGGAAGTTGCGCGGCGCCGATCCGTGCGTCTCGCGTAGCTCGCGGTAGGGGCGCGCCGCCTGGATGGTCTCCGGAGAGGACGCCTTGGGCGCCAGTGACCGCGTCGGGGCCGACGTCGCCGCCTGCGTTGATGTGCCCGCAGCAAAGCCCACGAACGAGATACCGACCACCGCTGCGAGCGCGACCCAGAGAGACGACCCGGAACCTCCAGGCTGAGACGTGGGGGAGTCGGGGCTCATGACGGTCCTCCCCTCGCGGCGCCACTCACCGTCGCACGCAGGCGCACGATCCGGGCCGCACACTTCTTGTAGTCCGGCTGCTTGGAGTGCGGGTCATGCGCTTCGAGCGTGAGCATGTTCACAAGAAGCCGTTCGTCGAAGAACGGGATGAAGATCGAACCTTCGGGCGGGCTACCACGGCCGTCTACCCAAGCGGGCAGGTCGAGCTTGCCTCGGCGGGTCTCCACGCGGACGGTCTCCCCGTTCTGGATCCCCATGCGGCGTGCGTCCGTCGAGTTTACCTCGACGTAGGCGTTCGGCATGGCGCGGGAGAGCTGCGGGATCCGCATCGTCATCGTGCCCGAGTGCCAGTGTTCGAGGACACGTCCCGTACACAGCCACATCGGGAACTCGCCGTCCGGGCTCTCCGGCGGTGGCGCGTAATCATGGATCCAGAGCTGCGCGCGCCCATCTTTCGTCGGCGAGTGATAGAACTCGATGCCGGCGCCCTTCTTCACGTACGGGTCGTCGAACTCCGAGAAGCGGAAGCGCGTCTCGCGCCACGAGCCGTCCTTCTGCTCCACCACTGGCCAGCGCATCCCGCGCGCCCGCACATACTCGTCGTAGGGCGCGAGATCCTTGTGCTTTTTGCGCGAGAAGGGTCGGTACTCCTCGAAGAGGTGTTTATCGACGTTCACGTCGTAGTAGTGCGCGAAGTCCCAGATGGGGATCTCGTTCCCGGCCTCGTCCTTGACGGCGAAGAGGAAGCGACCGTCCTTGTCCTTCATGCCGGGGTGGCCGCGGTCATGAAGCAGCTTTGCAACCGCGATGGTCTGCCAGCAGTCGTCGCGGGCCTCGCCGGGCGGCGCCACCATCTTGAACCATTGCTGCGTCCGGCGTTCCGAATTGCCGGTCATGCCATTCTTCTCGACCCACATGGCCGAAGGCAGGACGAGGTCCGCGATCTTCACCGTCGCCGTTGGATAGACGTCGGAGACGATGAGGAACTTGTCCGGATCTTTGCGGCTCGGATCGACGAGCTTGTGCAGGTTCGGCATGGTCTGCGCGGGGTTGGTCACCTGCACCCACACGGTGTGGATATCCCCTCCCTCCGCCGCGGGCGTCGAGAAGCGCTTCCACAGCTCGACTGTGTGATAGCCGGGCTTCTCGTTGATACGCCCCGCCGGGATGTTCCACATCTGTTCGGTTTCGGCGCGGTCCTCCGGCTTTGCGACGAGGCGCCCGCCGGGCAGTGCATGCGCGAGCGTGCCGACCTCGCGCACGGTCCCGCAGGCCGACGGTTGACCCGTCAGGCTGGTCGGAGCGTCACCCGGCTTCCCGAAGTGGCCGCTGAAGAGGTGGACGCCGTGGACCAGACTGTTGATGGCCGTGCCCTGCGTGTGCTGGTTCATGCCCATGCACCAGAGGCTCGTGACGCGCTGGTCGCGATTGCCGAAGAGATCCGCGAGCATACGAATCTGATCGGCTTTCACGCCGGAGATGGCCTCCACCTTCTCGGGCGTGTACTGCGCGAGGTGCTTCTTGAACGCCTCGAAGTCGGCCGCCTCCCCCGGGAGCGAGAGTGGCTCCGTGTTCTTCCGAAACGCGCAGTGCTTCTCTACGAAGGCCTTGTCGTAGGTGCCCCGCTCAAGGAGCAGATGCATGATGCCGTTCGCGACCGCGGTGTCGGTGTGCGGCTTGAACTGCAGATAGTGATCGGCGAAAGCCGTCGACCGAGTGCGGCGGGTGCCGAGGTCGATGTAGGTGAACTTCTCCCCACGCGACCGCCGGTCCATGAGCCGCGAGAAGAGCACCGGGTGCATCTCGGCGGGGTTGTTGCCCCAGGTGATCACCACCGTACAGTGGTCGAGGTCGTCGAAGCAGCCGGCCGGCTCGTCGACGCCGTAGGTCGCCAGGAAGCCCGTCACGGCGGACGCCATGCAGAGGCGTGCGTTCGGGTCGATGTGGTTGTTCCCGAGGCCGCCCTTCATGAACTTGAGCGCCGCGTAACCTTCGGGGATGGTCCACTGACCACTGCCGTAGAAGGCGAAGCCCTTGGGATCTTTCATGACGCGGTCCGCGACGACCCCGAGTGCTTCGTCCCATGAGATCGGGACGAGCTGGCCGTCCTTGCGCAGCATCGGCGTCGTGAGGCGGTCCTTGCCGTAGAGCGCCAGTCCGACGTGGTAGCCCTTGACGCACAGGAGGCCCTTGTTGACCTCGGCTTTCCGGTCGCCAGCGATGGAGACGACCTTGCCGGCTTCGACGCCGACCTGCACGTGGCAGCCGGTGCCGCAGAAGCGGCAAGGCGCTTTGTCCCAGGTGACGCCCGGAGTCTTGCCCGGGGGCGCTTCGAGAGCCAGCGCGTTCTCGCTGCCGAGTGCGGCCGTTGCGGCGGCCATGGCGCTCGCTTTGATGAAGTCGCGTCTGTCCATGATTAAGACCTCGCCATTCCGGGATCGTCGTCCCGAGCTTGTTCTGCATCTACGATGAGATCGGTGATGTCGTGCGAGGCGACCTGGAAGTCGACGACGCCCGGATCCGAGAGGAGGTGTTCGATGACGTGCTTCTCCTCGTCGGTAGACGTGGTGGCGATGACGAGCGCGCGACGGTTTCCCGTCGACGGTCCGAACGTCACGCCGGCCAGCGCGCTGAGACCGAGCTCGGCGGCACGCCGAAGGCCGGGGTCCGGCGCGAAGGTGATGACGGCGCCAAGAACAGGCATCAGCGCACCTCTCCGTCGGCTTTCGGCGCGCCGCCGAGATGCATCTCGCCCGTGAACACGGCCGCGGCCAGCTTCAGGCCGAGGGTGAACAGGATGCCCCCACCGGCCCAGATCCCAGCCGTAATCTTCCACTCGGTAACCGTTGGCACATACTCGATGATCTCGTGGAGTGTGCTCGGGATGAAGCCAGGCACGATGAGCCCCATGCCCTTCTCGATCCACACCCCGATGAAAGTCATCACGCAGGCCATACCGATCCAGCGAAGGTGCCGGGTGGGATCAGCCCGCAGGAAGACGACGGCGGCGAGCACGTTGAGTGTGATGGCCGTCCAGATCCAAGGGACGAGGCCACTCTTTCCATGCAGGCCGAAGTAGAGGTACTTCGCCGCGGCCACGTGCGAGCCGCCGGTATAGAACTCCGTGAAGACCTCGCTCATGACCATGAAGAGGTTGGCGAGAACGGACACGCGGAGAATGCGCATGATGGTCCGGAGCGCGTCGTCACCGACCCAGAGGCTGGTGAGGCGCCGCACGGCGAGGAGCGCGAGTACGATGAACGCCGGCCCCGTGACGAAGGCCGACGCGATGAAGCGCGGGGCCAGGATGGCGGTGTTCCAGAAGGGCCGCCCGCCGAGGCCGCTGTAGAGGAACGCGGTGACCGTATGGATCGAGACGGCCCAAACGATCGAGATCAAGACGAAGGGTACATACCACTTCTTCGACGGTTCGCGACCGAGGAAACGCATGTACATCAAATAGCCGGTGATGTGCAGATTGAGTAGCAGGTAACCCGAAAGCGCGATGACGTCCCACGTGAGCATCGAGATCGGCCAGTTGAAGCGGCCGATGACGGGCATCATGTGCCAGAAGCGGTCCGGGCGTCCGAGGTCGCAGATGACGAAGGCGAGGGCGACCGTGATGGCAGCGACGGCGAGGACTTCACCGACGATGACCACGTCGTGGAGCGCCTTGTCCTTGTACAGGTAAGCGGGGATGACCATCGCGACGGCGCCGGCCGCGAGGCCGACTGCGAATGTGAAGTTGGCGATGTAGAGCCCCCAGCTGACCTGGTCGGTCATGCCGGTGACGTCCATTCCCTTTACGGTCTGCTCAGCCCAGGCGTGCACCCCGACGAGCAGGATGGCCGTGAGGAAGGTCATCCAGGCGTAGAAGGGCAGCTTGCCGTCCGTCGAGACGCCGGCGGCCTTCCAGAGGAAGGACAAGTAGGTGTGGCGATGGTCACTCGGAGTGACGCTGGCGCCGTCATGACTCTTCGGGGTGCTCACAAGCGGCTCCTACTTGTCGAAAAAGTAGTAGAAACGGGGTTGCGTGCCGAGATCCTCTTTGAGGACAAAGACGCGTTTGTTCTCCAGCACCCAGCGAATCTCGGAGTCGGGATCGAGGAGGTTACCGAAGACGCGAGCGCCCGTCGGGCACGCCTCAAGGCAAGCCGGCAGCTTCCCTTTTCGAGTGCGATGAAGACAGAACGTGCACTTCTCCATCACACCTTGCGGACGAACCCGATTGGAGAGGTAGCTCTGGTCCGGGTTGATCTCGGAAGCGCCGAGGTCGGGCGCCTTCCAGTTGAAGCGGCGGGCGTGGTAGGGGCAGGCCGCTTCGCAATACCGGCAGCCGATGCACCAGTTGTAGTCGACGACGGTGATGCCGTCTTTCTCCTGCCACGTCGCTTCCACGGGGCACACCGACACACACGGTGGGTTTCGGCACTGCTGACACTGCACCGGCATGTAGAACTTGCCGGGGGCCGGCACCGGGCCCTCGTAGTCGACCCGCCCGTGCTCCATGTTCATGGAGCCCTGGTCCATCTCGAGGACTCGAATGTAGGAGGTGTTCGTCGAACGGTCGTGGTTGTTCTCGATGTGACACGCCTCGGCGCACTTTCGGCACCCGATACAGACCGAGAGGTTCAGCGCGTAGCCGAATTCGACGCCCGGCGTGGGCCGCACGTCTTCAATGGTGACCTCGGCGCCGTACTTCTCGAGAGTCTCCTCTTCGAGGCGCTTCAAGATGACCGCGAGCTCGTCCTTGGTGAGCGCCTTGTAGTGCTTCTGCAGGAACTCGTCGACGCTGGTCGATGTCTCCCAGTGGGCCAGAGGCGCGAGCGCTCGGGCGAGGCCGGCGGCGCCGAGGGTGGCTCCGACGGCCTTCAGTGCGGTGCGGCGAGAGGCGTCCATCAGTGGGTCTCCGGGGTGGTGCCGAGGTAGCGGTCGCGCGGCGGGAAGGCAGGGACGACCGCGCGATAGGCGGGCGCATGCGGCTGATGGCAATCGACGCAGTTATTGCGCGTGCGTGCGCCGCGGCGACGGTCCCAGTAGCCGTTCATGCCGCCGTGGGCGCCGTGCTGGTAGTCGCGGAACTGCGGCCCGTGGCACTGAGCGCAAAGCGTCATGACGTCGTCGAAGGCGAGGGTGTCGCCGTTTGCAAGGTGCAGGCGATCGCGCTCGCGGTCCGCGTGGCACGAGAGGCAGGGCAGGTTGCCATGCACCACCTCGACGTTCGCGTGGAAGCGCTTGTCGGGCGTGGTGCCGGCGCGGATGGCGATCGAGGCTGCATTGCCATGGCAGGTGAGGCACGGGACGACGACCTCCTTGGGCTCGCCGTTGACCGTCGCCCCCGGGAGGCCGGCGGGGAGTGTGGCGCGCAAGCGGCCTAGCCCCTCGGGGGTGTGGATGCTCGTGGGGTGATTGACGTCAGCGCTCGGCCGTTCAGGCCCGAAGGCGCGGTCCTCGGGCAGCGGTTCGCCCGCGCAGGCCACGGCTACCGTGACTCCGAAGAGCAGCGACATCGCTCGTACAACGACGGCTCGGCCATGCTCAATCATCCTGGGGCGTTCGTAGAAGGGGGGCATGCTCGAGGCGGGTGGCGGGCGTCGCATGCTCCGGCGCTCAGCAAGCGCCGGGCCAAGTTAAATCGAGAGTTGAGAAGTCCGGGAATATTCAGCAGCGGCGCGGGTTGGAACCCACCTCTCAACCTCATGCGGGATCATTTGCCCCGATTTCTTGGGTAATATCGTCCCGCGCCGCTTGAAAGCCGCCCACGCCCCGTTGGGGTGAAGTGCCCCACGAGCTCTACTGCGGGCCCGCGCGCTGGACGGGTAGGCGCGTGCCCTCCCCGATGCGTCCAATTCCGACCGCCCCGAAACTAGCTTCGGGCGCCCACCCACCAGCCGGCCGCAATGGGTCGAGCTCGACCTCGAACGCGATGCCGGCGCCGAGGTCCTGCTGCGCGTCCCAGCTCCAGGTACCGAGGTCGGAGGTGCCCCGGCACACCATGGCGCGATCGTTGTGGCCTTCGCAGTCGG
Source organism: Myxococcales bacterium (assembly GCA_018780435.1). GTDB lineage: Bacteria > Myxococcota_A > UBA9042 > SXOO01. The sequence continues at coordinate 7,607 of JADMJS010000181.1, forward strand.
CGATGGCTCCAGACCTGGGTGGTGCCACACCGGCAGTGCGTCGGCGCTGTTCTTCAAGGTGGCGTCACACCGAGGTGTGTCATCGAGGTCCGCGATATGGCAGCCGATTTTCGCATCGCCGGCCCTGCGGCGAATTGTCGCCCGGCGACACGGCAGCGACTGCGCATCGGCAAGGAGCTTCCCATCGCTAGTCGACGGTTTCCACATCGGCTACGAATGTGCACACCACCGGTAAAAAATATTCTCGGGCCGCTGGCGCCTTTGGCGACGACCGTCAGCGCGATCCTCGCAGAGCGCCTTGCGGTGACGCTGTCTCGCCCGTCGGATCAACGCAGGACCTTCCAGTCCAAATGCAAGTGCGCCGACTGCGCCTCGGTCGCGACCTTCAAGGCCAGCCCGACCGAGCGCCAATGGACGCTGAAGGCAGCGGAGCACCGGCGTCGCCACGTAGAGAGCGCGGTCGGGGGCTCGGATGTGGACCGGGAGACCCTTCGACTGGGGAGCCCTCACGCACTCCGGCTGACCAAGAACACGGCCAGCTCCGATCGTCGGGTCGCGGAGCACGCGCGAGACCGCGCGGCCATCGCGGCTCTCTCTGCCTTTTAGATTTTCCGGCTCGCACAGGTCGGCATTTGGCGCGCTGGTCACCACCGCGTCGAGACGGAGACCACCGCGCGATCGACCCGCAGCGTCGGCCCGACGAGCGCGGCGCCAATGGTCGCTGCCGGGAGAATCCGGAAGCGCGCCCGGCGAGCAACCGGCGAGACGATGGGCGCCTCTCCGTCGGTCGCGACGCGCCAGGTGAAGGCGCCGGGCGCCTCTGGCTCGATAGCGACCCAGCGGCTCGTCGCGGTGGACCAGACCTGAACGTCGACGCCGACCGCCGAGCCGCTGCTGTCCGCGGCGTCCACGCCGTCGAGGCTGAGGCGGATGGCGTCCATGGTCTGCCCACGCAGGCGCACGGAGTCGAGCTCGACTTCGAACACGATGCCAGCGCGAAGGTCCTGGCGAGCGTCCCAGCTCCAGGTGCCGAGGTCGGAGGTGTCTCGGAACACCATGACGCGTTCTTCGTGCTCTTCGTAGACGGCGATGGCTCCCGATGTGGGTGGCGGGCCGGAGACGCCCTGGTTGTAGAGGTCTTCCCATTGCTCGCCGCGCAGCACGAGCAGCCTATTCGACACGCCGCTGGTGTCCTTGTCGGGTCGCTCGTCGCCTCCGAAGGCGAAGACCACGCCGAGAGCCTCAACCGGGGTCGCCGCGATACGGCTGAGTGGAGCAAAGATCCCGTCGAGAGGCAGCTGCTTCCATTGATCGCTCTCAAGTCGAGACGACGATGCGGTGTTCTTCAGGAAGTTGACCTCGCCTCCGAACCGGTGGAGCGCCCCGCGGTAAGAGACGAGACTGTGGTAGGCCGCTCGCATGTCGGTCGGACCGAGTTGCGACCATGACTCGCCATCGAGGACCCAGTGGTCGTCTAGCGATTCGCCATTCCCACCGCCAGTTATGGAGACGCCGAGACCAGGGTGGTAGGCCATTCCATGACCGTAGCGAGCGGAAGGGGTCGTCGGACCGGTCTCGACGCGAGTCCATACTCGGTCTTTCCAGGCCCATGTGTCCCTGAACGTCTCAATATCGCCCTCTGAAAACTCGCTCGGTGCATACCCGGCGACCAGCACGATCCGTTCTCCGGAGTCATCCCAAGTCATCGAGGTCCCAAGTCGCGTTCCTGGGCCGATTACGGTTGTGAGGAACCATCCGCCGTCGCGCCAGAGCCAAGTCCGACCCTCTTCATCAAGGCCGACGACTTCACCTTGGGTAGGGTCATAAGCGGCCGCGACGATGGAGGTTTCGAGTGGGGCGCGCTTGGCCGAGCTCAACATGCCGTCGGAGTGATACTCGATCACCGACGTGGGGAAGGCGATTTCGGAGTCGGCCGCTCCATCGTTCAGTGACGTCGTATGAGTGCTGTTCTGTGTGGCACTGCTGGTCTCGGACCAGGACACGCCGTCCCAACGCCAGCTCTCTCCCCCAGCAGCGACGAGAGTGACCATCCCAGAATTCACGTCGATGTGGAGCGCCCCGTCGAGCGCCCCGTCGAGCGCGACGTCTGGCATCCCACTGGGTAGCGCACCCTCTCGAATAGGAGCCCAATGGCCGTCATCGAGTGACCAGAGCCGCCGGCCCGACACAAACAATGCCCTCTCCCCAGCGGGATCCCACGCGCCAACCCCGCGACGCTCGGGGCCGAGCCCTTGCGGCGTCCGAAGTCGCCACGTCTCGCCGTCAGTCTCCCAGATGTCGTAGTAGTCGGTCGCGACTTTGGCATAACCGTCGTTCCGCCCGCCATACTGGACGAGCACGCCGCGTATCGGGTCCAGGACCCGGAGTCCCACGTGGCGCCGGAACTCAGGCTCCGACGCATCATTCGAATGAACGCGCCACTGCCGCCGCGTGACGACCTCGACCGCGGCTCCATCGGCCATCTTGAGATCGGCACGCCCTTCCGGGCCGAGCGCTACCTCGCCAGGCCCACCCGTCGCCCAGCGCCAGTGCCCCGGCGCATCCCGAACGACGGCCAGTGAGCTGCCAGCGTTCACCTCGGTCACGACACGAGAGACGAGCACTCGAACGCCGCCCGCGCCGACGCAGACCGCGTGGTGATCCCCAGGCACGACCAACTCAGTGTCCGAAGTACCCCCAACCGCACCGACGGCCAAGATGGCGTTCGTGCACTCGGGCGCTCCATTGACGCCAGGAAGCGTAGCGTAAACAAGGACTTCGACGAGACCCGCCTGCCCGCCCCCTTCAGGTGCGCAGCTCTCCGAACCGTGACACGCCCGCAGCACCGTCCGAGGCCAGCCCGCCGCTTCCGTGCGTACGAGGACGAGCGCGCCAGGATTGGTGACGCCGATCGGGTCGTCGACGCACGAGACGAGCGTGAGCCCAAGCGCGACGGCGCAGTAACGTTTGGCGTTCATCACGTCGAAGCGTGACACGCGTCCCGATCAGTCGCAACCGAGCTTGATGCAGGATGGGAGCAGGGATTGGCGCGCGGCTGGGCGAAGCCACGGTAGCCCGACGGGGCCCGAATGGGCCGCGCCGCCGGGCTACGCGCGGAATTGGGAGGGCTCAGTCGTCGACGACCTCGGCATCGACCACGTCGGACTTCGGCG
>JADMJS010000148.1 GCA_018780435.1 Myxococcales bacterium
CTTGGACTTGTTGCGCGCGCGGAGAACGAAAAAGAGGATCAACGCCAGCAGCAGAGCGGCCAGCACGCCGCCCACCACGCCACCGATGAGCGCCGCGTCGTTTTGGGGCACGGCGGCGGTCAGGCCCGCCGCAGCGGTGCTCGGCGCGGCCGCGGAGCTGGCTCCAGAGGGAGCCGAGGTTGTGGTCGAGGTTGTGGTGGGGGTTGTGGTGGATGCGACGGCGGATGCGGCTGTCGTCGCCGTGGGGCTGATGATCGTGGACACGGCGGCAGACGACGGCGACGGTGGCGAAAGCGAGGGCGTTGGCGACGGTGCCGGGCGGGGCGTCGGCGACGGTGTCGGCGACGGTGTCGGGCGGGGCGTCGGCGAGGGCGTGGTCGCCGTTGTCGTCGTTGGCGTCGGCGAAGGCGTCGGTCGAGGAGCGCACGGCATGCGACAGTCACAAGCATTTCCAGGGGAGCACGTCGTGAAGAAGTTGCACTGGAGCTGACAGTTGCCCAGCGAGGTGGTCTGGCTGAGGTTCGGCATCGTCCCCGAAAAAAAGTTGTGCTGCAGATGCAGCAAGTTCAGGAGGCGGAGCGTCGACAAGTCCGAGGGCAGTTGGCCTGAAAACACGTTGTGCGACAGGTCCAGGCGCGTCATGTTTGGGTAGTTGAGCGACGAGACCGGCCCCCAGAACCCGTTGTTGTTGAGGTGCAGCTCACGCAGATTTGACAGCTGCGCGATCGCAAACGGCAGAGACCCGTCCAGCCTGTTGTACGACAAGTCGATAAACTCGAGTAGCGTGAGCTGGCCGATTTCGGTGGGCAGCCCGCGCACAAGCGCCAGGTCGACCAGCTGGAAGTGCGTGAGTGCAGTGAGCTTGCCGATTTCAGGAGAGATGGAGCCACCCAGAGAAGTGCTGGTGATTGCTCTGTGCTGGGCGTGAGCTCCGAACAACGAAAAAAAGATTTTCTTACATGCGCCACACGTGGCCTTTGTCGCAACCCAGGTGGTCCGAATTGGGGCACGTCTGGTTGGCTGCGAACATCGGGCAAAGGTTCGGCGGGCAATCTGCGACTGTGTGAGCCGAGAGAAAAAAAAAGAACTTGACGCACTCCCCAGTGCGGTGTAGAACTTCATCAGGGCCGTGTACTGGTCAGCTACGAGTTGGGCCGTGACGGCGACGACGACGACGAGTGACAGAAGACTCATTGTTCACTGCAGCTCTGAAAACTGCGAGCTGCCGTAGGCAGAGGGGAGGAGCATGGCGTCGCTGACGACGCCGTACTCTGACGAGCGCGACGACGGCATCTCGGATTCGCTGGGCGCAGCCGACGCCTTGGGCTTGTTGCGGGCGCGAAACACGAAAAAGACGATGAGCGCCAGCAGCAGCGCGGCCAGGACGCCGCCCACCACGCCGCCGATCAGTGGGCCGTCGTCTCGTGGCGTCGCAGTGCTCATGTCGTTTTGCGACGTGGCAGAAGTCGCAGACGTCGAAACAATGGAGCTGCTTCCAGAGGTCGAGGTGGTGGAGGTGGAGGAGGAGTCGGCAATCGTCGACGCGGCGGTGAGCATCGTCGAGACGACCAGCTCTGGCGTGGGCATGGGCGTCGGCGACGGCGACGAGCGCGAGGACGAGGACGAAGGCGACAGCGTTGACGTCGGCGATGGAGTGGGCACGGGCGTCGAGCGAGGAGTGGGCACGGGCGTTGGCGTCGGCGTCGGCGAGGGCGTCGGCGATGGAGTGGGCACGGGCGTCGAGCGGGGCGTCGGCAGCGGCGTCGGCGCTGGTGTCGGCGCCGGTGTCGGTCGTGCTACTGAACAAGAAGAACCGCGCGAGCACATGCACGACGGCGGGACGGTTGCGCAGTTGTTGAAACAGGCGTTTGAAAACAGGCTGTGCTGGGTCAGTCAGACGGCAGTGCAGCGCGCCAGACTCACCAAGACTTCAGCTGAGACAAGTTTGTCAAGTTTGGCACGGCACCGGACAGCTGCGTGCTGCT
>JADMJS010000240.1 GCA_018780435.1 Myxococcales bacterium
CGGCCGGCGCGACCTTCAACCTGCACACGCGCGTCCCGACGCCGCCGCCGCCGCGGGAGGACTACGACGACTGAACGTCGCGGTTCGAGATTCCAATGACAGGTGTATTCGAGAGCCAGGTGGAGATGACCGTGGTGGACGCGAGCCGTGAGATGCACCGACCCGTGTCGATACCGAACTGCGCCATATCTGGACACTCCAGGTCGATCGGCCCCACTCCAGAACGAGCGTGACGAGGACGCGCCCTACTCCCAAACGACCTCAAGCGTCGGCGAATAGGCCGGCCCCCGCTCCGGATCGACGCCCGTAACAGAGCGAAACCCTTCGTATTTCGCGCCGTCCTCGTCGGTCGCCGCGTTGATGAGCAGCAGCGTCAGTGCGTTTCCGGACGCCCAGCCGTCGCCCGAGATGACCTCCTGCACCAGCGGGGCGAGGTCTTTCGGGCAGGTGAAGCGGACCTCTCGGTCCCAGCAGTCGCGCTGTCGCTGCTCGCAGTCGAACTCCGTGAGGTCGGTGCACGTGGCGTTGCAGCGCACGAGCCAGTGGTCGATCTCCGCCGACGTCCGCGGGCGCTGATCGGGCCGCCCCGTCGCGGTGCTGGTGGGGTCGAAGGGGGCCGAGTCGCCCGCCTTCTCGGCGAACACGTCCAGCCAGAGCGGGTTATTCGAGTCCACCTCGTTCGTCGGCGAGACCGTGAGCCGCGCCGAGAGGATCGTCGCGCCCGCGGGCACCGCGAGGCCGGCAAAGCGCAGGGCCGTGAAGTACGAGACGTGGCCCTCGCCGAAGTGCCTCCCGAGGGGCACGGTGTCGCCGCCAAACAGGTTCCAGGCGCTCGCGGACGGGTCCATGAGGTAGCTCGCGACCGCGTCATCGGGTGACGCCAGGGTCGCCGTCACGGTCACCGGTCCGACGTCGTCCGTCGCCGCGTCCACATCGCCAGTCGGCTCGTCCACGTCAGCGACGTCCGGCGTTGGCTCGACGTCTACGGGCGTCGCCGTGTCCTCCGTCCGCGCCACGTCGTCGCCCGAAGGCGCATCCGAGCTCGCGGGCACGTCGGCCCCCTCTCCGTCCGTGCTGAGCACGACGTCGGCGCCGGGCCCGGGGCTCGCGTCGTCGAGCCCGACCGCGTCCATGAGCCCCGTCCCGACGTCACTCGTGACGTCCAGGGAGTCGGTGACGGCCACCTCGCCGCCGTCGTCCGCGCTGCACGCCAGCACCAAAACCGAGAGCAATAACGAAGACATCGAGACCAAGGCACGACCGGAGACCATCGCGACCCCTCTGCGGGAGACCCGCGCTCAGGAGGGGCGCAGGATACCGATCCGGCCCGTCCCACTCCAGGACCTCCCATGTTACGGTCGACGCGAGCCATGCCTGCCCGCGCCTACGCCATCGCCACCGCCGCGCTCGTCGCCGCCGTCTTCGCGGTCGTCCTCGGGGTCGTACGGCCGGAGACCCTCGTCCATGACTGGCACGGCTGGCGCCAAGCCGACACCGCCACTATCGCGCTCAACTACGCTCACGGCGACCTCGAGGTGCTCCACCCCCGCATCGCGTGGGGAGGCGATGGTCCCGGCTACGTCGAAGCCGAGCTTCAGGTGTACACCGGCGCGCTCGCTCTATTACACCGGCTCACGGGCAGCGCCCCCGTCGCGGGCGGCGAGTGGCGCGGGCGCGCGCTCTCGGCGGCCGCACTCGCCGCGACGGCCTGGCTCGTCTGGGTCTGGCTGCGCACGCTCGGCCTTCAGCCTGCGGCGGCCCTCATCGGCACCGTCGCCTTGGCCACCTCCCGCGGCACGGTCTTCCTCGTCTCGGTTCAGCCCGACGCCTTCGGCCTCGCGGCCACCACCGGCGCACTCGTCCTCTTCACCCGCTGGCTTCACACGCCCCGGCGTCGCGACCTCGCCCTCTCGTCGCTGCTCTTCGCGATCGCGGGCGGCATCAAGCCCACCTTCCTCGCCGCGGGGCTCGCCGCGCTCGCCGCCCTAGTCGGTCATCACCCGATTGGCACCCGACTACGCGCCCTCCGCTCTGGCTCTCTCTGGATCGCCGCGTCGCTCCCGCTCCTCGCCGTAGCCCTCCTCCTGGCCCACGGCGCCAGCGTGCACGCCGACTACGGCAATACGTTCGGGATTATCAGCGGCGGCGACTCGAAGTTCCCGACCCTCGACCGCCTCGTGTCACCGATGCAGTACGTGAAGCTCGCACAGGTCGGGCTCGCCTTCGGCCCGGGCCCCCTCGGCGCGCTCGGGCTCCTCCTCGTGCTGTTCCGACGGCGCCACCTCACACGACCCGCGATCGCCGCCGCCATTGGGCTCTGGGCCGCCTACGCCCTCGTCGGCGTCGCGTCCATGCGCTACGCCAGCGAAGCATGGCTCGGCTCGCACTACCACGCGCTCGGAGTCCTGGCCGGCGCGGTCTCGCTGGGGGTCGGCGTGGACGGCCTACTGCCGCTTCTAGCGACGCGCCCCCACCTCCGTCGGCTGGGCGCCGCCGCCGTCTTCATCGCGCTAGCCGTGCAGGTCACCGTCGCCCTCCACCACCGGCGTTCCGCCGCGGCCCACTGGGCCGACCGCGAGCTGCAGGCCGCCGACGTCCTCCGTCGTGACCTCGAGAAGACCGTCAAGGCCGCTGCCCTTCCACACCCAGGCGTCCTCGTCGTCATCCGAAGCGGCGTCGCCGCCACGACCGAGACCGGCGCGCCCAACAACTACGAGGACCCCCGCATCTTCTACCTCGCCGGCGTCCGCGGCTGGGTCTGGCCCAGCGACGGCACGTCAGTGGCGACGTCCCTGCCCGCGCTACGCGCCCGAGGCGCTCGTTACTACGTCGATCCGACGGATTGGCCCTTCCGCCATCCCGAGGACCAACGGTGGCTGGACGAACACTCGTCGGACCTTGGATCCGGCGTCTTTCGTCTATGAGTTCAACGACATGATACCATCGGGCACCTTCCCATCGGCCGCCTGCGCCAGGAGGTCGTTGGCCCCGAGCTCGAGTCAAAGGCCGCAAGGCATGAGCGAACAGCGTGGGGAGACTATGTCCTGATGACCTTCGCGAGCAGATACGCCTCATCGAGCGCCTCGCCGAACGCGGTGAGGTCGGTCTCAATCCGTTCCGCGGGATCCCCAACCATCAACGTGGCCGTGGTCACTTGAAGCGACGCTCCGGAATCGAGTCCCCGCCGGATGGCCCAGTTCAGGACGTCACTCAAGGAGACGCCCGCTTCCAGAGCCGTCGCCGTCGCACGTTCAAGGAGCTCATTATCGATGTCGAGGGTGACTTCCACATCACCATGGAATCAACTGACGGTCCCTGACGCAAGTCATCCCGGTACGAGCCGCCGAGATGCGCTCGTCGTGACATTCTCTCCCCCCTTCCACCCGAGCCACCCGCCCATACCACCCGACTCAATTCGATGTTAGGCTCCGCGCTCGCCGCCGCGGGAGTGACCGGACCACGTCCGGCCCCGGCTCTTCGGTCCCCGCGGGGATCGAACCCGACAGCACGCCGGCTCCCCGCGCGGGACCGTACCGAGAGGACCGACGATGAAGATCACCGAACGTCGCACGTACCGGGGCCCGAGCCTCTACGCCCACTTCCCGGTCATGCGGCTGACCGTCGACCTCCAGCATCTCGAAGCCTGGCCGAGCGCCAAGATCCCCGGCTTCGTCGACGGGCTGCTCGCGCGGCTCCCGTCGCTGCGTGAACACACCTGCTCGGTCGGCGAGGTCGGCGGCTTCATCTCGCGCCTCACCGAAGACGGCGGCACCTGGCTCGGCCACGTGCTCGAGCACATCACCATCGAGCTCCAGAACATCGCCGGCGCCAAGGTCACCTTCGGCAAGACGCGCTCGACCGGCACCCCGGGCTGCTATCACGTCGTCTTCGAGTTCGAGGAGGAGCGGGTCGGCGCCTCGGCCGCTGAGCTCGGCCTCCAGCTCATCGAAGACCTGCTCCCGGCCGACCTGAAGACCCCGTCCAAGGACGCCAGCGAGGCCGTCTTCGACTTCGCGAAGGAGCTGAAGGCCTTGGTCGAGTTCGCCCAAGCGCGTCAGCTCGGCCCGTCCACCGGCTCGCTCGTACGCGCCGCCGAAGAGCGCGATATCCCCTGGCTGCGTCTCAACGACTACAGCCTCGTGCAGTTCGGGCACGGCAAGTTCCAGAAGCGCATCCAGGCCACGGTCACCTCCGAGACGCGTCACATCGCGGTCTCGATCGCGTCCGACAAGGAGGAGACCAACCAGATCCTCGGCGATCTCGGCCTCCCAGTGCCGAAGCAGCGCCTCGTCCGCTCGGCCGAAGACGCCGTCCGCGCCGCCGAGCGCCTCGGTTACCCCGTCGTCGTCAAGCCCCTCGACGCCAACCACGGCCGCGGCGTGACCCTCGGGATCACGACCGCCGACGAGGTCCGCGTCGCCTTCGGAAAAGCGCGCGAACACGCCCGTTCGGTCGTGGTCGAGAACTTCATCTCGGGCATGGACCACCGCATGCTCGTCGTCGACGGCAAACTCATCGCGGTCGCCAAACGCGTGCCGGGCCACGTCATCGGCGACGGCGTCAGCACCATCGAACAGCTCGTCGCCGTCGTGAACAGCGACCCACGCCGCGGCATCGGCCACGAGAAGGTCCTGACCCGCATCGAGCTCGACCACCAGGCCCAGATCCTCATGGACAAGGCCGACGTCACCAAAGACACGGTCCTCGACGCCGGCCGTCAGTTCTTCCTGCGCTCCACGGCGAACCTCAGCACCGGCGGTACGGCCATCGATCTGACGGACGTCGTCCACCCAGACAACCGCGCGATGGCGGTCCGCGCAGCCAAAGCCATCGGCCTCGACGTCATCGGCGTCGACTTCATCACGACCGACATCAGCCAGTCGTATCGCGAGGTGGGCGGTGGCATCTGCGAAGTGAACGCCGCGCCGGGCTTCCGCATGCACGTGGCCCCGACCGAAGGCAAGCCGCGTGACGTCGCCGGCCCCGTCATGGACATGCTCTTCCCGCCCGGCGCGCCGTCCAAGATCCCGATCGCCTCCATCACCGGCACGAACGGCAAGACGACCACGTCGCGTATGCTCGCGCACATCCTCAAGATGAAGGGCCACACGGTCGGCCTCTGCACGACCGACGGCGTCTACATCGACGGCGAGCGCACCGTCGCCGGCGACATGACGGGCCCGCAGTCCGCCAAGATGGTCCTGCGCGACCCGTCGGTGGACGTGGCCGTCCTCGAGACGGCGCGCGGTGGCCTACTCCGCGCGGGCATGGGCTACCGAAGCTGCAACGTCGGCGCCGTGCTGAACGTCGCCGCCGACCACCTCGGGCTCGGCGGCATCGACACCCTCGAGCAGCTCGCCGAGGTGAAGCGCATCGTGGTCGAGGTGGCGCGCGACTGCGCCGTCCTGAACGCCGACGACCTCCACTGCCTCCGCATGGCCGACCACTCCGGCGCCAAACGCATCGGTTACGTCACCATGAACTCGAGCCACGAGCTCGTCCGTCAGCACATCCGCGGCGGGGGCCTCGCCGCCGTGCTCGAGGACGGCATCAACGGGCAGATGGTGACGCTCTACGACGGCGGAAACGTTCACATTCCGCTGCTGTGGACCCACCTCATCCCGGCGACGCTCGAAGGCCGCGCCATGCACAACGTGCAGAACGCGATGTTCGCGGCGCTCATGGCCTACGCCATGGAGATCAAGGTCGACGACATCCGCCACGGCCTCCGCACCTTCGGGACGACTTTCTATCAGGCGCCCGGCCGCATGAACGTCTTCGACGACCACCCCTTCAAGGTCATCCTCGACTACGGCCACAACCCTGCCGCCATCCTGGCCATGGCCTCGCTCGCACGCCGGCTCAAGGTCGAAGGGCGCCGTATCGCTGTCCTCGCCGCCCCCGGCGACCGTCGCGACGAAGACATCCGCGAGATCGCCCGCATCGGCGCCGAGCACTTCGACGTCCTCTTCCTCCGCCGCGACGACGACCCGCGTGGTCGCGGCCCCGATGAAGTCCCGAAGATGATGGCCGAGGCCGCGCTCGCCGCAGGCTTCCCCGTCGAGAATCTTCACGTGATCATCGATGAAGTGGCCGCCATCAACGCGGCGCTGGAGTTCGCCCGCCGCGGCGACTTGCTGATGGTCTTCGGCGACGCCCCGGCGCGCTGCTGGAAGCAGATCATCTACTTCAAGGGCACCGACGCGGGCGGCACCACGACCGACGCGCCAGGGCCGGACGTCCTCCCCAAAGCGCCGCCGTCGCCGCTGGGCGCACTCCTCGATGGCGCCACGCTGATTGCAGATGGCCGAGGCGTACGCCTCGCCCGCGACTCCGACGATTAGCGCGATGACTGCCCGGGGCCAGCGATGAAGCTCGACGACGTCCGGAGGCTCACCGGCCCGAACCTGTACTCGAAGGGCCCGGGGGTCATCGTCGAGCTACTCCTCGGCGACGCGGAGCCCGCGCCGTCCCTCACGCCCATCCTCCATGAATGGGACGCCTTGCGCGCCCGCTTCGGCGTCCCGGGCGGCGGTGACGCGATCGTGCGCCGCTCGAAGGGCCGAATCGCCCTCGTGCGCTCCGGCCCCATCGACACGCTCCTCGCCGACGCGGAGCTGGCCGAGTGGGCCGTAGAGCGTGTTCTGGCGGTCCATCACGGCGGCACGGCGCCCGACGACGACGCGAAGCTCGCGCTCGTGACGCCGCTCGTGGAGAGCCTCCGCTCCGAACGCCTCCTGGCGCTGGAAGCCGAGGCCAAAGAGCGGGAGCTGCCCTTCCTCTGGGACGACGACACCGTGGCCATCGGGACCGGCCCCCGGGCGGTCTCGTGGCCCCGCGCGTCGCTGCCGACGGTCGCGGAGGTCGATTGGGACACGCTCGGCCACGTCCCCATCGCCATCATCACCGGGACGAACGGCAAGACCACGTCGACCCGTCTCCTCGCTCGAATGGCCCGAGAAGGCGGGCTCATCGCAGCCGCGACGTCCACCGACGGCGTGACGGTCGGTGACGCGATCATCGAAGCCGGCGATTGCACGGGCCCCTTCGCCGCCCGAAAGGCGCTGCTCCGGCCGGAGATCGGCGTGGCGCTGCTCGAAACCGCCCGCGGCGGCATCCTCCGCCGCGGCCTCGCGGTCGACGGCGCCGACGTCGCGCTCATCACGAACGTCAGCGACGACCATCTCGGCACCTACGGCATCGACGACGTCGCGTCGATGGCCCGCGTCAAGGCGGTGGTCGCGACCGCCGTTCGCCCCGGCGGCGTCGTGGTCTTGAACGCGGAGGACGAGAACCTGCAGCGCCTCGGTGACGAGCTGGCGCGCGACGGACTTGGCCGCCGCGTCGCGTGGTTCTCACCGGACGAGTCGCACCCCATCCTCGTCGGGGCTCGCGCCAGGGGCCTCGACGTGTGGACGACACACTCGGGCGAGATCATCCGTCGCGACCAACACGGCGATCACGCCATCGCCCCCGTCGGCGCCATCCCCATCACCTTCGGCGGACGGGCACGCTTCAACGTCGAGAACGCGCTCGCCGCCGCGGCCGCCGCCCACGCCCTCGGGGTACCCGACGCCGCCATCGCGCGCGCACTCCTCGGCTTCCTCCCGACCCGCGACGACAACCCGGGGCGCGGCAACGTGATCGACGTCCACGGCGTGAAGGTTCTGCTCGACTTCGCCCACAACGCGCAGGGGATCCGCGCCGTCTCGTCTCTCGCCAAGGCGCTCTCGGACGGGCACCGTCTCTTCGTCTCGACCGCCCACCCCGGCGACCGCAGCGACGACGCCCTGAGCGAGACGTCGGCGATCATCGCCGCCTCGACGCCAGAACACGTCTACATTCGAGAGCTTATCGGATACCTTCGGGGTCGCGCCCCGGGCGAGACCCCGGCCAAGCTCCGGGAGGCGCTCCAGCGGCATGGGCTCCCCGCGTCGTCCGTCATCGACGCGGCCGACGAAGTCGACGCGCTCAAGCGCGCCCTTGCCGTCGCAGGGCCGGGTGACGTCATCTTGATGCTCGTTCATGTCGAGCGCGAGGCGGTCGCCGGCGCATTGGCACAGGCGATGGCAACCGCAGCGACATGACCGGGCCCGGGCAACCTCGGCGTAGCCGCACGGTCCCGAGCCCCGCGACCCGAGAGTTTCTGATCGCCGAGCTGGCCGCCCTGCCCCTCCCCGACATCGCGGAGCCACTCAAGCCGCCATGGCGAAGCGCAGACGTCGACGGCGAACCTCGCGTGGGTCGCGTCAAGCTGCTCGGACGCGGTGAGCTCGCCTACTGTCAGCTCGGGTCCTTCGCCTTACTCGCGGAGCTCCTCCCGTCACCCGCGGTCGTCTTCGCGGAGTCCATCCGCCGCTGGCACGACGGCTCTGCCGTCACGCTGGGCGAACGCAACGCCGTGGTCGTGCTGCTCTGCGACCGCCTACGGGCGCTCGGCGCGGCCCATGTCGACATCGTCTTGCCTGGGCGGAGCGTCTACTGAGGCGTCCCGATGGCGCCGGAACAGGTGTAGAACGCCGGCCAGCAATTGGCGCTGGCGCACCCGTCACACGTCGCCTCGGCAGGTGTATCGAGGCAGGCCGCGCCGCAGGCTGTGGCCACACAATCGATGTAAATGGCAAAGCAGTCGCCGCATGGCTGATCGAGACCGAGGCCCGTGAGGCACGTCGAGGTACACGCCGTGATGGCCGGATCGGCGCTGCACGAGTTCCAGCACTTGCCGGGCTCGAACTCGAAGCCCGGCACATCCCAGACGGCACGTAACCCGTCGCTCGTACAGAGGTTCTGGCAGTCACCTCCATCGAAGCTGGCGGCCTCGCAGTTGCATTCCCGCGCGCACGTCCCGTCGCCTGCCCACTCCGCGAGGCAGCTCCCGACGCCACAAAGGTCCGTCGGATCGGGCGTGACATCGGTCGCATCCGTACCGCCGTCGGCCGAGCCATCCGTGGCACCGTCCGCCGCGCCGTCCACGGTGCCGGCAGCCGACTCCGTGCACACGTTGCCGACGCAGCCGAGCCCCGTGTTGCAGTCCGCCTTCTTGGTGCAGGATTCACCGACGGCACCGCCCCCACCCGTGGCGACCGCGATGTCACCGCAACCGATTAGGGGCGCGACCATGGCCAAGATCGGGACGATTCGGGAACTGAGCGCGCTGAACATGCGGATCTCCTTGGGCGAAGTGACCGTCTCACGCGACTCGGATGGGCGCAAACTCCTTCGGTGATCTCCCTGACGAGCGTGATCTCGCCCCCGTCTTAACTCCCGCCTCTACGCCTTGAGCCCAGAGGAGCACAGCCCTACTGTCCACGGAGCAGAAGCGCGACCGCCCATATCCCGAGCGCCGCTTCCCGGTCCCGTCCGATGTCGCCGAGGAGCCTTCATGCGCCCGCTGCTTTTGCCCCTGAGTCTCCTCTTCACCCTCCACGCGCACGCCGAGCTCGGGCCCGCCTTGGACTGCGCCTCGGGCGGCGAGACCTTCTGCGATGCCAACATCGATGGCACGTGCGTCGACGCTCCCGACGCGCCGACGTGCACCTGCCCGGCCGGATACGAACCAAAGTCGCTGGCGGCGGTCGCCTACCGACCCGCCGACACCATCCGAAAGCCCTTCCCGATCACCATGCGGCAGGCTGGGCGCGTACAGGCCCAGGGTTCCGCAGCCACCGTGGTGCAGGACGGGGTCTTGTGGATTGCGACCAGCGGGGAAGCGGGCATCGCCATCTCCCAGCCGGAGCTCGGCCCCGTCGCGGCAGCCGCACACGCCGGGAATCAGACCGTCGTCGTGATGGCCGACGGCACGGTCGCGACCCTGCGAGACGCCGGCGTCAAGAGCGGCGACTACGCCGTCTCCGGGCTCTCAGGCGCCGTCGACGTCGTAGGCGGCACCGACCACGCCGTCATTCGGCTCGCGGACGGCTCCGTCGTCTCGGTGACGGCGGCGGGCGCGACCAAAGTCCTCGCCGTCGGCAAGGCCGTCGCCATTGGCGCCGTGGGTTCCGCGGGGTACGCGCTCGGCGACGACCAAGTCCTACGGCGCTTCGCGAGTGGGCCGGGTCCCTTGCCCGCGGTCCCCGGCGTCCTCGAAGGCGTCGCGCGCTTCGCCGCCGGCGACGCAGGGCTCGTGGTGGAGCTCACGACGGGCACACTTCAGGTCTTCGGCGGACTCGCCAAGCCACCTTTGATCACCGAAGCCCTGCGGACGCTCTCGGTCGGTGGCGACCGTATCCTGGTGGTGACGGACTCCGGGGCGGCCATCTCGTGGGGCGAGAACGGAGCGCCTACCTCCTCTCCGGGGCCCTACGTGGCCGCGTTTGCCGCCGGCGACTTCGACGTGCGAATCGAGGCACCCACCTGCGTCGTGACCGACGAATGCGCGTCCGACTTCACCTATTCGTGTCCCATCGGTGCGGCCTGCATCGACACGGAGGACGGCTACGTCTGCGAGTGTCCCCCGGGCACGATCGACGATGGCCTCAGTTGTGCCGACATCGACGAATGTGCCATGGGCACCCTCTGTCCGGGCCAGACCTCGTGCGTGAACGCCGCCCCAGGCTACTCCTGCGTGTGCCCCTTCGGGCTCGTGGCGGGGAGCACCCCGGGCTCGTGCGTCGTGAGCGGCCCGTGCGCCTCTGGCGTCCACACCTGTACGGCCAACGCCCATTGCGCCATGGATGGCGCCGCCCCCACCTGCACCTGTAACCCTGGCTACGTTCAGGATACGTCCGGCTCGTGCATCGACGTCGATGAATGTGCGTCGCCCGTCTCGCCCTGCCACTGGAGCACGATCTGCGTCAACACCGTCGGCAGCTATACCTGCGGTTGTGGCAGCACCGGGACGCCGGCTCCAAACGTCTTTCAGGGCGACTTCGCGGGGTATTCCTACACGGTGGGTGCGGCGCTCCTCCCGGGGCTCCCTCGCGCCATCGCGATCGATACGTACGGCGTGAGGCGCGCCGCGGTCTCTCCGAGCGGCCAGGTGTACGCCTGGATCGAAGGCCAGAACCCCGCACTCGTGGCGGGCTTGGGTGCCGGACCCTTCGTCGAGGTCGCCCTCGGTGAGTCGCACCTCGCCGCGCTGCGCAGTAGCGGCACCATCGCGGTCACGCCTCTGCAGGTCACCCCGAACTACCCCCTCCCGGCTGGGCTCACGAACGTCGTGGCGATAACGCTCGGCAGAAACAACGGCGCCGCCCTGAAGCGCGACGGACGTGTGGTCGCCTTCGGCTTCGGGCTCGCCGGCCAAGGCACGCTCCCGAGCACCTTCCCCACCAATGTGCGCGCCATCGCCGCGGGCGACGGCTTCACCGTCGCCATCACCTGGGATGACGCCCTCGTCTGCTTCGGAGACTGCCCAGTCCCGACCATGGTGGCGCCCCTCGGCCGCACCGGGCTGGTCGGCGTTCGGGCTCACGGCCGCCACGTCGCTCTGCTGACCGCCTCCGGGAGCATCATCGACAACCTCTCCGGGGCGCTCGTGGCCCGCAATGACGTCACGGGCCGGCGATTTCTCGACGTCGACAGCGGCGCCGCGTTCATCGGCTTCGGCGGCGTGAGTGACCCGATCAACTCGCCGGTGTACGTGCACACCCTCATCGGCGCCAGCAATGGCCCCGTCGCGTATGCCTACGACGCCTTCCCGCTCGTCGGCGTGGCGCTCGGATCACGGCGAACCCTCGACATCGCCGGGATGGGCCCGGGCTCGCTGGGCGTCCCGCCGGCGGATTCCATGCGCTTCATGGCCGCCATCGAGACGGCCTGTGAGCTCGTGGACGACTGTCTCCTCGATCCGGGCCAATGCGACCCGAACGCCGACTGCGTCGACCCGTCGCTGGCGAGCTTCGGAGACGCGACCTGCGTCTGCCGCTTGGGTTACGTCGACGACGGCGCGGGCGGTTGCACCTTCGTCCCGAGCTGCGACACCGTGACGTGTGGCGCCAACGCGCACTGCGAGATGACGGATGGCCTCCCGTCGTGCGTTTGCGACCCGCACTATGAAAGCGACGCCAGTGGCCACTGTGTGGACGCCGACGAGTGTGCCGATGCCCCGTGCGATCCGAACGCGTGGTGCACGAACACCCCCGGGAGCTTCCTCTGCCTCTGCAAGCTCGGGTGGGAAGGCGACGGCCTCCTCTGCACCGACATCGACGAGTGCAGCCGGCACCCGGCGACGGGCTCCGCTTCGGCGTGCGGCGACGGGGGCTGCACCAACACGCCGGGAGCTTACGAATGCGACTGTGGCGCACACCTCACGCGGCAGTTCCTCGGCACCCCGCAGCTCGGTACGGTGACGCCGTGGGTGAGGGCGACCGAGCTCCCGCTCGACTCCATCCACGTGACCCAAGAGAGCCTGGGGCTGAGCGGGCAGACGTGGCCTACGGGCTACTACGCGGCCGCTCGTGGACCTCAGGGAGACGTACACGTGGTGAGTGGGAATGTCCCGCCGGTGCAGGCGCAAGAACCGCTCGTCGAGGTCGTCGCGCTCGCGCAGTTCGTGGTGGGCCGAAGCGCGGACGGGCGGGTCATCGTTGCCGGCCAGGAGCCCGCGAGCTCGATCCCGACGGTCGCGAGCACAGTCGGGCTCGTGACGGACGCAGCTCGCCTCTTCGCGCTCGGCGCCGCCGTTGGTATCTCGCATGATGACGGGTCCTTCTCGATCCACGGCAGCCTCCCCCGAATCCCCGGTTCACCCGCTCCCGCGGGGGTTCGCGACGTCGTGTCGACGTGCGTTGGCCGCAACTGGGCGGGCGTCTTGGCGCACAACATCGGCCGCCAAGCGCCGACGACGGAGTACCTCGCGTTCTTGTCGAGCGACGGGACGATTCGCTTCTCGGGATCGAGCCCATTCGTTGCCCCACTCGTGGTACCCGGGGCCCGCACGATCGCGT
The DNA here is from genome assembly GCA_018780435.1 of Myxococcales bacterium. Classification (GTDB taxonomy): domain Bacteria; phylum Myxococcota_A; class UBA9042; genus SXOO01. The sequence goes on from JADMJS010000240.1 coordinate 12,888, forward strand.
GCAGCGCGACCCGCCTCACGATCCTGAGGGGCGACGGGACGCTGGTCATCCGGCGTGCATCGGCTCCCACCGTCGATGAGGCAGGACCGATCGGAAGCGACTTCGTCGACGTCGGGTCGGCCAATGAGAATCTCGTGGCGTTGAGGCAGGATGGCGACGTCGTCGTCTGGCAGGTGGCCTCTACCGGCATGTCACTCTTCTTCCCGGAGTCCGTGCGGCCGATCCTCGATATCGATGGTAGTGCGGCCGGGAACTCATACGGTCACGGCACGTGGCTCCTCTCGCGACCGCATTGCCTTCCGAACGGAAACGCGCTGAATCGCGAGTGTGAGCTGGATTGCGACACGGGTCTCGAGTGTCTCTATGAAGGGGCCAATGGAACGTCCCCATCCTGCGTCTGTGCGGATGGCACGACGCTGGACCCCAGCACCGGCGCATGCGTCGACCAAGACGAATGCGCCGACGGGACACACCTCTGCGACCCTAGCGCCGTCTGCATCAACACACCGGGCGGCTACGAGTGTGGGTGCGCAGCGGGCCACACTGCGAACCCGACGATGCGTGTCTATGACGCGGTGACCGACGTCCCTCGCCCACTCGTCCCAGGAACGGAAGACGCCGTCGCCGTGGACGTCCGCGGCAGCAGCCACGTCGTCCTGCGCCGTGACGGAAGCGTCGTCAGTTGGGGTCCCGTGGGCCTGGTCCCGGCCTCTGTTAACACGCCTGGAGGCAGCCCGGTCGTCGCCATCGCCGCTGGCGCGTCCCACGCCATCGCTCTCCGGGCCGACGGGACCGCGGTCACCTGGGGCGACGACGCCTTCGGTGAAGCCCCCGGCCCCGTGCCCTTCACGTCGGTCGTCAGCGTCGGCGCCGGCGACCACCACACACTCATCGTCACCGCCGACGGCGCGCTCCATTGCCTCGGTCTCGACGACGCGGGGCAATGTTCGGTGCCCGCCGAGCTTGGACCGGGGAGCGAGGTGGTCGGTGCCACCGGCGGCCGCTACTTCACGGCCGTCCGCACTCGGTCTCGAAAGCTCATCACCTTCGGGGACTCGCCGATGCCGGAGACCAACGCCTTCTTCGAAGCCGGCGAGCTCCACGGCGATGGCGGCCTTCTACTGATACGGGGTGAAGGCCCAACACACTCGTCGGCTCGGGGTTCGCTCCGAATCCTGGTTGGGGAGACCACGGCGGGGGTGCCCGTGTGGCGCGCGCCAACAACAGTCGAGGACCTGTACTGCGAGACGTCAGCGAACTTGCTGGCCCTGAACGGGGGGATCTTGGCGGAGACCGGGCTGGTGTTGCCGGACAGCTTTGCCCTGACACTGTTCCCACCCACAGTCGCACACCCGACCTGCGCACCCGGCTACCCGTACCCGACATCGACCTTCGCCGACCCCAATCTCCCGTGGTTTGCGCGGTGGACGACTCCACCGCTCTCGCCGCTGGCGACCGTCCACGAAGTGCAGCTCCCGATACGAACGCTGGACATCGGAATCTCAACCGACGGGACCGTCTCGGTCGTCACCGCGCTCACGTGCGTGCCGCCGGAGCCGTGTTCGGTCGCCGGCTGCGACCCCAACGCGACCTGCTCCCTCATCGCCGGAGAGGCCGTCTGTACCTGCAACCCGTCCTTCGTCGGCGATGGCCTGAGCTGTCAATGTCCAGGCGGTTATGTCGAAGGCGACGCGGGCGCCTGCGTCGACGTCAATGAATGTGACGACGGGACCGACGACTGTCTTGGCTTCCTGACGACCTGCACCAATACGCCCGGCGGCTACGTCTGCTCGTGCCCGACCGGCTGGCAGACGGTCGCGACGCCCGGCGGTGTCGCGTGCGAGGACGTGAACGAATGTGCACAGCGTCTCGACGACTGCCAGGCGCCCGAGCTCTGTTACAACCTCTTCCCGAGCTACCTCTGCGAGTGCCCTGACGGGTACTTCAAGACGGGATCGATTCAGGCCTTCGGAGACAACGCCGGCGGCCAGGTCTCCCCAACACCGCATATGGTCGACGCCGTTCAGGTCGACGGGGGTGGTGCCCACTCGGCGGCGCGGTCGGTCAGCGGCACGGTCATGCTCTGGGGCGACGACAGCGACGGGCAGCTCGCCCTGCCGTCCGGAGTGGTCGACGCCATCGACGTCGACTGCGGGGAAGCCCATACGATCATCGCTCGGCGTAACGGCCAAGTCCTCGCCTTCGGGCGAGACGATAAGGGCCAAGCGACGGTCCCCGCGGGCGTCGGCGACGCCATCGACGTCGCCGCCGGTCGCGCGCACTCGGTGGCCCTCCGGGCCGACGGCCAGCTTACCGTGTGGGGCGACGGGGCGAGTGGCCAGCTCGCCGTCCCGGCCGCCGCGCAGACCGGCGCCATCGCGATCGCGGCAGGTGACGACTTCACGCTCGCCTTGCTCGGCTCAGGCCAGGTCGTCGCATGGGGTGAGAACGGCAACGGGCAGGCCAGCCCGCCCGCGTCGCTCTCGAACGTCATCGCGATCGCGGCGGGCGCGCAGCACGCCGTCGCCCTCCGCGCCGATGGGACCGTGGTCGCGTGGGGCGACGACGGCGCGGGTCAAGTCTCGGGTGTGAACGCCTTCTCGAGCCCGGCCGTCGCCATCGCCGCCGGCGGCAAACACTCGGTGCTCCTCCTCGGGGACGGGAGCGTCGCCGCCGTCGGCTCGGACGCGACGGGCCAGGCCACGCCACCGGCACTCCTCGGCCCCGTCTACCACGTCGGCGCAGGCGCGCGTCACACCCTCGTCCACACCCGCCGCATGTGTGCCGACATCGACGAGTGTGTGGAGGGCCCGGCGAGCTGCGACGCAGGCCAGATCTGCGAGAACCAGCCGGGCACCTTCTCGTGCGCCACCCCCGCGGGCTGCGACCCCAACCCGTGCGTCCACGGCGCGTGCCTCGAGGACAAGGACGGCACGATCGCCTGTCTTTGCGAGAAGTTCTGGTGGGGCGAGCTCTGTGACCTCCCCGTGAACGAGACGGCGTGCGAGGACGGCCGCGATGACGATCAAGACGGTGCTATCGACTGCGACGATCCCGACTGCGACTGTCCCGATCCCGACCTCGGCGACCCCAAGTCCGCACCGGCCGAGTCGACGACGTGCGCGGCGAGCGGAAACGCCGCGGCACCATCGGTCGGGTTGCCGCTGACGCTCCTCATCGGCGCCCTCGTCGGCCTACTGCATCGGCGCCGACGGTCGACCGAGCGCTAAGCTATCACTCCGGCTCGAGCCCATACTTCGACAGCTTGACCATGAGAGCCTGTCGGCTGATCCCGAGGTCGCGCGCCGTCTGGGACCGGTTCCACCCCCGCTCTTCGAGGGCGCGACGGAGCACCTCGCGCTCGAGGTTGTCCATGGTGTCCTTGAGCCGGCTCCCGTCGGGCACGTCGAGGCTGCTCTCGGCGTCGACCCGCGGCGCGGCGTTTCGAATGGGGTCGGAGAGAACCCCTGCGTCCACGGGATGGTCGGCCGGCGTCAACAGAACAGCGCGCTGCATTTCGTTCTCGAGCTCACGGATGTTGCCCGGGAAGGCATAGGCCTCAAGTCTTGCGAGTGCCCCCATCGAGATCCCCGCGAGACGTTTACCGAACTTCTTCTCGTACTTGCCGATGAGGAAGCTGGCGAGCGGCCCGATATCGCCCTTGCGGTCGCGGAGTGGCGGCAGCGCGATCGGGAAGACGTTGACGCGGTAGAAGAGGTCCTCACGGAACTGTGCGGCCTTCACCATCGCTCGGAGGTCCCGATGGGTCGCAGCCAAGACCCGCACGTCGACCTTGATCGGCCGCGTGCTGCCGACGGGGAGGATCTCGCCCTCCTGAAGCGCCCTAAGGAGCTTCGCCTGGAGCGTGAGCGACATCTCGCCGAGCTCGTCGAGGAAGAGGGTGCCGCGGTCCGCGACCTGAAAGAGGCCCTTCTTGTTCTCGACGGCGCCGGTAAAAGCGCCCTTCATGTGTCCGAAGAGCTCGCTCTCGAGCAGGTTCTCGGACAACGCCGCGCAGTTCACGGCGGCGAAGGGCGATGCCTTGCGGCGGCTCTTGTCGTGGAGCGCTCGGGCGACGAGCTCTTTGCCCGTGCCGGTCTCGCCGGTGATGAGCACGGTCGCGTCGGTGTCCATCACGAGCCGCATGCTGTCGAAGACCGCGCGCATACTCGGGGATGCCCCGATGATCTCGCCAAAGGTCGAGTCGGCACGGACCTCGGTCTTGAGCGCCTTGTTCTCGTCCCGAAGGCGGCGCTCCACCGCACGAAGTCGCCGCAACACGCGCCCCATCTGAAAGGCGCTCGCAAGCTGCACCGCGAGGCCAGCGACGCGGTCGAGATCGCCGGGTTGCGGGGCGTTCGAGAGGAGGACGACGAGGGCGCCGAGCCCCTCACCGGCCCACGTGAGCGGCGACGCGATGGCCGCCGACGCCTTGACTCGTACGAGGCTCGCGTCGGACCCCGCCGTGAGCACCGCAGAGACCGCCGTCGCTTCGGCGATTGCCAGCTCCACGAGGCGCCGTGGGTAAGGGGGCGCTTCGGTTACGCCTACTTCGCGCGCGCCACGCCCACCGCGCTCCACCACGATGGTCGGTTCATCGGGCCGGTCCGTCACGGCGGCGACGACGGCGGTCACGTGCGTCATCGCTTCGAAGAGATAGTCTGACACACATTCGAGTACGCCGTTCACGTCCGACTCGGCACCGACGTCGCGGAGCAGCCTCAAGAGGCGGTCGGCCTCCGCGTTCGGCGCACCGAAGAGCATCGTCACGACAGCGTCTTCGCGAACGCCCCGTCGAGCCACCAGTGTATGTTCGGTGCCCTGCGCCCCCCGAGACTCGGCGTCGGCATAACACACATCGACCGTCACCGGGTCGGACACATCACCGAGCCACAGCACATCTCCGGTGGCGAGCGCGACCTCCGGACAGGTGAGCCCATCGACCACCGTCCGCTCGTCGCCACGCACCCGAAGCGACCCGTTCGTGGAACGAAGGTCTCGGAAGACGTAGCCGCCACCACGACGCACGATCTCCCCATGCAGGCTCGAGACCCGACCGTCCGGGATCCGAAGCGCGTTACCGGGGGCCCGACCCACCGCGATCACCGCCGCGTCCGGAAAGGTCATCTCATCGGCACGGTCACCGAGCAATAGCCGCAATTTGATCAACGTCTCTCCCCCTGCTTGTCTCCAGACTTGAACCCCGCGATGAGGCGAGAGGCGATCCCGCCGAGGACACGGCTCGTGGATCCGGACGCACCCGCCGGGGCGCTCGAATACGCCGACAGCTCGCGCACGCCCGACTTCGCCTCATCGTGCGAGGGGTTCTTCACGAGGATGGCCTCGTAATACGAGCGAGCCTCGGCCGCTTGCCCCCGTTCGAGCGCGAGCCGCGCGAGGAGCACCAACGCGAGCTCGTGAAAGCCGGGCTGATCGCCATCGGAGGCCGCCGTAAGCGCCTCCCGAGCATGGCGCTCCACACCCGCGCGTGCGCCGTCGCCCCACGTGCCGTCCGCCTGATGCGAATCCCAGAGAGCCTGTGCGGACCATGCCCAGTAGTCGGGTTCGTGGGGCCAACGTTGGTGCGCTCGCACAAAGCTCTGAAACGCCGGCCGGAACTCCCTCGCCGCGTGTTGCCGGCGACCATCTCGGTAGAAGACGTCGGCACCAAAGTAGTTGGAGACTTCAAATGCCGAGAAGCCGCCGAGCTTCGCCTCCAGCTCGCCACGGCGCTCGCGCGTCGTGAGGTCCGCGAACGCCGAGTCGAGCGCGGCGCCGACCCGCTTGAGATCACGAGCCACTCCGGGCACCTCGTCCCGAAGTTCATCCTCGTAGGCGCTCTCATCGTAGCGCGCGCGGAGCCGCACATACGCTTCCTTGAGCGAGCTCATAGTGACTCGCGGCGCCACCTCGAGCGCGTCGAACGGATTGGCCGAGTCGAGCCGCCGACGCCGCTCGGCGAGCTCCAGAACGCGTTCCGAAAGCGGCGGAATGCCGTCTCGAGTCCGCGCCTCACTCGGTCGAGTGCTCGCCGTGGGCGGGCCGACTGGTCGTGATGTCGCGGCGCTCAAGCCGCCGACCGCGGCCGGTGGGCGAACCGCCGCGGCCGAAGGCTCAGGCCCCCGCAGTGACGTTCCCACGGGGGGTGCCGCTGGCGACGACACTGGGCTTGGCGTCACCAAAGTCCCGACGATGGTGGTCTCGTCATCATCGTCGTCAGCGGCCGCTTCGAGCGCCTGAGCCAACGCGGCGTGGAGCGCTCCGTCATGCTCGCCGCCCGGTGTCGCCGCGATCAAGGGAAGGAGCTCCGGCAGCGGGCCCGATTGCCCGGTCGACGCGCCCGCGATGGGGGCCGTGCTCGTAGGACCGCCCGGGAGCGGTGTCCGTGGGGGGAGCCGCTTCCCGACGGTGGGGCCGTCGGTCGTGACGCGGGCGCCGACGTCGTTAGAGCGGCGAAGGGCGGTCGCGACGAAGCCTTCGGCGGCTAACAACTCGGCCAAACGAGCGACCTCGGGCGCTGGGACGCCGAGGGTGGGCAAGTGCCCCGCCGGGATCCCTTGAATGGAGATGCCGAGCGGCGTCTCGCGGGTCGAGCTCGGTGGGGTCGCGTTATCGACCGTCGGCAAGAGCGCTGCTGCGTCGCAACGCAGGAGCGCCGCGACGAGCCGCTTCAAATCGGGCGAGAGGCTGTGGCTGAGCGGGACAGGGCCGCGGGCCAGCGCCGCCCGGGCCGTTCCGTATACGGCGCCAAAGACCCGCTCGAAGACCGTCTCGAGCTCCTCGAGCCGCGGGCCAGGGACCAGGTGCCCGAACAGCGGCCGTTCAAGCACGGCGCGGTCGTAGCGCGCCGTGAACTCGACGACGGCCCGTATGGGATCGAGAGTAAAGACCTCAATGACCTTGGGCGCTTCGAGCGCCACGGGACGTGCATCGAGGTCATCCCGGACGGCGACGTCGGCGAAGGTGAAGTGGCTCATGGCTGACTGCGCCGCCCGCAGCTTCTCGGGTGTGAAGCGGCCCTCGAGAACCAGCAGCTCCTCGAGACGACTCTGAGCGGTGTGCGCGCGGTCGAGAGTCGCCTTCAGCTCCTGTGCGGGAAGCGCTCCCGACCGCAGGAGGAAGGCCCCGAGTGAGTGATGCGGCGCCGACCCCGCACAAAAGAGCGGAGTCCCGCCACGGACGAAGATCCTCACCTCCTCGCCGGGGAGAGCCACCTTGACTGCCCCAGTGAACTCGGCCTCTCGAAGCTCTTCGAGGAGGGCGAGCAAGGGCAAGGGCCCGAGCTCCGGGGTCCCCGCCGTCGCGCTCTGGGCGCTTTCCATCATCATCGGCATGGCTCCGGCGTGCGGACGTGTCGTTGGCTTTGTGTCGCTATTCTGAACGTGGGTGGCCGACCGGCGGACCTGGGGCCCCAAAACACCGTCATCGTAAAGACACTCTTCACCGTTCGGTTCACTGACATGTCGACACCGCCTCTGAGTAGCGGGGCGACGTGGTTGGGCCGGAGTCGGTCGACATGGTGATGGCGAAGTCGTCGATCACGGCGCCGTAGGCCTCTCCACATGGGTTCGTGGAGACGACACCGAGGGACCAGACGTGATCGCCCTCCCCGACCTCGATGACCCCATCAAAGTAGCTCAAGGCGCCTTGAGAGTTCGTGCTGGCGACGGGGACGCCGTCGACCCGGAGCTGGGCGACGCACGAGCCGCACTCGGCCATGCCGTGCGCCGCGAGCTTGACGAAGCCGGTGTAAGGCGCGGAGAAGACGCCGCTGGTCATCACGTGCGTCGTGCCGCAGCTAATCGTGTTGCGATCGCCCCACAGCCGAACGGCCGACGGCGGCGAGACGACCGGCGCACCGACCGGCGTGATTCCGAAGGCGTGATTGGCGTTCGTGTCAATACTGAAGCCTGCAATATCATTCATGTTGTTGTACGACAGGAATATCTGCTCGGGTGGCGTCGTCCCGCCAGCGGGGCCGCCAAAATAGACGTAGATCGGGACTTCGGCTCCACCCACGACGTTCATCTTCACCCAGAGCGAGAGCCGTAGCCCCGGATCGAATCGCTCGACGTAATACGGGATTGGGCCGAACGGCGACGCATAAGGCACACCGACGGGCTCAGGGAAGATGCGGATGGAGGCAGGGTTGCCGATGGCCTTCACCGTCGCGGGATCGTCGATGACGATGCGGACGGCGACGTCTGGGAGCGAGTAGGGCGCAGTGACATAGACCGGCAGCTCGGTGTAGCCGACGCCCAACTGCCCATCGCAGTTCTCGTCCAGGGCGTTACCGCACACTTCGTCGGCGGACGGCCTGACCGCGCTGTTGTTGTCGTCACAGTCGCCATCGTAGAGGCTCCACCCGGGCGTTCCGAAACAGACACACTCATTGGCTACCCCACCCCAATTGTCTTGGTCCTGGTCGCGATACAGTGGCACGCAGAAGGGTGCGTTGATGTCGGTGAGCCCGTCGCAGTTGTCGTCGTAGCCGTTGCAGATCTCTTGCGCTCCCGGCCTTATCTTGGGATCGAGCGGGCCACAGTCGGCGGTGTCGGCGACGCCGTCCCCGTCGTCATCGAGATCGCAGATGTTCCCTTCGGCGTCGAGATCGAGGTTGGCTTGATCGAAGTTGGCGACCATCGGGCAGTTGTCGAAGGTGTCGACGACCGTGTCGTTGTCGTCGTCCGAGTCGCATGCGTTGCCTTTGCCATCGCCATCGAGATCACCTCCGCCGTTGCCCGCGAGAAAGGGGCAGAGGTCAGACGAATCGACGATGCCGTCATTGTCGTCGTCGAGGTCGCAGATGTCACCCGTGGCATCACCGTCGTTGTTGCTCTGGAACGGGTTGTCCGTGAATTGGCAGTTGTCCACCAGGTCTACGACCCCGTCATTGTCGTCATCGGGATCGCAGACGTCACCGACGACGTCGTTGTCGGAGTTCTTCTGGTCACCGTTCGGGATCGCGGGGCAATTGTCGAGCGCATCGGCGATCCCGTCGCCGTCCCCGTCGCTGTCGCAGGCGTCGCCAGCGCCGTCCCCGTCGGAGTCGAACTGGCTCGGGTTGAAGTTCAGCGGGCAATTGTCGTCGGGATCGTTCTGCCCATCGTTGTCGTCGTCGAAGTCACAGACGTCTCCGCCGCCGTCGCCGTCGGTGTCGAGCTGATCGACGTTCTTCACGTCGTCGCAATTGTCGGGCTGATCGGCGATCCCGTCATTGTCGTCATCAGGGTCGCAGAGATCGCCGAGCGCGTCAGCGTCGATATTGGACTGGTCCGGGTTTGATACGGCTGCACAATTATCCACCGTGTCCTCGGCACCATCGCCGTCATCGTCGAGGTCGCAGACGTCACCCTTCCCGTCACCGTCGAAGTCGGCCTGGTTCGGGTTGGCGATGGCGGGGCAATTGTCCGAAGCGTCGGAGCGGCCGTCGCCGTCACCATCTTGGTCGCAGAGATCGCCGAGCCCGTCCGAGTCCGAGTCGGCCTGGTCGAGGTTCTGCAACGTCGGGCAATTGTCGGTCGCATCGGGCACGGTGTCACCGTCGTCATCAGCGTCACAAGTGTCGCCAATACCGTCGCTATCGAGATCGAGCTGGCTGTTGGGGACGAGCGGGCAGTTGTCACCGTTGTCGAGTGCGCCGTCACCGTCATCGTCGAGATCGCACACGTCGCCGATCTTGTCCTTGTCGAGATCGGCTTGATTCGGGTTGACCGTCGTCGGGCAGTTGTCCTGCGCGTCGGTCAGGCCGTCGTTGTCGCGGTCCGAGTCACAGGCGTCGCCGAGCCCGTCGAGATCCGTGTCGACCTGGCTCGGGTTCTTGATGGTTCGGCAGTTGTCAGCGAAGTCGATGATGAAGTCGCCGTCGTCGTCGACGTCGCAGGCGTCGCCGAACGCGTCACCGTCGGTGTTGGTTTGATCATCTGAGAGGTCGGGACACCCATCACTGCCATTCGGAACGCCGTCACCGTCACGGTCGCCGTCGCAGACATCCCCGATCAGGTCCTTGTCGAGATCCTCTTGACCCGCATTCTTGTTCACGGGGCAATTGTCGGCCAAGTCGGGGTAGCCATCTCCGTCATCGTCGAAGTCGCAGACGTCGCCTTGAGTGTCGAGGTCGAGGTTCGCTTGCGTCTCGTTGTCGATATCTGGACAATTATCAAACCCGTTCTTGAGCCCATCGCCATCGCGGTCGTCGTCACAGTCGTTGCCGAGGTCGTCTTGGTCGATGTCGGCTTGGGTCGGGTTCGCCGTCTTCGGGCAATTGTCGAGGTTGTTCGGCACCCCGTCCGCGTCGAGATCGCTGTCGCAGGCGTCGCCCAGCCCATCGCCATCGGTGTCCTTCTGAGCCGGATCCTTCACGATTCGACACTTGTCCTGTGCGTCGGGCACTCCGTCCGCGTCGTCGTCGAGGTCGCAGGCATCGCCCGCCCCGTCAGCGTCGGTGTCGGTCTGATCGTCCTTCACGTTCGGGCACCGATCGGTCCCATTGGGCACATTGTCGCCGTCGCGATCGGGGTCACAAGCATCCCCCTCGGCGTCCCCGTCTAGGTTCTCTTGGCCGGGATTCGCATCGGACGGACAGTTGTCGGCGGCGAACTCGAGACCATCTCCGTCCGCGTCGCCGTCGCAGGGGTCGCCGACGCCGTCCCCATCCACGTCGGCCTGGGTCGGATTGGCGACGCTCGGACAGTTGTCGGCACCGTCGAGACGGCCGTCGCCATCGTCGTCGTCATCGCAGGCGTCGCCCTTCTTGTCCTTGTCGGTGTCCTTCTGATCGTCCTTCAGGCCCGGGCAGACGTCGACGCTATCGTCTGCGCCGTCGCCGTCGGCGTCCGTGTCACAGGCATCCCCTTGCCCGTCTTTGTCGAAGTCCGCTTGACCGGCGTTCTTCACGAAGGGGCAGTTGTCCGTCGCGTTCCCCACGGAGTCGCCATCGCGATCGGCGTCGCACACGTCGCCCGAGCCATCGTGGTCGAAGTCGGCCTGGTCCACGTTAGACGACAGCGGGCAATTGTCGAGCGTATCGACGACACTGTCGCCATCGTCATCCGTATCGCATGCGTCACCGACCGTGTCGCCGTCGAGGTCGATCTGACTCGCGTTGGCCACGAGTGGACAGTTGTCGACGGCGTCGAGGCGGTTGTCATTGTCGTCATCGGGGTCGCACGCGTCTCCGAGCGTGTCCTTATCGACGTTCTCTTGACCTGGGTTGGAAGTCGCGGAGCAGTTGTCACCACTGTCGATGACCCCATCGCCATCGTCGTCGTCATCACAGAGGTTGCCACGCCCGTCCGCGTCGGTGTCGATCTGTGCGGGATCGAAGGTCAATGGGCACTTGTCGGTCGCATCGACGACGCCGTCGCCGTCGTCGTCGAAGTCGCAGGCGTCTCCTTGCGGGTCGCCGTCGGTGTTCATCTGATCTTCATTAGCCACCGTCGGACAATTGTCGACAGCATCCAGCGTGCCATCGAGGTCCTCGTCCGAATCGCAGGGGTCGCCTCGCCCGTCGCCGTCCAAGTCGCTCTGATCCGGATTGAACATGAAGGGACAGTTGTCAAAGCCGTCAGGCTTGCCGTCGTTGTCGTCGTCGGTGTCGCACGCGTTGCCGAAAGCGTCCCCGTCGGTGTTCGACTGAGCCGTATTGGCGGCCGTCACGCAGTTGTCGACGCCGTCGAGCACGCTGTCGCCGTCGTCATCGGGGTCGCAGGCGTCGCCGAGCGAGTCGCCGTCGATGTTCTGTTGACCCGCGTTCGCATCGCGATCGCAATTGTCGGAGGCGTCGGGGACACCATCGCCGTCTTGATCGGGGTCGCAGGCGTCACCGAACGTGTCCTGATCGAGGTTCGCTTGGTTGCCGTTTGGAACGGTGGGGCAATTGTCGTCGGCGTCGTCTTCGCCGTCCCCGTCGTCGTCGGCATCGCAGGCATCACCGACGGCGTCGCCATCGAGGTTCCCCTGCGACGGATCCGGCACGTTCGGGCAGCGATCGACGGCGTTCAGAACGTCGTCACCATCACGATCACCGTCACAGGCGTCGCCGAGACCGTCTTGATCGAGGTCGGCTTGGGTCGCCTCCCAGACCGACGGGCAACGGTCGACTCCGTTCGGGACGCCGTCCCCGTCGCGATCCGAGTCGCACGCGTCGCCGAGCTCGTCGTCGTCGAGGTCACTCTGGTCGGCGTTCGGCGACAGGAGGCAGTTGTCCTTCGTGTCGAGCACGCCGTCCCCATCGTCGTCATCGTCGCAGGCGTCGCCGAACGCGTCCGCATCGAAGTTCTGCTGCTGGGTGTTGGCGACGAGCCGGCAGTTGTCGCTGCCGTCGAGGATGCCATCGCCGTCGTCGTCGCCATCGCACGGGTTCCCGAGCCCGTCACTGTCGGGGTCACCCGAGTCGGCGCTCGCCACGAAGGGGCAGTTGTCGTCGACATCGTCGAGTTCGTCGTTGTCGTCATCGGGGTCGCAGGCGTCACCGACGAGATCGCCGTCGTTGTCCTTCTGATCGAGGTTGACAACGAGATCGCAGTTGTCGTCGAGGTTCGAGTAACTGTCGTCGTCGGCGTCGAGGTCGCATGCGTCTCCCTGGGTGTCGCCGTCGGCGTCGCCTTGACCTGGGTTGAAGGCGAGCAGGCAGTTGTCTTCGTCATCGGACACGCCATCGCCGTCGTCGTCGTCGTCGCAGGAGTTCCCCCGCCCGTCGCCGTCTGGGTCGAGCTGCTTCGGGTCGTAGAACCCGGGGCACACGTCGCTGACGTCGATGACACCGTCACCGTCGTCGTCGTCATCGCACGGGTCGCCGAGCCCATCCCCTTCGAGGTCGTCTTGGGGGCCTACGACGGTGGGACAGTTGTCGGCGACATCGAGCACACCGTCGTCGTCGTCATCGGGGTCGCAGAGGTCGCCGAGTCCGTCGTCGTCGGTGTCCTGTTGCTCCGGGTCGGCGATCGCGATGCAGAGGTCCTCGAAGTCGAAAACACCATCCCCATCGGTGTCCGTGCTGCACTCCGGCGCCGGATCGGTGAGTCCGTCGCAGTCGTCGTCGATGCCATTGCAGACGTCGGCCGACGCGAGGACCCCGCTGCAGCTCCCAAAGTCGCCGAGCTCGGGGTCGCAGGTCCTCGAACCGATGCAGGTGCCGAAGTCGTTCGTGAGGACACACGCTTCGTCCGTGACGTCCTCGTCCGTGGTGCCGTCGCAGTCATCGTCCTGGCCATTGCAGCTCTCGAGCGCCGGGGTCGTCGCGGAACACTCCGAGAGCGTCCCGTCTTCGCATGAGCGGACGCCCAGGCAGACGCCCGCCGCGTTCTCGCGGGTGCAGGCTTCCGGAACGACCCCGTCGTCCTTTGAGCCGTCGCAATCGTCGTCTTGATCATTGCAGACCTCGGCGCTCGCGGTGCCCGCCGTGCAGCCGGTCCATACACCCTTCGTACATTGTTCCTCACCGGCGCAGGTCCCGGCTTGTGACGTCGTCTCACAGGGCCGCACCAAGGCCTCGTCCGAGGCGCCATCGCAGTCGTCGTCCAGGTCGTTGCAGAGTTCGGGGGCCGGGGCCGGGCCCTTGCAGGTGCCCCAGCTTCCGCCCGTGCACTCACGGGTGCCGGGGCAGGCGCCGTAGACGTTCGAGACGGTGCAGCCTTCGGCCGCGAGCTCGTCGGTGGACCCGTCGCAGTCGTCGTCGTTGCCGTTGCACGTCTCGACGGCCGGGATCGGGGCGTCACACGTCCACGCCTCGCCCGTGCAGCGGTCGATGCCACTACACGTGCCCGCATCGGTCGTGACCTCACAGCCGCGATCGGCGGCGATCTTCCCCGGGACGCACTCGCAATCGCCACTCGTCGGAACGCAAAGGCCCTCTGCGCAGGTGTAACCAGCGTCGCAGGTGGGCTCATCGGAGCCCGCGGAGGCCCCCGGAGGCGTGCATTCCGCGAGGCAAAGACCTGAGAGAGCCCCCGAAGATGCACAGGAATGGCCGGCAGCGCAGCCGTCGCCACACGGTTCGCACGCCACCGCCGTGCCCGGAAGGGCCGCCACGTCGTTCGTCGCGTCGACGTCTCCGACCGCGCCGTCTGGCGTCGCCACGTCGTCCCAAAGGTCGTCGAGGACGCTGTCGGGCCCGTCGCCGTCGGCGGTGACGGCGTCGGGCGCCTGGACGTCGACGAGTGCGTCAGGCTGCGCCGCAATCGTGCCTGCGGGATCACCGCAGCCGACCGCAAGGGCCACGTAGAGGCCCCCGAGGGCGCATGACACAGCGAAGTAGAGACGCATCCCTTCATCATACCGAAAAGACGGCGGAGCGCGTGAAGAAGACCGGGTGAGGGCATCAAAGACGCGTCGGATCCGATGGTCCCTCGTCGTTCGACTGGAGCATCAGCCCGGCTTCCCGCAGGAACGCCACGAGGACTCCGTCACCGTCTCCGCGGCGCGGACCCGCGCGTCGCCCGTCGGGCGTGGCGCTCGCGTCGCGCTCTGGGTGAAACTGCACTCCCCAGACCGGTCTTCCGCGCAGGCGTATCGCCTGAACCTTACAGGGCTCGCCCTCACCGATGAGCTCGAAACAGCTCGGCAGCAGGGTGACGCCCTCCACGTGGCTCACGACGAAGTCACCGTCGAGCGCAGCCCCGACGAGGCCGCCGTCGCCGACCCGGCGCACGCGACGGAGCCCCGTCTCCTTCGTGTGGCCATCGTAGGAACCGGACGCGCGCCCCCCGTGCACGGGGCCGATGGCGCCTCCGTGCGAGAGCACCAATGCTTGGTGTCCACCACAGATGGCGAGGAGGGGACGCGCCGAGTCGGCGAGGGCAGCGATGAGGGCGAAGAGGTGGGCGCGGGCGCCGTTGGGATACGCGTCGAAGGGGACCCCTTGAGGGCCGAGCACGACGGCCGTTGGCCCAAGGCGCGCGACCTCCTCCAGCGAGAGGCGTCGAAAGTGACGGATGTGGACCTGAAAGGCGGCGTCACCGCCGACGCGCAGGCGGGCGAGCCGCTCGAAAGCCCTGGCGATACGGCGGGTTCCGTTTCGGGTGGCGGCGTCCGGGTTGATGTTGATGACGAGCAGGCGCTGGCGCGGACCGGCCACCACGGGTGTGCCGCTCACGGCGCCGAATCGCCCCCAGCTCCAGGCTTGGTCCGCTCGGCGTCTCCGAGTGGCGCCATCGGCAGCAAGTGGGCCGAGATGAGGGCGGCGAGGCGCGCCGGGTCGTGCAGGTGCACGTTGTGGCCAACGTGCGGCAGAGTCACAGCACGGTGATCGCGGATCAGCGCGAGCCGTTCGGCGCGGTCGGGCGCGGGGAAGCCGCGTTCGGCGTCAATGACCAGCGTCGGGGCGGCGATTCGAGACCAGAGCTCCCTGGCGTGGTCGATGACGAACGGCATTCCGGACCGCGCCTTGTGGAGCGGATCGCTCTTCCAAATCCAGCCGTTACCGCCCGGTGCGGGGCGGGTTGCGAGGCCCGCGAGCCAGAGCGCGACGGGCGCTGCCAGCAGTCGATCGGCCTGCATGAGCCGGCGAGCGGCGTCGCCCTGGCCCGCCATCACGTCGGCTGGGGCCGCGTCGTCCCCGTCGGCTCGGTCCTTCGTGGCGTGAACGCGGTCGCGCTTGACCCACGCCGCTCGGGTGGTGGAGACGAAGCCGTGAAGGCGGGCGGCCACAAGGCCCGGACCCTCGGACGGTGGTCCGAGCCCTTCGATGAGCACGAGGCGCCGCACGTCTTCGGGGAAGGTCCCTGCGAAGTAGGCGGCGACCGAACCGCCCATCGAGTGGCCGATGAGGTCTATCGATTCCGCGCCCATCAGGCCATCGGCCCGGAGGGCGAGCACGAGGTTATGGAGGTCGAGCAGGTAGTCGGGGAACCAGTACGCGCCGCCGGGTCCCACCCAGTCGCTGTCGCCGTGTCCGCGCGCGTCGGGGACGACGACACGGAAGTCACGGGCGAGTCGGTCGGCGACGGGCCCCCAGCTCGCGCCTTGATCGAGCCACCCATGGTGCAGGATCACGAGCGGTCGAGCGGGGACGGCGCTCCCGTCGTGGTCGTAGAGGCGGTATCGCAGGGTGAGTCCGGCCGAACGCCAGGTGCGCTGGACCGGTGACCGGAGGACGTCGAAGCCGTCAGGGAGCGCGCTCATGGTGCGCCCGGGGATCCACAAAGGCCAGGGTCGCCGTCAGCGGACCAACAATCCGATCCGGCTGGGCAGTCCACGGAGCCGCAGCAGTAGATCGACAGCTCGCCCGAGACGCAGCGACCGTTGATGCAGTCCTGGCCACCCGCGCAATCACAATGGGTCACGCAAGCCACCACCGGGGTCCCCGAGTCGGAAGACCCGCGGCTATCGAGGAGCTCGAGGCCAGGTCCCGGGAAAGCCGAGACGTCATCCATCGACGTCGTCGGTGTGCCCGGTGTCACGCGGGGCTCGCCGGTCGGCGGCTGTCGCGATGATCCAGCGTCATCGGCCGGAATAGTGACTTCGATGCACCCCGACGTGATGAGCAGGACGAGGAGGTGACATGGTCGATGGCAGGAGCCGAGCGCGGCGAGCGAATTGACCGCCTGTGGACACTTCAAGAGGCTGCCTCCAATGGGGCCGTCCCACGAAGCGCCATCGTGGGACCGACCGTCACGGTACCACTTCGGTGCGCTCGAAAGCGAAGCCCGAGTAGGGGTCCACATCGAACTCGGTGTGAAAAGGGATGTGGCAGCGGCACCCGGGGTTCTTCCATCGGTCCACGAGGCGATAGCCGGCGGCCTTGTACGCCGAGACCAAGGGGGCGTCGGCGAAGACGCGATAGGGGCAGATCGCGGTCCCGACGTTTTGGAGTGTCACCGCCTCCGCCCACGGGTGGACCGGGATCTTGTTCAGGATGACCCACTTCGGCGGCCTCGTCAGGGCAGCGAGCCGGTCCGGCAGGTCCCAGTCGAGGTACTGCGGCGAGCCGAAGCCGAGCCAGATGTCGGCGCCGTCGCCGTCCGCCACGTCGGACGTGAACGACAGCCCGGCGGCGGGGCGTTCCGCGAGCAGGGCCGCCCCGCGCTTCGCGACGGCCGGCAAGTCCTGGCAGATCCAGCGAGTCTCCGCGAGCACGGGCAGCACTCGCCCGAACGCGTGACGAGCGATGCCGATGTGCCCGCCCAGGTCGAAGAGGCTCATTGACGGCTTCACGACCCGAGAGAGCCAGAAGAGCGGCGCGTAGTCCTCGGGGTGGAGGCGGTCGAGGCGATCGCCGTACATGCCGGCGGCGTCGTCGGTATCAAAGTGGCCCGGGAGCGACGCAGGGACCGCCCGTTCGGCGTCGGCGAAGGTCGGGTAGATTCCTTGAAAACGAGCGAAGGCGATGGGCCGCGCAAAGTACTGCTTGTAAAGCGGCTCGAGGAGGGTCTGGCTCACCTTGTTCATCGCGATCGTGTCCTCAAGAGGGGCTGTGGCCTTCCGGCGCGGTGGATCTCCGCTTCTCGCCCGAAAGCCGGTGGGCGGCAAGCAGCCCGGGAAGCCGAGGCCCCACCGGTGAGGCCCACGTGCCGGGGTCCGGTGGCCATGGCAGAAGGCCCAACGTCGTCACCATGAACGTGACGATCGCGTTCGCGATAAGCCCAACGTGCTCACGGGCCTTGGCCCACAACTTGCCTGCGCCTCCAACGATCGCCACCCGGCTGCTCGCACATCATGGGCCAGTGGCCTCACGCCCACGGGCGTGAACGCCTCCGCACGGAGCCCGCCATGCAAGAGTCCATCGCCCGTTCCACCTCCGGCTCCGCAGGCTCCGCTGCCAACGCGGGCGCGTCGGCGGCGTCGGCGGGACGTTCGGCGTCGCCGCAAGGCTACGTCGCCGGCATGCGCGCGCTCAGCCCTCGGGAGAAGAACGCGCAGGACTCCGGGAGCACCGGGCGTATCGTCGCGCCGATCGCGTCGCGGCTCGGCCTCTCGCTCGACTCGTTCAGCCTTCACCTGCGGGGCGACGGCGCCCTCGGGGATTCACTCGGCTACACACTCGGCCAGGACGTGTTCCTCGGCTTCGACGCGAACACGCTGTCGTCGCCGGAGGGCCTCCAGACGCTGGCGCACGAGCTCGTCCATGTGAAGCAGCAGCGACACGCGGGTCCGGACGCCGCGGCGCGCAACGTGGAGAACGACGGTGTCGAGTCGGAGGCCGACGACCTCGCGTCGCAGGTGCTCACGGGCGGGCTCGTGAGCGTTCAATCCGCCGCGTCTGGGGCGACCATCCACCACAAAAAGAAGAAGCCGGCACCCGCGACGGGGCTCTCGAAGGCCGAAGTAGCCGCCGTCCTTCAGTGGTACTCGACGCGAACCCCGCTCTATACAAAGAGCGTCGTCAAGAAGATCCAAGGGAAGGTCGGCACGGACGACGACGGCATCCTCGGGCCGATGACGGTGCGCGCCATCGCACGGTGGCAGGGCGCAAACGGGCTTGAGGCCGACGGCGTCGCCGGGGCGATTACCCTCACGGCCATGTTCGGCAAGGACATCCGCGAGCAGGCGCCCAGCAAAGACGGCGGCGAGCAGGAGCCGGTCGACGCCGGGCTCACCCGACCGCACGGACTGACCCAGATCAAGAAGGTCTTCGGCTCACCCGGTAAGAACATCGGAACCTTCGCCATGCGCTGCGGCGCCGACGGCGCTATGAAGAACGTGCCGGCACACAAGAAGGTCGGCCCGATCTTCCAGGCGGTCTTCCAGGACATCTGGAACGCGGGGCTCGCGTCTCACATCAACAGCTACGACGGCTGCTACGTGTACCGAACCAAGCGGGGCGGATCGTCGAACTTCAGCACGCACGCCTGGGGGATCGCCATGGACGTCAACGCGTCCGCCAACCCGATGCGCAAGAAGAGCGAGATGGTGATCTCGAAGGACCAGAAGGTCATCGCGCCGTACTTCGAAAAACACGGCTTCTACTGGGGCGCGGCTTTCGGCGACCCCATGCACTTCCAGTACTGCACCGGCTACTGAGGGCGCGGTCGCGGGCTGGCCCGGGCTGCGCTAGAATCCGCCCGTGCAGCAGGTCCTCTTCGACGTCACCCCCCTCAGCACCGGCTCGCGCTTCCGCGGCATCGGGACCTACGCCTCGCGGCTCGCGGAGGCGCTGGTAGCCCTGTTGGCGCGCGGCGAAGCGCCCGATCTCGCGCTCGAGTTACTCACCGGCCGTTGGACTTTCGAACGACACGCCGCCGGCGCCGCATTGCCCGAGCCGCGGGGCCGCCCCCTGCCCTACGCGCTCTACTACACGCTCAAGCATACGAGCCTCGCCGCGCACCTCTTGCGCCAGAGGCCCGCGCTCTTTCACGCCACCGATCCCAAAGGGACCCCCGAGGTCCCGGGCATCAAGACGGTCGTGACGTGCCACGACCTCATCCCGACCGTCCTCGGCCCGCCTTACCGTCCTACCTGGCTCCCGCGCGCCGTCACCGCCGCGATGGACCGCGTCCGCTACCGACTGCCGGACCACGTCATCGCGATCTCGGACTGGACGCGGCGCGATGTCCAGGCCGTCACGGGCCTCGCGGACGAACGCATCTCCGTCGTCCATCACGGCGTCGACCACGACCACTACCGGGCCACCCCCGAACGCGACGACGTTGATGTCGTGCAGCCCTTCGTCGGCAGCGACCGCTATTTCATCTACGTCGGCGGCTTCGACGAACGAAAGCGCGTCCCGGAGATGGTGGCCGCCTTCGCCCACGCCAGCCTGGGCGACGACACGCGCCTGCTCATCTGCGGCAACGCTCCCGCCGCCATACAAGCCGCCCTGCACGCCCAGGCCGACGCGCTCGGCGTCCGCGACCGCGTCGTACTCGGCGGCTTCGTCCCGCTCGAGGCCATGCCGGCGCTCTACCGACGCTCCCTCGGTCACGTGATGATGAGCACATACGAGGGCTTCGGGATGACGCTCCTCGAAGCGATGGCCTGTGGCGCCCCGGTCATCGCGGCCGACGCGAGCTGCGTCCCCGAGATCGCGGGCGACGGCGCGCTGCTCCTGCCGCCGATGGACGACGCGGCGTTACGCGCGGCGTTTAGGGCCCTGGCGCTCGACCCGGACCGACGCCAAACACTGTGCCAATCCGCGGTGAAACGGGCGGCGACCTTCACCTGGGAACGCTGCGCACGAGAGACGCTGGCGGTCTACCGGCGCGTGCTGGACCTCCCAGGCGAACACCGGTAGGAACCAGAGCTATGGCATCGTTCACACTGCGGCTACGTGAGTTTCGAACCCTGGGACGCCTGGACTGGTCCCCCAAAGGTCTGTGTGTCCTCACCGGCGCCAATGGCGCAGGCAAGACGACGACGCTCGACGCGCTCGTCTTCTCGAGAGCGCTCTTCACGGGTGGGCACGAGTCGGCTTTGCGTGCTGTCGACGGCGCAAACTTCCGGCGACTTGGCGTCGACAGCGCCACGGCGGTGGAGCTTACGGTGGAAGCGAGTGGACTTCGCTGGCTGCTCCGCTTTCCCATGTCGGCGAGCGGTCTCATGGGCGCGTACGGCGAAGAGCTCTACCAGGGCGACGAGCTGGTTTTTCGGGCGCCGATGTACCAGGACGACTGGTTCCTGGGCCAGGATCGGATCCCCCGAGACGAGCAACGTTGTTGTGCACGCGTCCTCTGGGACCGTGGGAGCGCCGAATGGATGCGGCCTCTCGCCGAGTTCCTGGAGACCATTCGCGTCTACGGTCCCTACTGGCTGAATCAGGTGAAGGACGGAAGCGCCGCGCAGCTTGGCGACTCGTTCCTCCATGGCACGGGTCGAAACCTCTGGTCCGTACTCTCGAACTGGAAGGCCTCGCCGCTGCGCTATCGAGGCCAGTTCGACTGGGTGCTGACCGAAGCCCGAAAGGCGTTCCCCGAGCTGCTCGGCACCATCGAGTTCGATCGCGGACTGCCTTACCTATTCCACCCACAGGCCACGGATCCAGCGGACGGACTGCCACCCAGCCGCGCCGCCGACGGACTACTGACGGGCCTCCTTCACCTCACGGCGCTCGCCGGGGCAAAACCGGGTTCGGTCCTCGCCTTCGACGAGATGGAGAATCAGCTTCACCCGCACGCCATTCGGTCACTGCTCTCGGCCATGCGACGGCAAGCGGAGGAGCGGGACCTCACCATCTGCGTGACGACACACTCGCCGGTCGTGCTGAATCAGTTTCGCGACGACCCGGAACAGGTCTACGTCCTCGGCCACGGCGTCGAGGGGGTGGACGTGCCAGCGCCGATGACCGAGCTACACACGGAGGAATGGCTGGCCCAAGCCAAGCTGGGGACCCTCTACGAGCGCCTCGCGTTCAGCGCCCCGACGATCCCGAACCCCGCGCCGTGAAGGTGGCCATCCTCCCCACTGGGCGTACCGAGTGGCACGGCCTCGCTCCGGCGCTACAGCGACTCTTTCCAAGCGTTGAGTTCTACGCGGTGCCGACCCGTGAGGAGGTCACATCGTACGGTCTGGACTATCCCTACAATGGCTTCACCAGTAGCCAGCTGACTGAGAATGCGCTGACCAAGCCGCCTGAGAGCGCGATGGCGCTCGTCGCGCGAGCGGCACAGACGGCGCTCGGAGACAAACACTCGACGGCTGCGGACTTGGTGGTCATCGTCGACGACGTCGAGCTGCCCAACATGCACCAGATCCCGCGTGTGGCCGGCGTGATGCGCAAGGCCGTCGAGACCCACCTGGATGCCATTCCGAATGCAGGGGTTCGCAGTAGAACCGCCGCAGCACTTCGCGAGAAGGTCTCGTTTCACCTCGCGGCCCCCATGGTGGAGGCTTGGTTCTTCGCTGACCCGAACGCGCTCACGCTGGCAGGCGTTCCCGTGGGGGCGAATCCGGTCTTCTCGGCAAGCACTGACCCCGAGGACTTCGATACGAGCGACGCCTCCTATGCTGCCGCGACCGAGAGCGCCTGCCCGGTGTGGTGCACGAAGCGCGGGAAGAAGGACCGGCCCAAGTGGCTCGGCTCCCAGGACCGACGTAAGCACCCAAAAGGCTACTTGCAGTGGCTCTGCATCGCTCCCGCCCAGAAGTCGTGCACCAGCTACTCCGAGTCCACCGGTGGAGCCACGGCACTGGGGAACCTCGATTGGAATGCCGTCGCGACCCGTCCGGCGGCGCACTTCTCGCTTCTCAAGGCGCTCATCGAGGACCTTGCGGATGGGCTCAGTTGCCCGCCGTGCGTTTCCATCGCGGCTCAAGCCTTACCGGCACCGACATCGCGACATGGCGTCCCGATGAATCCGGTGCTTCGGAACCTGTGAGCCAATGTCGGTTCCGCTGCCTTTGGGAGGTCGTACGAAGCCAGTCCGAAAGTGAACCATGCCGCATCGTGTGCCTCGGAAAGCCTCAAGTACGTGTGGCTTTCACTGGCGACCGTACTCGGACTTCCTTCACTGCACCAGCGCTGCACTCGACCGATCGTACGCTGAGCTCTCTCTCGGCAACGACCAGAAATCGGCTTGAAACGACCGTGTCAGGCGCTCATTCCCATTTTCCTCAGCGCTCCACGCGCCCGCGCCCCGAGCTCGCCCCGTGACGGCATCACGCCCCTAGCGAGCTCCGCCGTTCGGCGAGCGAGGCCCCGGATGGCGGGAACGGCCTCGCTGCGTGCGACGGCGCCTGTGCCGACGCCGACGAGCGCGTGGGCGCAGACGATCGCGTATTCTCGAGCCATGACAGTCATCGAGTCTTCGCGGGTCGAGAGGAGGCCCATCGAGGCACCGCGGCCCCGCGGGCTGCCGGTCCAGTAGCGGAAGAGGCCGTGGCGCAAGAGGCGCATCGAGGGCTCGTTCGAGCAGAGCGCTTCGACCATCGCCGGGCCGAGCGCGGCGCGGGTTCGCATCGGGCCCGAGCGCGCGGTCTCATAGGTCTTTAGACCGGCCAAGAGGGGCGCAGCGGGGTCTTTCAGCGAGGCGGCGAGGCGGACCGCGTCGGCGATGCAGAAGGACATGCCCGACGCGGTCAGCGGGTGGACGCAACCGCCCGCGTCGCCGACGACAGCGAGGTTGTTCGCGACCACACGATCGGTTCGGAAGCCCTGAAAACGCGCCGTGGCCTTGGGGGACTCCGCCATCGCTCGGACGACGTCGCTGCGGAAGGGTTCGGGCAGGGCCGAGAGCAGCTCGGGGCCGATGTCAGTCGACTCCTCCATCCCGAGCTCGAACATGATGCGCACCGCATTCTTGGACACCTGATAGGCCAGCACCGGCGTCGGGCCGCCCGTGAAGACGTGCCCGTAGCCCGGATAAGGCAGGCGTCCGCCTTCGATGGCCCAGCCGACCATCCGGAAGGGCGCGTCGTCGTGGGTCTGGATGCCCGCGTCCTCACGAAGCTTCGACGAGCGGCCTTCGGCGCTCACGATGAGACGCGCCGTGACGTGCCTCACCGACTCGCCCACTCGCACCGCGACCATCGAGGGGCTGCCCTCGTCCGAGGGGAGCAGCGGGTTTCCCCCGTCCACCGACCCACCGACGCTCGGGGTGGCGCCGAGAACGCGGGCGCCTTCCCAGACCGTGACGTTGGGTCGGGCGCGAGTCGCTTCGAACAAGGTTCGCGTGAGCACGGCGTGCTCAAGCGCGATCCCGATGGGCCGACCGCCCGGTATCTCGCTGTAGGACAAGACGGTCCCGGGATCGGCCGCGGTCTGGAAGATCGCAAAGCCGTAGACAGGGACGCCACCGGCCGCCTTGAGGGGTTCGAGCAGGCCGAGCGCTTCGAGCTCCGCGGCACCCGGTGGATGCATCAGCTCGCCCGCGAGCCGCTTCGTCGACGGCAAGCCGGCCTCGCAGACGAGAACCTTGAAGCCCCGATCGGCGAGCGCCGCAGCGGTGGTCGACCCGGCGATCCCGCCCCCGACGACGACGGCGTCGAAGTGGAGCGCGTCGACAGCACCATGCGGGACAGGGCAGCCGGAGCCTTGGCTCGGCGTGGTCGTTGAAGCTTTGCTCGGAGAATGTTCGCAGGTCGTGGGGGTTACTTGCATGGCGCGGCGTGTATGCCCCCGCCCGGGACTCGTCAATGTTCTCGAAGACTTATGAAACGAATTCTAGAACGCGTTGCAGGAGGGACGGCTGGTCGGCTCCATTCGCCCGTGAGAAGATCGTCGCCATGGCCATCACCGTCGATCCACTCTCGTCCCCCCCGAACGATGCCGCCGAGAGCTACGAGCGATTCGTGCTGGTTTACAGCCCCGTCTGGATCCTGGCCGTCGCTGTGGTCCAGCTCGGCGGCCTCATGACGAGCTGGGGCAATCTGACCTACCTGCTCTTCGGCATCGGGCTCGCGCTGCCGCTCGTGCTCTGGCCGCTGATTCGAGGCACCCCGGATCAAGACCGCCCGTGGACGGAGCGCTACTGGGTGCGCTTCAACCTCTGGATCGGCCTCTTCACCTGGTCGGGCTCCTACTTCGTCACCCACATCTTCTTCCAGTCCCTCGGCATGAAGTACCGGTTCCCGACGGACTGGACCTTCGAGGCCGTCATCGGCGGAGCGGGCTCCGAGAAGGTCCCCTTCTTCCTCTACCTGATGACCCAGGCCTACTTCGCCACCTACCACGTCGTCATGGCGCGCCTCCTCCGCGCGTTCCGCCGCTGGGCGCGCCCGGGTCCCGTCGGCGTCGCCCTGGCTATCGCCGTCATCGCCTACGTCGTGGCCTTCGCCGAGACCTTCGCCATGGCCAACCCGCTCCTCGCCGACTACTTCGAATACACCGACCGCAACTTCATGCTCTGGGTGGGTTCAAGTGGCTACGCCATGCTCTTCATCGTGAGTCTCCCAATGTTCGAACGAATCGACCGCGGCGAACGCAATTCTGTCGGCCGCAGTTCCCTCGGCCGGTGGACCCTCGGCCGCACGGCCCTCGAAGCCATGGCGGCGAGCTGGCTGGCACTTCAGCTCATCGACCTCTGGGCGATGTTCGTCGTCGGGGTGGCTTAACGGGCCGGAGATCGAATTCGAGTTGCAACTCGGCGCGCCGTTCGGCATCTATACGCCCGTTCAGGAGCACGCCATGCCGACCGCCCGTTCCAAGTCCTCCCCAGCTACCCCGTCGACGTCGCTCGAGGCGCTCGATGGCAACGTCCTCGACGCGCTCGTGGGCGGGCCCTCGGGGCGGCCGCCCGTGCCGTCGACGCCCGCCCGCAAGCGAGGCGAAGGCCGCGCCGAGCCGATCCGCGCCATCCGCGTCCGGGGCGCGCGCGAGCACAACCTGAAGGGCGTCGACATCGACATCCCGCGCGACGTGCTCACCGTCATGACGGGCCTCTCGGGCTCGGGGAAGAGCTCGCTCGCCTTCGACACGATCTTCGCCGAAGGCCAGCGCAAGTACATGGAGTCCCTCTCGGCTTACGCCCGGCAGTTCCTCGAGCAGCTCCGGAAGCCCGACGTCGAGAGTATCGAAGGCCTCACGCCCACCATCGCGATCGAACAACGCGCCGCCGCCAAGAACCCACGCTCCACGGTCGCGACCACGACCGAGATCTACGACTACCTTCGCCTCCTCTTCGCGCGGGCCGGCGCGCCGCGCTGCTGGCACCCCGAAGCGACGACCAAAGACGGCACCGTCACTCGTCGATGCGGCCTGCCCATCCAGAAGTCGGACCCGCAGCACATCGGCGACCACGTGATGAAACAACACGCCGGCGCGAAGATGGTGGTCCTCGCGCCCGTGGTCCGTGGCAAGAAGGGCTTCCACAAAGAGGTCCTCGAAGAGCTCGGCAGCAAGGGCTTCGCACGCGCTCGCGTGAACGGCGCCATCGTCGACATCGCCGAGACCCTCGCTAAGGGCGGCGACAACCCACTCGGCCTCGGCCGCTACGAGAAGCACGATCTCGAAGCCGTGGTGGACCGCATCGTGGTGAAGCCCGACGCCCGCGCGCGCCTCACCAGCTCCGTCGAGACCGCCCTCGCCACAGGCGGCGGCGTCGTCATCATCGCCGTCGCGGGTGACGACGACACCTGGATCGACGCCATCTACAGCGAACATTGGGCCTGCGCGCTCCACCCGGACGTCGCGCTCGACGAGCTCGAGCCACGCCTCTTCAGCTTCAACTCGCACTTCGGCGCGTGTGGCACGTGCCAGGGCCTCGGTGAGCTCTACGAGTTCTCGCCGGACCTCGTCCTCCCCGACGACACGCTCCCACTCGAACAAGGCGGCATCGCGCCGTGGAAGGGCAGCGGCCCCGCGGGCGTCTTCTCGGGTCCACTCGTCCGCCGCTTCGTCCGCGACTTCAAAGTCTCCCGAACGGCGACGGTCGGCGACCTCGACGCCACACGGCGCCGCATCTTGCTCTACGGGACCACACCCGACGACCTGACCCGCTTCGGCGCGACCTGGAGCGGCGTCATCCCCATGCTCACCGACTGGCTCGAGCGCACCGAGTCCGAGTGGGCCAAGGAGTTCTTGCCCCAGTTCCAAGCGTCCCGCCCCTGCGGCGAGTGCCACGGCGCGCGCCTCAACATCAAGGCGCTCTCGGTCGCGATCCCGACCTCCGTCGCGCCCCCGGCGTCGCAGCTGGCGGCTCGAAAGCGCCACGGCCTCGAGCCCAGCCCGGCGTGGCTCAACATCGCCGACTTCACCCACATGACCATCGAGACGGCCGTCGATCAGGTCGGCGCGCTCGTCCTCACCCCCGAACAGCAAACCATCGCAGCGCCCATCCTGAAGGAGGTACGCGCGCGCCTCGGCTTTCTCGCCTCGGTCGGACTCGAGTACCTCTCGCTCGACCGCAAGACGCTGACCCTCTCCGGTGGCGAAGCGCAACGTATTCGCCTCGCGTCTCAGGTCGGCTCGGGCATCGTCGGCGCCACGTACGTCCTCGACGAACCCACCATCGGGCTCCACTCCCGCGACAATACGCGCCTCATCAACACGCTCCGGCACCTCGCCGATATCGGCAACACGGTGCTCGTCGTCGAACACGACGAAGAGATGATCCGCGCGGCCGACCATGTCGTCGACGTCGGGCCCGGGCCCGGCATTCACGGCGGCCGCATCGTGGCGCAAGGCACAGTCGAGGACATCGCGGCGCACCCCACGTCCATCACGGGGCTCTACCTCTCCGGACGGCTACAGGTCGAGACCCCACGACCGTCGGAGCGTCGCCCCCTCTCGGAGGCCCGCGCGCTGATCGTCCGCGGCGCTCGCCACAACAATTTGAAGGGCATCGACGTCGCCGTCCCGCTCGGCGGGCTCGTCTGCGTCACGGGCGTCTCCGGTTCCGGTAAGTCCACGCTGGTCAACGACATTCTGTTGCGGGTGGCCGAGGTGCACGTCGGCCGTCGCGGCGTCGTCCCCGGCGAACACGACCGCGTCGAGGGTCTCGACGCGGTGAATCGCCTCGTCGAAGTAGACCAAGACCCCATCGGTCGCACGCCCCGTTCCAACCCGGCGACCTACACCGGGATCTTCGACGAGATCCGGAAGCTCTTTGCCAAGACACCCGCAGCCAAAGTGCGCGGCTATGAAGGTGGACGCTTCTCCTTCAACGTGAAGGGCGGTCGCTGCGAAGCGTGCGCCGGCCAGGGCCAGAAGAAGATCTCCATGCACTTCTTGCCCGACGTCCACGTCACCTGCGAAGTCTGCGCTGGCACCCGCTTCAACCGTGACACCCTCGCGGTCACCTTCAAAGACAAGTCCATCGCCGACGTCCTCGGCATGACGGTCGAAGACGCCTGCACCTATTTCGACGCCCTGCCCAAGATCCGCACCATGGTCGAATGCCTCCGCGACGTGGGCCTCGGCTACATCACGCTCGGGCAGCCGTCGACGACCCTCTCCGGTGGCGAAGCGCAACGCGTCAAGCTCGCGACCGAGCTCGGCAAGGGCGCTTCGTCGCGCCGGATGGCCCGCGAACACACCCTCTTCGTGCTCGACGAACCGACGACCGGGCTCCACTTCGAAGACGTCCGCAAACTCATCGAGGTCCTGCAACGCCTCGTCGGGCAAGAGAATTCGGTGCTTGTGATCGAGCACAACCTCGACGTCGTGAAGTGCGCCGATTGGCTCATCGACCTCGGCCCCGAAGGCGGCGCCCATGGCGGGCGCCTCGTCGCCACGGGCACACCGGAACAGGTCGCCCAGGTCGAAGACAGCCACACCGGCCGCTACTTGAGGCCGCTTCTGCACCCGGACGCCGCTCTCTCGGCGCCACTCACCACTGCGACGGACCCAGCGACGTCGCCCAAGAAGGCCCGCGGCCGACCGCGTAAAGCGGACGCGCCCTGACCGATCTCCTTGCAGCCGCCCACCGCCCTGCGGGATGCTGGAGCCATGATGCACAATTTCTCTCCCGGCCCTGGCATCCTCCCCGCCCCCGTCATCGCGCAGATCCGCGCCGATCTCCCCGAGTTCGGCGCAACGGGGACCTCGATCCTCGAGATCAGCCACCGCACCCCTCCTTTCGAAGCGGTCATCGACGAGGCCGAGCGTAACCTCCGGTCATTACTGGAGATCCCGACAAGCCACCGCGTGCTCTTCCTACAGGGTGGCGCGTCGCTCCAGTTCGCGATGGTCCCGTACAACTTCCTGCGGCGCTCGGCCGACTACGTCGTCGCCGGCACGTGGGGCAAGAAGGCCTGGGAAGACGCCCGGCGTAGCCCGCCCGTCGACGGCGCCGTCGGCGCTCGCGTCGCGTGGAGCGGCGCCGACGAAGGCTGGTCGCGTATGCCGTCCGACTCGGACCTCTCGCTCGACCCCGACGCCGACTACCTCCACTTCACCTCGAACGAGACCATCGAAGGCGTACAAACGGCGCACGTCCCCGCGACGGGCGCCGTCCCCCTCGTTTGCGACGCGTCGAGCGACTTCCTCTCTCGCCCGGTCGACCTCGCGCGCTACGGCCTCTACTACGCCGGCGCCCAGAAGAACGCGGGCGCCGCCGGCGTGACCGTCGCCATCGTCTCGGACGCCATGCTTGAGCGCGCCCGCAAAAACGGCCTCGCCATGCTCAGCTACCCGACCCAAGTCGCCGGCAAGTCGATGCACAACACGCCGCCGTGTTTCGCGGTCTACGTCGTGATGCTCGTGACCCGCTGGCTGCGCGACGCGGTCGGCGGCCTCGCGGCGATGGCCGACCGAAACTCGCTCAAAGCAGCGCGACTCTATGCCGCCATCGACGGTTCGGGCGGCTTCTACCGGGGTTGCGCCCGCCCGCACCATCGCTCGCTGATGAACGCGACCTTCCGGCTGCCGACCCCCGAACTCGAGGCCGCCTTCTTCAATGAATCCGAGACGCTCGGCTTCGTCGGCCTCCGCGGGCACCGCGCCTTCGGCGGTGTGAGAGCCTCGCTCTACAACGCGCTGCCCCTCTCGAGTGTCGACGCCCTCATCGAGTTCATGGCCGAGTTCGCCCGCACACGCGGATAGTCCATGCGCGTTGCGCCCCGCCGACGCGCCCTATACCTTCCGCCCTGATGTCCACCGAACCCCGCCCGGTCGCGCGCGTGTCAGTCCTGCTCCGAGTCGTCACCGTCGCGTGCGTGCTCGCCGTCGCTGCCTGCAGTGACCCGGGCTCGACCGCGCCTACACTGGCGGGTGGGCCCAGCCCAGCGCCGACCGCCTACGACCCGACGACGCCTGCCTCACTTCGGCTCGTCAACGCCACCTCGGCATCGACGACACTGTCTGTGAACTCGGAGTCCGTCACGGTCGCGGCCTTCGACGTTGGGCGATACCTCCTCGTCCCGATGCGGGCGCCCTCGACCTCGGTTGGCGGCCAGCCGCTCCCGTACCAAGCTTGGCGAGCCGGACGACGCTACACGGTCGTCTTGACCGACGCCGGCACCGTCGTCCTCGAAGATCCGCCGGCGGCGCCCCAGGGCTCGCTCCGCGTCCGCGGGCTCTCGGGAGCGACCGATCTGCCTGTGGTCGAGCTCACCCAGCCGAGCGACGAGAGCCCACTGGGCCCCGTACAGCCCAGCACCATCACCGGCCCACTCTCGCCCCTCCAGCTCTCCGCCACCGCGACGGTAGCGCGCCCACTGAGCGGTATACGGCTCGTCACGACGCCGACGGCCGGACTCTCGCGTTACTTCGACTGCCCCGTGCCGGACCTCGGCTCCGACGCGCTCGTCTTCGTAGTCTCGTCCGCCCTGGAGCCCGTCCACGCGGGCGTCCTCGCTGTCGGGCGTACGGCCACCCGGCGCCTCGACTGCACGGAGCGCGACGCCCGCGCTGAGCTGCGCTTTCTGCACGCCGCCGACGGGTCCGAGGCGCTAGCCCTGCGCTTCGACGGGACCACGCTCGCGTCAGGCGCTTTCCCGAGCGCCTCCGGGTGGACCACCGTCCCGGCCATCGCCGGCACGGCCGACGTCGTCGTCACCGGCGGGCCAGACGCGCCTCTGGCCGAAGCCGCCCTCGCCCTGAACGCCGCCGACCGCCAGACCCTCGTCGCCCTCGACGGACCGACGGGGCCTCGCCTCCTGCCCCTGCCCGTCCCGCCTATCGGCACCGCCCACCTCCTCTCGCCGCTAGCCGGCCTCGTTCTCGGCGACCCCGACGTCGACGGTCCCGGCCCGCTCCCCGCCGGCGAGAGTCGGCTCGTGGCGCCGGGCGACCTCACCGTGCGAGCCGGGCAGCTCATCGCGGTCTGTGCCGTGGCGCCAGACGCCATCGCTGTCGTGCTCCCGACTGGCCCTACGGGCGACGACGGCACCCCCGACGGCCTGACCATCCTGAACGACGTCCCCGGCGCCGCACCGGCGCTAGCGCCATGTACCGTGCCCGACCTCCCCACCGGCACCCTCCGAGTCCTCAACGCGACCCGGTCGCGCACCCTAGACATCGGCTGGTACCCAGACGGCGTCGCCGAGACCCTCATCGCCGGTCAGGCCCATTCGTCCGCCAGCGCCCCCTTCAAGCTCCCCGCTGGCGAGCTCACACTTCGAATCGCGCTCACGGCCGGTGCGGCCGACCCGCTCCCCGCCGTACTCCCCAAGGTGACTCTCGACGAGGGCGCCCGGCTCGACCTCATCGTGTGGGAGGTCGCCGGCAAGCTCGGCGCCCTCGTGGCTCCCACACCACTCGGGGCGCCCGACGGTGCCGTGTTCGGAGTGGCCCACATCGCCGAATCGCTCGGACCGGTCGCCTTCTTCGCGCGGCTCGACGCCGGTGCGGACGCGCTCCCAGCCTGGGCCCCCTTTGCGGACCTGACACTCGGCGAGTCCACGACGGCTACCCTCGCGGGGACGGCCCTGGAGCTCGGGGTTGGCCTCGGCGGCGCCGACGCCGCTCCGGCCTTGGTGTGTCGCCCGGGCGTGTTCCCGGCCGGGACGGCGGCGTCACTCGTGCTGCGAGACGGGCCCGATGACTCGACCGAGCTCCTGGTCTGGACTGGCGGCGTCGCGGCAGTGCCCTGTGAAGCGCCCAAGACCGCCTCGATGCGTGTGCTTGATGCCGCTCGCCTCGACATGGCGGTCACGACCACGTTGGATGGTAAACCCTTGCCTCCGCTCAACTTTGGTGACGAGTCCTCGGTCACCGCAGTGGGGCTCGACGCCTTCACCGCCGTCGCCAAGGCCGGAGCGCTCTCGGCAGCCCTCGGCCCGGCGCTTCTCGATGACGCCCAACACTACACGGCCGCGGTCGTGGGCAATGGGGCTGGGATCAGCTGGCTGCTTCTCGCGGACATGAGCACCAGCAATGGGAGCACGGTCGCCCTCCGCGTCGTGCACGCGGCGGCCGGGGCGGGTGCGCTCGACCTCGCGCTCGTGACGCCCACCGGCGACGTCGACTTCAGCGACGGGCTCGCGTTCGGACAGACCTCCCCCGCCGTGAGCGTGAACCCCACACCGACCATCCTCGCCATCACCGACGCAACGGGTCGCGTCGAGTGTGCGGTCTCCACCATCACGGCCGGTGACGCCCTGACGGCCTTCGTCGCCACCCCGCCCGAAGGGGGGCGTGTCCTCCTCGTCCAGGCGACGAGTGACGACACGGTCGACGGATCAGCCGCCACGCCGCCGGTCGTCGTGCCCTGCACCAAGCCGTCCGACGCCACGCTGCGGGTCTTCGCCGTCACGCCGGACCCCATCACCGTGGCGCTCGACGGTCAACTCACCTCGCTGGTCGTCGAGCCAACGACGAGCGCCGAGGTCGGCCTCAACGCCGGAGAGCACCCGGTGACCCTCGGGTTCGCAGGCCAGAGCGCGTCGACAGCCTCCATCACAGTGGCGAAGGGCGACCGCGCATCTGCCTTCGCGCTCGGGACAGCGCCCGTCACCCTGGCCTTTGTCCATCAGCCTGCTGAGAACGGCTCCACGCGCTGGCGCGTCCTTCAGGGCGCCGCCAACACCACCTACGCGGTCACGGCGCGCCCCACGCAAGGCGCCGCCGTCCCACTTTCGCCGCTCGGGCTCGGTGCGGCGTCCGCTGCGTTCGTCACCACGGCCGGCCCGCTCAACCTCGAAGTCGATCTCGGCGGCGACGCCACCCCCGAAGCCCTGTGCGCCCTCGATGGCCCGTCGGGCGGCTCCGTCCACGTCGCGCTGATGGTGCAGTCCGGCGGGCTCGCCGCCTGGGTCGCGCCAAACCACGGCACGCCCGTGATCGTGCCGTGTACGTCGCCCGACCTGCCGGCCTTCGTGTCGGTCCTAAACGTCTACGCCGGCGTACCGGCGCTCGACCTCGTCTCCGGCGACGACGCCGTGGTCAGCGGTCTCCTCTACACCAAAGCGACTGGGTACCTCGAGCTCCCGCCCGGCGAGACGCTCGCCGTCACGACGCCGACCGCCCCCGTGCCCCTGACGAGCCTCCCCGTCCTGAACCCCGGCTTCGACCACACCGCCGTCCTCTACGGCGTCGGCCCGCAGGTGGCCTTATTCACGGACGATCCGACCGCACCGCCCCCCGGCGAGGCGCGCGTCCGCGTCATCCACGCCGGGAACGCGCCGACCTATGGCATCAGTGGCCCGATCGCCATGACCTTGGAGGCTGGCCACGCCAGCGGCTACCTGAACGTCTCTCCACAGGGCACGCTCATTGTGGACACCGACGGTGACGGTGCACCGAACCGTGCCTGTACACTCACACTGACGGCGGGGACCATCTCGAACGCCGTGCTCTTCGGCGACGACAGCACCGTCGCGCTGATCCTCCACCGGGCCACCGGCCTCTCGGGCGAGACCACCCTCGTCCCCTGTCCCATCCCATGACCCGCACGAAGGCGCCGGACGAGCCCCAGCTCGCGCTCTTCGACGCGCCCGCGCCGAGCTGGGTGCCCGCCGCGCCGCCCCCCGCCGAGCTGCTGCGCCTCGCTGCCGACCTCCCGCCATCACTGCGTTTCGGCACCTCGTCCTGGTCCTACCCGGGCTGGACCGGCACCGTCTACGGCCACCTGGCCGGACGCGTCGCGACGACCTCCGAACTCGCGTGGCGGGGGCTCAACGCCTACGCCAGCCACCCGCTCCTGGGCGCCGTCGGGATCGATCGTAGCTACTATGCGCCCGTCCCCGAAGGCGATTTCGCCAGCTACCGCGCGCAGTTCGAGGCCGCGGGACGCCCGATCCCAGCGCGATATCTGGTCAAAGTTGGCAAGGACATCACGCTCCCGTGGGGACGCAGCGGAAAGAACCCCCACTTCCTGAACGCCGACCTCGCCATCGCCGGCTGGCTCGCGCCCGCCGAAGCCGGCCTCGGCCCCGGCGTCATCCACCTGCTGCAGCTCTCGCCGATGGGCAAGGCGGCCGGCGGTCCCGCCCGCTTCGCCGAGCGACTGCATCGTTTCCTGGACGCCGTCCGACCTCATGGCCGAGTCGCCGTCGAGCTCCGCGACGCGGCGCTGCTCGGCCCGGAGTACGTCGCGACCCTCATCGCCACCGGGGCCCTCCACTGTACGAACCTCCTCCCGGAGATGCCCGGACCAGCGGAGCAGGTCGCCACGTTGCAGGCTCACGGCATCGTCGCCGGCGCCCCCCTCCTCATCCGGTGGCTGCGCTCGGGCAGCCTCGATCACGAGGCCGCCGAGAAGCTCTACGACCCCTACGATGTCCTGCAAGCCCCTCAGCCGGCGCTCATCGCGGAGACCGCGTCCACCATCGCGCAGTCCCTCGCGGCGGGTTCACCCGAAGTGACGGTCATCATCGACAACAAAGCCGAAGGCAGCGCGCCGCTCACTGTCGCGCGGCTCGCAGAGCGGTACGCTGACATCGATGGCCACTGAGTCCAACATCACCTTCAGCGATGTCCCGGGATTTGCGGACGCCGTGGTTCGAGCGCTAATGACCCATTTCGGCGCCGACGGCCGCGCACTCGCAGCTGTGAGACGCGCTAGAAACCCAGCAGCAGCCGAGCTTCTTCGGACATGCTGTCCATCGTCCACGGTGGCTCCCACACGAGCTCGACTGTCGCGTCCTTCACGTGCGGCGCTTCGCGGGCCGCGAGCTCGACCTGACCGACGAGGGATTGTGCCGTCGGGCACATTGGCGACGTAAGCGTCATACGAACGTACACGGTACGGTCTTCGTTGACTTCGATGCCATAGATGAGGCCGAGCTGCCAGATATCGACTGGGATCTCCGGGTCATAGATCGTCTTGATGCCTTCCACGATGGCGGCGTGGATGGCATCGGTCGTATTGGGCGTCGTCTCGTCCGGGTAGCGGGCGTCCACGGCCGGCAGCGCCTCTCCGGCAGACGTCGGCTCCGAGTCAGCCGAGCTCACGCGCATCCCGTCCGGTGATTCCGCAGCCAGATCGGTACCGGACGACGCCACGGGCATGGCCACGATCGGATCGCTGGGATTGTCCGGCGTAGTGGCAGGTTGGAATGTCATCTGAGCATCCTCGACGCTCGTTCTAGAGCGTCTCCGAATCGTTCAATGTCGTTCATGGTGTTGTAGAGCGCCAGAGACGCGCGCGCGGTGGCCTTCAGGCCGAAGCGGGCCAGCAGTGGCTGCGTGCAATGGGTCCCCGTTCGAATCGCGATGCCCTGCTGATCGAGCAAGGTCCCAATGTCATGCGGGTGAATCCCAGCGACGTCGAAGGTGAGCACTCCCACCTTTCCCGGCGCCGTCCCGATGACGCGGAGCCCTGGAATCACAGAGACACGCTCCGTGATGGCGGCGAGGAGCGCACGTTCGTGTGCCTCCACCGCCGGCCGATCGAGCGCCTCGAGCCACGCGAGGGCCACGCCGAGCGCGTAAGCACCGGCGAAGTTCGGAGTGCCCGCTTCGAAGCGCATCGGCGGCGGCGCCCACGTCGTCTCTTCGAACGTGACCGTGTCCACCATCTCGCCACCCCCATGCCAGGGCGGCATCGCGTCGAGCAATTCGCGGCGGCCGTAGAGCGCGCCGATCCCGGTGGGCGCAAAGACCTTGTGGCCGCTGAAGGCGTAGAAGTCGACGCCGAGCGCCTGCACATTCGGCGCAAAGTGCGACATCGCTTGTGCCCCGTCGACCACCGTGAGAGCCCCATGCGCGCGCGCCGCCGCCACCATCGCGGCGACGGGTAGCACCGTGCCGAGGGCGTTCGAGACATGCGCAAACGCACAGATTCGCGTGCGGCTGTCGAGCAGCGCAGCGAAGCGATTGACGTCGATGGAGCCATCGTCTTCCACCGGCGCCACGCGGAGGGACGCGCCGACGCGCAAACAGAGCATCTGCCACGGGACGAGGTTCGAATGGTGCTCGAGCGCCGTGATGACGACGTTGTCCCCCGCCCGCACCTGCGTCCCCAAGGTGTTCGCGAGGAGGTTGATACCCTCCGTCGTCCCGCGGGTGAAGACGATCTCGCTGGCGTATCGAGCGCCCAGCATTCGGCGCACAATCTCACGAGCGCCTTCATAGGCGTCCGTGGCACGGGTTGCGAGCAGGTGCGCTCCCCGATGTACATTCGCATTCGAATGACGATAGAAGTCGATGTAGGCGTCGAGCACCTTCTGCG
>JADMJS010000374.1 GCA_018780435.1 Myxococcales bacterium
CCATGATCGCGGGCGCCGTCGAGGAGCAGACCGCGACGACCAACGAGATCAGCCGCAGCGTCGCTGAAGCGGCGGCCGGCACTCAGGAGATCGCGTCGACGATCACGTCGGTCGCTCGCGACGCTCAGTCCACCTCGTCGGGCGCGTCGGATACGCAGCGCGCGGCGCACGAGTTGGCCCGAATGGCAGCCGAGCTTCAGAAGCTCATGAACCGCTTCCTCGTCTGAGATCGGCTCACACAGACGCGGCGGCTTGAGGGACGCGGCGGCTCCGGAACCCCAGCTCTGGGTGTCCGGCCGCCGCGTTCTGTCTTCGAGGGACCGCGAACGCAGCGGCCGTGGGACCTAGAGGCAGTGGGACCTAGAGGCAGTGAGACGTAGAGGCAGTGGGACGCGCGACATGAGCCGGTCCCTCCTTAAGTCCTCGAACACTGCACCGTAAGCCAACTGGGGAGCACGCACGAGGCGACGCCTCCGGGATGACAGCAACTGGTCTGCTCAGCGTGAGCGACCACGTAGAAGCAGAGGAGTACTTCCCATGAGCAAGATTCGCGTCCTGGTCGTTGACGATTCGGTCCTCGCCCGCCGCTTCGTCTCGGACGCCTTGAGCGCCCAGGAGGACTTCGAAGTCGCCGGGATCGCCGCGCATGGGAGGATCGCGCTCGCCAAGCTGCCCATCCTCGTCCCAGACGCCGTCACCCTCGACCTCGTGATGCCCGAAATGGATGGGATCGAGACTCTACGTGAGCTTCGTCGCGTCTACCCGAAGCTCCCCGTGGTCGTCTTCTCGAGCTCGAGCGCGTCCATTGCCCAGCTCGGGTCGGCTCCGTTTCCACTCGGGCCCACCGAGATCGTTCAGAAGCCTGACGGCATGAGCCCGCAAGGCACGCCACACCAGGCGATGGACGCCCTCATCTCGTCCATCCGAGCGCTGTGTGGACGTCGCAAGCCCAGTCCGGTCGCCGCCCCTTCGGGTGTGGGCGTGGCGGACGTGTCCAAGCCGGCTGAAGGCCCGCGGCCAAGCCTTGCTCGCGCGCTCGGCGGGACGAGGGCCCCGGTGTCGCTCCTGGCCATTGGCTCCTCCACGGGGGGCCCCAACGCCCTCGAAGCCGCTCTCTCAGGCTTCACGTCGCCGCCGCCGGTCCCGGTGGTCATCACGCAACACATGCCGCCCTACTTCACGGGGCTGCTCGCGACACGCCTCACCAACGCGTGTCGCTTCACGGTCGTGGAAGCCAAAGACGGGGACGTCCTGCTCCCGGGTCGAGGCTACGTCGCGCCCGGCGACTACCACATGGCGTTTGTGAAGGAGGGAAACGAAGTCCGGGTGAAGCTGAATCAGGGTCCTCCCGAGAACTCTTGTCGCCCCGCGGTCGACGTGATGTTCCGGTCGATCGCATCGATCTACGGGGGGCGAGTCCTGGCGTGTGTACTCACGGGGATGGGGCAGGACGGCCTTCGGGGCGCCGGCGCCCTCAAGGAGGCCGGCGGGCAAGTCATCGTGCAGGACGAGGCGTCGTCGGTCGTCTGGGGCATGCCGGGCTTCATCGCCCGCGCCGGTCTCGCCGACGCGATCGTGCCCCTGAGCGGCATCAACGACGAGCTCACGAAGCGACTCTCGAACGCCATCAGCTTCGACCCCGCCATGCGCGTAGGAGTTTCCCATGCCTCTTAGTTATGCCGACTTCAGCTATGTCAGAGACATGGTGGTCCGTCGATCGGCGATCGTGCTCGAGGACGCCAAGGCGTACCTCGTGGACATGCGGCTCGACAATTTGGCGCGCGAAGAAGGGATGGCCGATGCGACCGAGATCGTCGCGAAGAGCCGAGGGGAATCGCGCCTTCAAGTGCGAATCACCGAGGCCATGACGACCAATGAGACGAGCTGGTTCCGCGACTCGAACCCCTTCGTGGCGTTCAAGGACGTGGTGATGCCTGAAGTCATCAAGCTGCGCGCGAACACTCGGCAGCTCTTCATCTGGTGCGCCGCGAGTTCGAGTGGTCAGGAACCCTATAGCATCGCGATGACGCTCCGAGAGAGCTTCCCCGAGGTGTGTGACCAATGGCGAGTCCGTATCATGGCGACGGATCTGTCCGGGCCGATCTTGGAGCGCGCCCGCGCCGGCGTGTACCGACACTTTGAGGTGGACCGTGGGCTTCCGAAGCCCTTGCTCGGCCGGTACTTCGACGCTCAAGGGCAGGATTGGTCCATCAAGCCGACCCTGCGGAAGATGGTCGAGTTCAAAGAGCTCAATCTCATCGAGCCCTTCCCGGCCATGCCGAGCCCCGACATCGTCTTCATTCGAAACGTCCTCATCTACTTCAACGCGAACGTGAAGCGCGACATCCTGAGCAGAATCCACAAGGTGATGAGCCCGAATGGGTACCTGTTCCTTGGCGGAGCCGAGACCACGCTTGGGGTGCACGGGGGCTACTCGCGACACGCCGGCGCTGGCACTGCGTTCTACCGTCCCATCGCCGGAGCGGCTGAAGCCGCGATGGCGGCTTTCTGACGTCACTGGGCCAACTCCGAGGTCGACCATGGATAACGACTCGCCAGCACGAGAGGTAGATGAACTCCGTCGAGAGGCGCAGCCCATCGCCTCGAAGACGGAGTCAACAGAGCTCCGCTCGGCGGCGGAGGCGCTTGATAGACTCCGGTATCGATTCGG
This sequence comes from Myxococcales bacterium, assembly GCA_018780435.1. Classification (GTDB taxonomy): domain Bacteria; phylum Myxococcota_A; class UBA9042; genus SXOO01. The sequence goes on from JADMJS010000374.1 coordinate 2,672, forward strand.
TCGGCTGGAGCGCATCGCGCTGAAGCTGGAGGGCGGGGAGCCGAGTACGGACTCTGAGCACTTATTGGCGTTCGGAATTGTACTCGCGGTCCAAGCTGCGGAGGACGCGGCTAGGTCGCTGTTGGTCCTCGACGGGGCGGGCGTCGGTGTGCGCGACCAAGACCTCTTCCCGCGTTTGGCGCTGTTCGGGCTACTCAGAGACGAACATGCCGCGATGCTGTTGCCGTTGCAGACGCTCCGGACCGATTTGGTCCGTAGCTACGACAGCATCGACATTCGGAAGTTGGTCCCTCAGCTCGGACCGAAGCTCCACGCGCTCATGGCCTTCTCGAATGCGATGGCTGGAATCTTGAGCGCCTTCCGGTCCTAACGACGCACAGACCCGATGTGTGAGAGCACGATGCTCCAGTGAACTTGAGTGTCGGCGCGTATTGGGGGATGGTCCCGTTCGATGACTGTCGGACAGCCCATGGCAACAGCACCTCTCCGCCTCGAGCCTGCCCCGACCGTCGGCACGTCGTGCGGACACGCGACGACACCCGACGCCTTCGTGCTTCTCACGGACGTGATGGGCCGGCTGCAGTGGGCCAACCGTTCATATTCGAGCCACTTCGGCCCGGCGGTCGAGGGGGACTCCATCGAGGCGGCTCTCGGACTGGAGCCGACGTCGACTGGGGCGAAGAGCCTCGCTGAGTGGATGGAGCGGCAACATTCCGCTGAGCGTGTGGATCGCAGCCCTGTCTGGGAAGGCGTGTTAGAGTGTCGAGGCTCGGACGGGCGCAGCCACACGCTGCACTGTGAGTTCGAGCGACGAAACGGGCGCAACGCCTCGACGACCGGTTTTGCCGTAACCTTGACTGAAGAACCGACACTCGAAAATTCCGCCGAGCTCAGGGCGGTCGCCCTGGACAATCTCGGCGAGGGCGTCGTCCTTCTCCGCGGCGATGGCACGATCGTCGATTGCAATCGAGCCGCCGAGGAGATCCTCGGGACCAAACGCGACGTGCTCCTCAGCCTGAACGCGTTCGATTCACACTGGAACGTCTCAGACCTCCACGGGAAGAGGCTCGCTGTAGATCAGCGACCCGCATACGACGTCATCACGAACGGGCGGTCACATCGCAACCTCATCGTGGGGTTCCAAACCCCGGACCGCGGACGGCGCTGGATCTCAGAGAGCGCCGAGCCCTGGCGCTCTCGATCCGGCGAGGTGATCGGTGTCATCTCGAGCTTCTCCGACGTCACGGAAGCATTCCAGATCCAGAATCGGCTTGAGGTCGTGGTCGACGGGGCCGGTCTTGGAACATGGGACTGGAACGTCATGACGGGGCATTGTGCCTTCAATGACCAGTGGGGACGGATGCTGGGCTATGAGCCCTCGGAGATAACACAGCACGTGTCGTCGTGGGAGCGGCTGGTCCACCCTGACGACTTGCCCGCCGCCCTCGCGGCGGTGCGGTCTCACCTCAGCGGCGAGTCCAGCTCTTATCGCTCCGAACATCGACTTCGCCGCCGGGACGGCTCCTGGACCTGGATTTTGGACACGGGCCGAATCATAGAGCGGTCCTTCGATGGCCAGGCGCTCCGCGTGGCCGGCGTTCACGTCGACATCAATGCGAACAAGGAGCTCGAAGCCCAGCTCAGAGAAGCGCACGAGCGGTACCAGGCGGCCACCGACGGAACGAGCGATGGGCTCTTCGACATCGAGGTCGATACGGGGCGTTTCTGGCTTTCGGAACGAGGTTGGCGGCTTCTGGGCCATGCGGGCGCCGGACCTGAAGGTCCCCTCGGGCTCGACCTGGTGAGACGTGCAATCCACGGTGATGACTTCGAGGCGCTTCGAGCCTCGATCAAGGAGCACGGTCAGGCGGGGACGCCCTTTGGCGGGGACGTGCGGATCCGAAGCAACCTGGGTGAGTACCGCTGGTTTCGAGTTCAAGGAAGCTCACGACCGTCTCCGAGCGGCGGCATTCGGCTCTCCGGCACGGTCCAGGACGTTCACGTCCGTCGAACCGCCGAGGAGCAGCGCGATCGCAACTTCCAACAGTCGCTCGACCTCCTCTGTTTGGCGGACTACGAATGTCGGCTCCGACAGGTCAACCCCGCGTGGACGCGAGTGCTGGGCTGGACCGCGCAAGAGCTCGTGGGCCGGTACATCAGTGACTTTCTGCACCCCGACGACCTCGCCCGTAGCTACGTGCAGCTCGGGGCCGTTATCTTCGGAAAGCCGATGGTGGCCTTCGAATGCCGGCTTCGCACTGCGAGCGGAGGCTACCGGCTACTGTCGTGGAACGGGACACCCGACTCCGAGACGTGGACCAGCTTCTGCGTGGTCCGAGACGTCACCCACGCGCACGAGCAGGCGCGCGCGATGGCCGCAAACGCCGCCATGCTCAAGGAGGCGCAGACCGCCGGTCGGATCGGGTGTTGGTCCATCGACTTGAAGTCAGGTCTCGTGACGTGGACGAGGCAGGTCTACCATCTACTCGGCGTGCCAGAGGCGGAAGGGCCCATCTCGATTGAGCGGGCGCAGGCGGCGTTCCCGCAGGCGGAGCAAGAGCGGCTCGGAGTCCTCTTGCGTTCCACGATCGCGCGTGGTGGCGCCTTTCGAGCTGTGGTCAACACGACCAATGGCGCCGACGGCGTCCGCTTCGTCCGCGGCGAAGGGCGGGTCGGGGTCGACGCGAAGGGCGACGTCACGTCCGTCATGGGTACCATCATGGACGTCACGGCGGAGGTCGAACGGGAGCAGGCGCTCCGGGACGCGCAGGGGCAGGCCGAGGCCGCGAGCCGCGCCAAGAGCGAGTTCCTGGCCAACATGAGCCACGAGATCCGCACGCCGCTCACGGCCATCATCGGCTTTGCGGAGATTCTGGCCAACGACAAGCAGCAGGCGTTGCCGTCGGATGCGTGGCTCGGCTACGCGGACACCATCCGGCGCAACGGTGAACACCTGTTGTCGCTCATCAACGACATCCTCGACCTGTCGAAGATTGAAGCTGGGCAACTCACGACTGAGTCCGTGGCGCTTCAGCCGCGCGCGCTGGTGGACGACGTCCTCGAGCTGGTCGCCATGAAGGCACTGGCCCGCGGCAATGTCATCCGCGTGGCATGGCAGGAAGCCACCCCAAGCTATGTTCGCTCCGACCCTGTTCGGCTGCGTCAGGTGCTCGTGAACATCGTGGGTAACGCCGTGAAGTTCACCGAGAAGGGCCGCATCGACGTCAAGGTCGGCTATGCCGAGTCCACTCAGCGACTGGTCATCGCCGTCGCTGACACGGGCATTGGTCTGACTCGCGAACAACTCTCGAGACTCTTCGGCGCCTTCGTCCAAGCCGACAGTGGCACCACGAGGCGCTTCGGTGGGACGGGGCTTGGCCTTCGGATTAGCCGTCGGCTCGCGCAGATGCTGGGTGGCGACATCACGGTTCAAAGCGAGCCCGGTGTTGGGAGCACTTTCGTAGTCAGCGTCATGGCACCGGCCGTATACGTCGAACCCAGATTCGATGAGCCCGGGAGCCATCCCGGCGTCGAACCCCGTCGCTTCGAGACGCCATCGGGCGTGTTTCCGCGGCAGTTGCCACTCCAAGACGTGCGGGTGCTCGTCGCCGAAGATGGCCCGGACAACCTGCAGCTCATCACGTTCCATCTGAAGAAGGCGGGCGCGATCGTCAATCCAGTCGAGAACGGAGTCCAGGCCATCGAGGCCGTCACGGCCGATGGCACGCTGGATGGAAAGCTCGCCGACATTGCGCCCTATGATCTCGTCCTGACCGATATTCAGATGCCCGAGATGGACGGCTTCGAGACCACGCGGCGCTTGCGACTCAAGGGTTGGCTGGGACCGATCATCGCGTTGACGGCAAGTGCGATGGCGGGCGACCGTGAACGTTGCCTGAACGCCGGATGTGACGCCTACGCAAGCAAGCCGATCGACCGGGATGAGCTCATCGACGTTTGCCGGCGTTCCCTCGTCCGCGTCGGCCGCTGAACGACTCAGCCATTTCGCCGTTGGCGGCGACCCGCCAGCCAGCTCACTCCAAAGCCAAAGGCCAGGACGCTGCCCCCGATGGCCAGGAGGACGAGCGCAAAGCCCGGGAGGGTGAGGTCGCCCTGGTCTCGGCCCTTCAGGACCACTTCGGCCTTGGGCATTACGGCGAGCAGTACGTCGGTGCCGACGACGTGTCCGATCTTGAGTCGCTCGACTTTGGACGGGCACCACGGTTGTGCCGGATCGAGCCAAGTGCGTTCGTGGAATCCGTCTTCGGCCGAGTCGCCCAAGGCCTCGATGACCGCCAGGGTCTGGCCGGCGACCACCTCGTTCTTGACGTAGTGGTAGGCGATTGAGCGCCGCGTCGCCGTTTGGCCCGAGGGCTCGACGAGAGCGCCGGACGTCTCCCACGCGAAAGTGGTGGACTCCTGACAGGTCCAGCGGTCGCCGACCGCGACCTCTCGTGGAAAGCCGGGGCAGGCGGTCTCTCGCCTGACGGACTCGATAAGGGTGCCGGGGCTGCCGTCGGCCGCCCGGACGGACACCTGAAGCCGCTCTTCGGTGTGCATGATCGCGCCGGAGGTGGTCTCCTTCCCGAGCATCACGCCTTCGCTCACGACGTAGTCGGTGCGATCACCGGCGTAACGTTGAACGATGCCGCGTAGCTGGTCGGGGGAGTCTGGCTGCACCGACCAGGTCCGTGGCTCGCCGGTGTCGACGCGCCACTTTCCGATCATGCCGCTGCCGGGGAAGACCCCTTCGTGCACGCAGCTCACCGGATGAACCGGAAACGCCGGCGGCAGCGACAGGGCAGCGCCGAGCACGGGTGTGGTTGTGGTGGCGAAGAGGACGATTGAGCTCAGGAGTCGCGGGAACATGGCGAAGGAGGGTACCGCCTGCTCGGAGCGACTGGTAGTGTCGCCGCATGTTAGGTGACCGATGGGTGAGGACGAGCGAGCTGCGGAGGGCCCCGGGTCGCACGCTGATAGCGCTGTTCAGCGTCTTGGCCGCATGTGCGGAGGACGGCGCGCCCGGTCACGCGTTCGTGGCTACTCTCGACCTTCCGGCCCCCGGCGGTGACGCACAGGCCGACGGCGGCGTCACGGACGACGCTGTAGACACCGAGCCGGCCGACGCGTTCGGGCTCGATGTCCCGGTATTCACTCTCGATACCGGGGCCGATGTCGGCGCGGTGATCGACGCTACGCCCTCGACCGACGTGGTCCCCACCGACGCGTCCCCCAACGATGTGTCGGACACGAGTGATGTCGATGGTAACGACGTCGTAGACGATCCCTGTGGCGACTGGAGCTGGTCAGTGCCGACCGCGGCGACGACCGACGGGACAACGGACGACTTCCCTTGGGGCGTCACGGCGGGGTCCATCGAAGTGGACCGCGCACGCGTCTGGACACGGCTCGCGAGCCCGGGGACGGTCGACGTTCGTCTCAGCTCAGGCCCGGGCTGCGAGGTCGTCGTCGGGAGCGCCGCCGCCTCGCTGAGCAGTGGTGGGATCGTCCAGGCCGACTTTCAAGGGCTCGATGCGGGGCGCGTCTATCGTTACCGCTTCGTGCTGGAGAGCGGTGATTCGTCGTCGTACGGCTGGTTTCGGACGCCGTCGACGGACGACGTGCCCTTCGTCGTCGCGATGGCCGGCGATATTGACGCGGAGCAGCCGACAGCAGACGCCATGATCGTGCCCTTGCTCACGTCCGGCGCCGAACGTCTGCTGTGGCTCGGCGATTGGCCTTATTCGGACAAGGGGATTCCGGCCAAGACGCTGGCGGAGTACCGCGCCAAACACGCCGCAGCGCGCGCTGTCCCGGCCGTTCCCGACCTCCTCCGCTTCATGCCGATTGAAGCACAGTGGGACGATCACGAGATCATCAATGACTGGGACGGAGCCGATAGTGCCTTCGATCCGGCGCGTGTCGGCGCTGGCAAGCAGGCTTACGTCGAGTGGTTCCCAATCGTGGGCGCGGAGACGGGGGAGATCTACCGGCGCTATCGTCTCGGGCCGCAGGTCGACGTGTTTCAGCTCGACTGCCGGTCGCATCGCGACGCGAACGACGCGCCGAACGACGCCCAGAAGACCATGCTCGGCGACGAACAACTGGCCTGGCTCTTGGACGGGCTCTCCAGCAGTACGGCCGCGTTCAAGCTCGTCCTCACGAGCGTGCCTCTGGACTACGGCACGACGACGAACGACCACTGGCCGGGCTTCGGCGTGGAGCGCGACGCGATTCTCAGCCACATCGTGGAGAACGGGGAGATCGGAGGCGTCGTCTTCATCACCGCCGACCAGCACTGGCTCTCGGTGCACGACCTCCCAGCCGGCATGAAGGAATGGCAGGTCGGCCCGGCCGGAACGCACTTCCGAAAGCCCGATCCGCAGCCGCCGGAAGTGCTCTTTCAGCTCGAGGTCCTGAACGCGGGGCTCCTCGCCTACGAGCCGTCGCCCCCGCGGCTCACGTTTACGGCCATCGATGATGCGGGCGAGCCCATCTACGCGGAGACGCTGCAAGCGGGGCGCGGGCAGATCATCGTGACGCCGGACAGCCCGTCGCAGTCGTGGTGGCTCTCCGGCGCGCACCAGTTCTCTGGAACTGGCCCGAAGACGTTGAGTTACGCGCCCCCGGGACCCTACACGGTGATCTGGGGCCCCGCACCCGGGCAGAGCTCGGCGCCGCCCGAGACCCTCGTCTTGACCGACGGGGCGTCGATCACCTTCGCGCCCGCCGACGATGCGCCTTTGCTCTTCGAAGACTTCGCGGCGGGTGTCATCCCGGGCAATTGGGCGATCGTGAACCAGGGGGTGGAAGACGCGTCCCCGGCGTGGGCCGTGAGTGCGGGTTCGATACGCGAGACGGGTAACGCGTACGACGTAAATCAATCGGAAGAAGTGGTCGAGAAGCGCGGCACCTTCCTTTGGACCTCAGTGAACGCGGACGATGCCGCGGTGATAGCCTCGGTTTATGCGGGCGACAACGACGGCTTCGGTCTGATGTACGCCATCAATGGAACAGGGGCGTCCTACTACCGCGCCAGCTTCGACATCGAACGGAGCTTCGCGCGCCTCGTGCGGGTCGACGGCGACACCTTCACGGTGCTCGCCGAGAACCTGGATTACCTGCCGGCACAAGGGACGTGGACGCAAGTGGCGGTCGAGAGGATCGGCGCGACCCACCGCGTGATCGTCGACGGACAGGTCGTCCTCGAAGCGGAGGACGGCGCGCTCGGCGCCGGCGGAGTCGGCCTCTACGCGTGGGGGATGAGCGACGTGCGCTTCGACGACGTGGGCGTGTTCGAGCTCACGCCGCCGTGAGCCGAGGTCGTCAGGCTGCTTCGAAGAGCGTCGCGATGCCCTGCCCGACGCCGATACACATGGTCGCGAGACCGTAGCGCTGACGGTCGCGGCGCATGCCGTGTAGCAGTGTCGCGACAATGCGGGCGCCGCTCGCGCCGAGCGGGTGCCCGAGAGCGATGGCGCCGCCGGTCGGGTTGACGCGGGCGGGGTCGAGCTCGAGATCGGCCATGACGGCGAGCGCCTGGGCGGCGAAGGCCTCGTTCAGCTCGATGCGGTCGAGATCGGAGACGGAGAGCCCGGTTCGCGTGAGGAGCTTACGCGTCGCCGGGACCGGCCCGACGCCCATGATCCGGGGATCGACGCCGGCCGCAGCACCACCCACCCAGCGGGCGAGCGGTGTGAGGTCGTGCGTGCGGAGCGCGCCTTCCGACGCGATGAGCACGGCGGAGGCACCGTCGTTGAGCGACGACGAGTTGCCCGCCGTGACCGAGCCGCCGGCCCGAAACGCGGGCTTCAGCTTCTGGAGCGCTTCGGGCGTGCAGTCGCGACGCGGCTGCTCGTCGGCGCCGAAGTGGTCGTCCGGCTTACCCTTTTGGGTCGGCAGTGGCACTGGGCAGAGCTCAGCGGCGAAGAGGCCGGCGTCTTGGGCTGCGACCGCGCGGCGGTGGCTCTCCACGGCGTAACGGTCCTGGGCTTCGCGCCCGATGGACCCGCGTTCGGCCACGTTCTCCGCGGTCTCGCCCATCGCTTCGAGCGGGAAGAGCGCTTCCATGCGGGGGTTCGGGA
>JADMJS010000068.1 GCA_018780435.1 Myxococcales bacterium
CGATGGTGACGGACTCGTGATGGAAGTTCGCGAGGCGCTCGGCGACGTGGCTGAAGGGGCCGTGGCCGAGATCGTGGCACAGAGCCGCGGCGATGACCGCCAGGCGGTCGGCCGGATGCGCCTTCGGGCGGAGCTGAAGGGTCATGCGGCGTGCGAGGTGCGCGACGCCCATCGAGTGGACGAAGCGGCTGTGTTCGGCGCCTTGGTAGACGAGGTTCGTGAGCCCGAGCTGCCGGATACGGCGCAGTCTCTGGAACTCACGAGCTTCGATGACGGCGAGGAGCGTGCGGTCCTCGGGCGTGTCTTTGCCGAACGAGATGATGTCGTGGACCGGGTCGCGGAAGAGCTTCGGCCGCAACGCGGGGGCGGTGTCGTCCTGATCTGAGATCATGCGAGGAGCGCCTCGAGGAGCTGCGCTTGGAGCGGGAGCGGCGGCACGTGGGCTAGCGCGGCGTGGACACGGGGAGAGACGAAGAGCCGAATCTTCTTCACGACTTTCACGAAGTCCTGCGAGACGCCGGGCACGACGCTCGACAGCTCGTCGAGGCGATAGACCCGTTTGCCGGAGACGTCGTCACCGTAGACGATCTCGATCGGCTCGAGCTGGTCTTTGTCGCGCGGGGGCGTGTCGATGAGGAGGTCGGCCGGGCCGAGTGGCATGCCCGTGGCGCCTTCGAGCACCGCGGCGGCGCGCGCGTGGAGGACGGCGAGTTCGTCCGAGCTGGCGAGGTAGAGGCGGTCATAGGCCGCGCGTTTGTCGGGTTCGGCGTAAGCACGGCTGTAAGTGACGAGGCGCTTGTGGAGGCGGCGAGCGCGGAGGTCGCGGACGAGGCCATTGGCCAGCGTGCCCGGCTCTTGGCCGAGCCACGCGAGGAACGCGTCGTCCGAGAAGGTGAGGAGGCGATCGGCGAAGTCGGCGGGCAAGGCGCCTCGGGCGGCGACGTCGTCGAGGGCGGCTTCGACCATCGCGCTCACGGCGCGGACCGTGTGGTGCCAGTAGACCTCGGAGAACATGAGGTAGCGGGCGAAGGTGAACAGCTCCGCGGGGACGCGTCCGCGAGCAGCGACGACGACGCGGCGGCCGTCGTCGCTCGGCTGGAGCGCCTGAAGCAAGCGGCCGCTGTCGAAGCCGAGGCCGTACGCGACGCCGAGGTGGACCGAGTCGCGCGCGAGGTAGTCGAGCTTGTCGATGTCGACACCGCTGGAGATGAGGCTGGCGAGCAAGGCGTCGGCGGGAGCGTCGTGGCGGGAGTGGTGCACGGTCACGAGGCGCGCGACGCGCTCCGGGTCGACGCCGAGCGCCGAGCGCAGCAACGGCCCGAGCGAGCCGGCGATGATGGCGCCGGCGACGGCTTCGTGACGCGGGAGCCGTGCCGTGGCGGAGCGGCGGCGATGGACGGCTTCGAGGCTGTGGGCGAAGGGGTAGTGGCCGACGTCGTGGAGGAGGGCGGCGGCGAGGCCCGTGAGCACGTCGTCATCGTTCAGGCCGGCTTTCGGCGCGACGTTTCGCAGGGCGGCCTGCATCATGCCGAGCGCGCCGATGGCGTGTTCGAAGCGGGTGTGGGTGGCCCCGGGGTAAACGAGGTGAATGGGGCCGAGCTGACGAACGTCGCGGAGGCGCTGCACCTCGGGCGCGTCGATGACGGCGCGGAAGCGTTCGGTCACTCGAACGTCGTTCTGGCCTGGGAGCCGGATCCCCGGCCCGTAGGGATCGAGCTCGCCTGGGAGGGGCATGGGCGGCTACTTCGAGGCGCCCCGTGGAGCCGAGACGAGCTGCCGAATGGTGCGTTCGATGGCGGCGTAGTCGCCGATGCCGAGCCAGGCGCCACGGACGACGCCGTCGCGGTCGACGATCCAGATGGTCGGCATGACCGACGGCGAGAAGGCTTGTTCGAAGGACTTCTCGTCATCGATGCCGACCCTGTAGGGCACGGGGTGCTCCTTCGAGTAGCCCTTCACGACGTCGGCGTCTTCCGACG
>JADMJS010000004.1 GCA_018780435.1 Myxococcales bacterium
TGGGAGACCCGACCATGAGACCCTTCTCGCTTGCAGCCTTCTCCGCGCTCGCGCTTTTCGCCCCGGCGCTCGCGTCCGCTCAGCTTCGCGCCGACCTGTCAGTCGGCTTCGCGTCCATCAGCGACAGCTTCGATAACAAGGGCGAGCGGAAGGACTTCAAGGATCCCGGACCCGACGGCGCGACCCAGAAGACGGAGGACTTCCTCGTCCCCATCAACATCGGGCTCAAGTACGGCTTCTTCCGCGGGCTCTACGCGGGCGCTGAGCTGTCGGTGCTCTCGATCTCCAGTGAAGACGCGAACCGCGAGAACAAGAAGAGCGCGTTCGGCGTGCGCGAGCTCGATCTCGCGATCGGCTGGCGCGGCAACCTCGCCGTCATCGACCTCGGCATCGAAGCCGGCTTCAAGATCGACCTGGGCAAGAAGCCGAAGGACCTGAAGACCGACGAGCTCGCGACGTCGGACAATAACCACGCGTTCCACATCGGACTCGAGATCGGCAAGAGCCTCATGCCGGCGTTCGGCGTGGGCGTTCGGCTGAACTCGGTCATCCACCTTGAGCGCGACCTCGAGCAGAACAACACGTCGGTGAAGTCCGGCGTGGTCGTCGACCCCGCGCTCTTCATCTACGGTGAGATCGGGCTGAACCCCATCGCCGTCTTCTACGGGCTCGACCTCGGCTTCCTCTACCGAACCGCCGACGAGACCAATGACGTGCCCCAAGAGGCCACCATCGACGGCAAGACGGACGAGCTCGACCACTACCTCCTCCACCTCGGCCTCCACGTCGGCGTCCGCTACGGCGCGCACAGCCTGAAGGTCGCCCTCAGCATGGAAGACGAAGACGCCACGACGGGCATCCCCCTGATCGGCAAGGCGATCCCGGCGGCGACCGTCCCGGTCACGATCAGCTACGGCTTCCGCATGTGAGCCGGCGGGCCCGGCATTCGGGCCCGCTCCGGTCAATCCCGCTCGAAGACCGCCACGAAAAACCCATCGGTCTGCGATCGCCGCGGCGAGAGCAGGAGTGTCCCGCCCCGGACGAAGGACGGCGCGCCGCCATCCGGCCCGTTCGACAGGCCGAGCGACGCCCAGATCTGCTGCGCCGGCACGAGGTGGAAGTTCGGGTTACGGGAGAGGAAGGCCTTGGCCTGGGCGTCGTTCTCCTCTTCGAAGAGCGAGCAGGTCACGTAGACGAGACGGCCTCGGGGCGCGACCAAGGGCTCGCACTCGTCGAGGATGGCCGCTTGCGTGCGGACGGTCTCGGCGAGCTCGTTCTCGCTGAGGCGCCACGGCAGATCGGGCGCGCGCCTCACCGTCCCGGAGCCGGTGCACGGAACGTCGCAGAGCACTCGGTCGAAGGTGCGGCCGCTGAGCCGTCCGGTGCGGGGCGGGACGACCTCGGTGGTGACGGCCTTTCGGGCGGCGTCGGTGCGAACCCGGCCTTCGAGCGACTGAAGCCGGGCGGCGTTCACGTCGCAGGCCAGGATCTTGGCCTTCCCGAAGGTCAGGTCCGCGAGCGCGAGGGCCTTCCCACCCGCGCCGGCGCACCGGTCGAGGACCGTATGCCCAGCGCTCGCCTGCACGAAGAGCGCGGCGAGCTGCGAGCCCTCGTCCTGCACCTCGGCCTCGCCGGTGCGGAGCAGCTCCGACGAGGCTAGGATCCCGCGGAAGTTCGAGGGGTTACCCTCTGAAACCAGTCGCAGACCGAGAGGAGACCAGGGCGTCGGGTTCGCCACGAGGCCGAGCTCCGCGAGCGCCGCTCGGGCCACGTCGCGATCGCCCGCGACCCGCAGATCAACGGGGGCGTGCTCCAGAAGCGAGGCCACCTCGGCGAGCATCTGCTCGTGAGCGGCGGGATCGTCTTGGCCGGGCCCCGCGGTACGGAAGCGTTGCGCGATCCGCCCTTCGAAGGCGCCGGGCAAGCGGGGGCGGCCCTCCGGCAGCGCGACCGCGCGTTCCAGCCCGGTGAGCGCCTCGGGCGACAAGGCCGGCGGCGCATAGGTGTCGTCGGCGCCGAAGCCGGCCGTACCGGCGACCAAGGCGACGCGGTGCGCCGTCGTCCGCTTGACACCCGACTCGGTGAGGCGGACGTCGAGGTCGCCACGGCGGCGTGCGACGGTGAAGACGAGGTCGGAGACGGCCGCCCGGTCCTTCGAACCCGCGTAACGGCGGGTGGCGAAGTAGTCCCGAAGCGCAGCGTCGAGGGGCCGGCGGAGGGTGTCGGCGCTGTCGAGGACTTGAATGGCGGCGAGGAGGCGAGCGGCGGGTGTCATGGGCGGAGCATGCACTGGCGGCGGCCCAGCGCCGGCAGGAAATCGCCCGAGCGGATTTCTGGCGCCTGCGAAGTGTGAGAGAAGGAGCGGCGATGGGAGCCGACCATGACCGAAGCCACCTCGACTGATCGCCCGCTCCGGGAGGCGCGCCCGGGCCGCGAAGCGATGTGGGTGTGGACCGCCAGCATCGCCTTGACCGCGATCTTTGGCCTCGTGGGCCTCGTCGTCCCCGTGGTCGCCGAGAACCTCCTCGGTGTCGTCGCCGTCATCTTCCTCTACCTGCCGATCTGGACCCTCGATCGACGACGCGTCCCCCTCGCCGACTATGGCCTCCGCTGGTCGCCCATTGGGCGCGGCCTCGCGCACCTCGCCGGCGTGACGCTCCTCGTGCTCGGGCCTTACGTCGTCATCCACCACTACTGGGCCATCCACGTCCTCGAGCTGCGGCCGCTCCTTGGCGCCAGTCAGCTGCAGCGCTTCGACACGCGCCTCGACGGCCGGCCGAGCTGGGATGCACCCACGTCGGCCCCCCAGGTGTGGGTCGAAGGGCCGCGCCTCTATGTGGTGTGGGCGCCCTCGGTCGCCGACGCGGCGCTCGACGTCAAGCTCCCCGGCGGCCTCTCGGGCCTCGCCGGTGTCGCGGTGGACGCCGAGAGGCGCCTCATCAGCACCGGACGGCCACCGGTCAAGGTCGAGGCCAGCGGCGTCGCGACGTTCACGCCCGCGTCCAAGAGCGGCGGCCAGCCCACCGGCTTCTCGGTGCTTCTCCCGGCATCGGGACCGATGACCCTCTCGGGCACAGACGCAACGATCTCGGCCGGCCGCCACGGCACGCCCGTCGCCCTGCCCTTCGAGACGTCCCGCTCCTCGTGGTGGTGGATCGAGCTGCTCGCCATGCAGCTCGTCTTGGTCGCGCTACCCGAAGAGTGGTTCTATCGCGGGTACTTACAGGCCCGCCTCGACGAGAGCCACCCGCGCCGCTGGCGGATCCTCGGTGCGGATCTGGGCGTCGGCTGGCTGCTCGGCTCAGTCCTCTTCGCGCTCGGACACCTCGTCCTCGACGCGCGAGTGGAGCGGCTCGCCGTGTTCTTTCCGAGTCTCCTCTTCGGCTGGCTGCGGGCGCGGACGGGGAGCGTGATGGCGAGCACGCTATTTCACGCGCTCTGCAACGTGCTCGCTCAGACCCTCGGCTACCTCTACTGGTAACCCCGGGCGGGGACATCAGTAGTAGTAGTACTCCTGTGGGGGCGGCGGCGCGCCTTCGTAGACGTACCAACGGCCGCTTCGGTCGTCGTAGGCCTCCCAGTGACCGTCGTAGTAGTAGACGGGCTCTTGCTCCACGACGACGTAGTGGTGACCGCAGTGGTAGTGGTGGTGGTGGGCGTGGTGGACGAAGGCCAGGGTGGTCGCGACGATGGCACCGGCGAAGAGGGCGCGGGCGGCGAAGCCCGCCATGCCGCGCGAGCAACCGCCGAGGCCGAGCACGAAGACGAGCAAGAGGGGGAGCAACGAGCGCCGCATGGGCGTACCTCCGAGGGGAAAGGGCCGTCGTCGCGACGCAGGCGACCGACCGGGGCGCGGCCCGCCCGATGATAGCGCACCGCGCGGCCCGATTGACGCCCGAGACGCGACCGGGATTCAAGTTTTCCCAGCGAGCGCCTGGTGCCGCTGCTATGGTCGGCCGCATGCGCGTCTTCGCCATCACGATGCTGCTGGCGGCCGTCGCCGTGGGGTGCGGGGTGGACGCGGGCACCAGCCCTCCGCCGCTTCGGATTGCGCCATCTCCCGGCGCCACGCTCACCGGCGTTCGCGCCGAGGACGGCCCACGTACGGCCCCCGCGCCCGCACCTCGAAGCGACGGCCGCGCCGTGCTGATGCGCCTCTCCGAAGCCGGCGTGCGCGTCCCAGGCGGCCCGCCCCTCCTCCCGACGTCCAAGAGCTTCGTGAACCCGTGGGCGACCGACGCGGCGAAGCAGCGTGGCGTGGACCTTCGCCTGAACTGGCAGTCGGGGCAGCGGAACGAGTGGGTCCTCGAAGCGGCGCTCGCTATCCCATTCCCCGCGTCGGGCACGGGCCCAAGCGCCACGTGGGAGCTCGACGTCCCCCCAGGCGCTCGTCTCGACGTGGACCTCGCGATCGTGGCTCCTCGCGGCGTGCATGTCGGCTCGCCAGCCACCGTGACGCTCGCCGGGAGTGCGCTCCCGGACGGGCCAGCGGCCTGGTCGCTCACCGCGAGCCGTGGCGACCGACCGCTGCGACGTGTGAAGGACGGCATCGCCGTCCGCTCCGGCACTCTCTCGCTGACGACGATGGGCGACCTCGCGGAGGCCACCCTCGTGTGGGTGAACCCCCAGATCACGGCGCCGGCACCCAAACGTCCGAACTTGCTGCTGATCGTGGTCGATTCACAACGCGCCGACACCGTCGGTCCCGGCGCCACCCAGGCCGGTCGTAGCGCGCTCTACCCGGCCATGGAGCGCCTCTACGAGCATGGCACCGGCTTTCGGCACGCGTTCTCGGCGGGCAACCTGACGCGACTCAGCACCTTCGCCTTTCTGACCGGCCAAACGCCGCGTTACGGGCGCTTTCATTCGACGGCGTGGGACCTCACGCCCGAAGACAAGGACCGATACTACGAAGGAGAACCCTCCCTGCTCGGGACGACCTTGCGCGCGCACGGCTACCGAAGCGCGGCGGTCGGCAATGACGTCTTCTTGTTCGGGCACCTCGACATCGGGCTCGACGCCGACTTCGACACGGTCTGGGACTACCGGAACAGCACCGAAGACACGCCGTGGATGACGGACCGCGCCATCGACTGGCTCGAAGCGCGCCAGAGAGCGCCGGAGTCCGCGTCCCCCTTCTTTCTACTGGTGAACTACAACGCGCCCCACAAGCCGTACGACCCACCGCCCGAGGCGGTCACGCGGCTCGTGGGCGGGCTCCGCGACCCCGCCTTCGACCCGCTCGATCGCGACTACCTCGGTGAGATCGCGTGGGTGGAGATGCACATGGACAGGCTCCTCGCGGCGTTGGGTCGGCTCGGACTGACGGACGACACGATCGTCGCCTTCACCGCCGATCACGGCGAGGTGATGAACCCGCTGCACAAGTGCTACAACGCGACCCTCGATAAATACTGCTTCCGAAACCACGGGCAGACGCTCTTCGATGAAGAGCTGCACGTGCCGCTCGCCGTGACGTGGCCGGGGCGCATCCCGGCGGGGCGCGTCCTCGACGTCCCGGTCTCGCTCATCGATCTCGCCCCCACTTTCCACACGCTCGCGGAGCTACCGGCGGACCCCCGCCACGTCGGCCGCGACCTGTCCCCGATGCTCCTCGGCGGCCCGGAGCTGCCCGAAGTGCCCGTCCGAGCCGAGTCACGACGTGCCGTCGCGCTCCGGACGCGCTGGCAGAAGTACGTCTGGAACGACCCGTCCATGGACGCACGCTTTCGCCTCGACACCCTCTGGAATCCCATGGACGGCAGCGAGGAGCTCTACGATCTTGAGTCCGATCCGATGGAGCTCCATAACCTCGCGCCCCTGCTGGCGAACCCGGACTTCGGGCCGTCCGACGGGCTACGCTCGGCGCTCCTCGCGCAAGACGACGCGCTCGAAGCACGGCGCGGCCAAGCGAAGACCGGATGGGTCCTCGCCCTCGGCGCGGGGCGCCTCAGTGGCCGAATCACGACCCTCGGCCGCTTCGAAGACGTTCAGGGCGCCACGCGCACCAGCGCCGGCAGCAAGCTCACCCTCGACCGCATCGGCCCCGCGATGGTGCGCTTTCGCACCGTCCCCGCGGACATCCCCGTCCACCTCGAGCTGACCCTCGACGGCGCCGCAGTGACGGCCGAGGACATCGGGATCGGCGCCTATGGCCTTCGTTCCCTCACGTCGTTGCGCCTCGACGACGCCACCGTCCGTGCCGCGGCGACCGCTCCCGAGACGGGCCCGACCGCGCCACCTGCGCTCCTGCCGACGCTACGGCTCTGGCGGGTGGACCAGGACGCCCGCGCCGTAGGCCGGGCCGGTGACGCCGAGGTGGATGACGAGGTACGGGCGATGATGACGACGTGGGGCTATCAGTAATTCGAGGTTGCGCGACGCCACTCATTCCCTTACCTTCAGTAAGGGACATCTAGCCCTCGGAGCGACCATGCCACACGCTACACTCACGTCGAAGGGCCAAGTGACCATCCCACAGGAGGTTCGAGTCGCGCTCGGCCTGCACGAGGGGAGCCGCCTCGACTTCCAGCTTCAGCCCGATGGGACGGTGCGAGTCGTCCCACAGCGCCGTAGCCTCCTCGACCTTCAGGGCCGCATCAAGCCGGCGACGGGGGGCGTGACCATCGACGACATGAAGAACGCCGCGATGGACGGGGCGGTGTTCGGAGAATGACGGCTCTCGACACGAACGTGCTCGTGCGCCTCATCGTCGAAGATGACGAAGCGCAGACCGCGGCAGCCCGGAGTAGCATCGAGCGGCTCTTGGCGCGGGATGGCGGGGCCTTCGTTCCCGACGTCGTGCTCGTCGAAGTGGCGTGGGTGCTGCGGCGCTGTTACCGGTGCAGCCGAGAGGAGGTCGCGGACGCGCTCGTCGGCCTGCTCGAGAGCCGGGAAGTGCGCCTTCAGGACCCAACTCGGGCGCATCGTGCCCTCATCGCGTATCAACACGGCCGGGGCGACTTCGCGGACTACTTGATTCGAACGGTCGCCGAAGACGCCGGCTGCGACGCCGTGCTGACCTTCGATGAGGCGCTGCTGGCCGAGCGCGGGTTCACCCGCCCGGTCGTCTGATCACTGGAGCGGGTGCAGGCTCACGCGCAGCCCTTCGGCGTGGAGCGCGATGACGCCGGTGATCGTGCGTCCCTGGCGGACGACCGAGATCTTCGCCGCGACGGGGTTGCCGACCGAGTCCGTCGCGACGCCGAGCACGGTGACGACGTTCTCGGCATCCTGAAAGAGTCGCCCCGCCGCCGCTTTGTTGCCGAAGCGGCTCTTCCACTCGAGCACGTCTCCGTCTTCGAGGGTCCCTTCGCGGATCGTGAGCACCTTGACTCGACCGAGGTCGACCTTACAGCGCTTCCCAGCGAGGCCCTCCCACCAGTTGGCGGACGCCGCCTTCGGATCGGGGACCGCGGCCGGCTCCGCCGCGGGTTCGGCGGCGGGCTCGGCAGCCGGTTCGGCAGCGGGCTCGGCTGCCGGTTCGGCGGCGGGCTCGGCAGAGGGTTCGGCAGCCGGTTCCGCCGCGGGTTCGGCAGCCGGTTCCGCCGCGGGTTCGGCAGCCGGCTCCGCCGCGGGTTCGGCAGCCGGTTCGGCAGCCGGTTCCGCCGCCGGCTCAGCGACCGGCGCCGCCCCAGGCTCAGCGGCCGGGTCTGGGTTCGGGACGGGTTCGACGGCGGGAGCCGGCTTCACGGCCGTGACGGCCTCCGCAGGGCCCGGGACCGCGGGCGCCGGCTCGTCGAGCGGCTCGCCCTCGTCGCCAGCGTCAGCGAGCGCCACATCGTCGCGAGACGCTTCGGCAGGCTTTTTGGCGAGCAGCGCGTACGTGGCGCCAAGACCAGCGCCGAAGCCGACGACGAATACGACGAGTGAGGCGATGAGCGGCTGCTTCATGGAGATCCTCGAATCGGACGCTCCCGGGACGCGGGACGCAGTTGGGGCGCACCCCGGGTGCCCGGAGGCTGGCGACATGAACGCGGGGAACGGGTGAAAGGTTCCCGGCGACCGCCACTTAAACGCCCGTATGATTACAACCACTTGCCATCACAGCACAGGACGAGGCGGCGCGGGAATCTAGATCGTCGTCCCCTAGAGTGCAATTCAGAACTGGGGGAGTCGGCTCGTTGACACCGCATCGAGCGACTGCCACCGTCATAGGCCCATGAAGAACGTCGTCTTCGTCGCTCCCCACTTCCTCGAGAACACCCTCCGTTACGTCCAGGCGCTCGCCGACCTCGACGGCACGCGGGTGGGGCTCATCTCCTGTGATCCCGTCACCAAGCTCCCGCCGCGCTTTCGCGAAGGCGTCGAGGCCCACTACCGGGTGGCCGACTGTCTCGACCCGGCGCAGCTCGCAAAGGCGTGTCGCGGGCTCGCCCACGGCATGGGCGCGATCGACCGCTTGCTCGGCCCGCTCGAACAGATGCAATTGCCGCTCGCGCACGCCCGAGAGGCGTGCGGAATCCCCGGCATGGGCGTCGCGACCGCGACGGCGTTCCGCGACAAGACCCGTATGAAGGACCTCTTCCAGCGGGCCGGCGTGCCCTGCGCGCGACACCGCCGCATCGAATCCGCAGCCGACGCCTACGCCTTCGTCACCGAGGTCGGTCTGCCCATCATCCTGAAGCCCATCGATGGGCTCGGCTCGCGTGGCACACAACGAATCCGCACGTCCGCCGAGCTCGACGCGGCGCTCAAGTCGCTCTCGCCCTCCCCGAGCCGGCCGATACAAGCCGAGGAGTTCATTCGCGGCATCGAGCGCACCTGCGAGACCGTGACCATCACGACGCGCGGTAGCCGCCAGTCCATCTGGCACAGCGGCACTCACTACCTCCCGGGCCCCCTCGAGGTCATCGAGAACCCGTGGATCCAGTACTGCGTCCTCCTCCCTCGCGAAGACGACGCCGACTTCCGCGCCTTCACCCCGCTGAACGTGGCGGCGCTCGATGCGCTCGGAATGGAGACGGGCCTCTCCCATATGGAGTGGTTCGTGCGTCGCGACGGGACCCACGCCGTCAGCGAGGTTGGCGCCCGGCCGCCGGGGGTCCAGATCATGCCGCTCATGTCCATCGCCCACGGGGTGGACATGGTCGATGAGTGGTGTCGTCTCCAAGTCCACGGCCAATTCAGCCGACCGGCGCGCCGGCTCGCCGCGGGCGTCGCGTTCTTCCGGGGCCAGGGTCAAGGCAAGCGAGTCACCGCCGTACGGGGCGTCGCGGAAGCCAACGACGGCGTCGGACCGCTCGTCGTCGACAAGAAGCTGCCGACCGTCGGGCAGCCCGCCACGAGCGGCTACGAAGGCGAAGGCTGGGCCATCGTCGCCCACGAGCGCACCGAGGTGGTCCGACAGGCGCTCTCCCACATGGTGAGCCATGTCCGCGTCGAGCTCGGCTGAGCCCGGCGCCGCGCGGCGTCGTCTCTCGGGCGTCGTGGCCGCAGCGGTCGCGCTCGCGACCGGCTGGCCCGGTTGTAGCGGAGGCGACGTGCTCATCCACGAGGCGCCCCTCGACGCGGGCGCCAACCGCGAACCGAGAACGGGGGCAACGGCAGAGGCCAACGCGGAGCCGGAGACCACGTCGTCGCCCCGCCGTGAGGACGAGGGCCCAGACCGTCGGCCTGGCGTCGACGTCGACGTCGCGGGCTTCGATCCGGAGGACGACCCGGAGCTCATCGACGACTATTTCGACGCGGTGGAAGACGGCAACGAGGTCGAGCCTCCCCCGCGACCCACCGGTCTCCCCGGCGACCGCGCCTTCTCGATCGGCGCGGCTAACGGCGGGTGGCTCATCGGCGGCAAGCCACTCCCGCTGAGGGGGCGCCACTTCCGCGTCCTGCCCGGCACTGCGCAGCGCGGCTGGTACTTCGGCACCGACGCGCTCCTCGGCATCATCGATCGTGCGTCCGATCAGGTCGGGAGGCGCTATGGCGGCGCGCCCCTACGCGTCGGCAACATGAGCCGGCGCGAAGGCGGCAAGATCACCCCGTCGGTCTCACACCAGAACGGGAGGGACGTCGATATTGGGATCTATGCGACCGATCTCGACGGACAGACCACCGATCCCGGCGGCTTCCCGAAGTTCGACGGCCGCCTTGGTAACCCCATGGTCGACACCACCGGGGACTACCTCTTCGATGTGGCCCGTAATTGGGCCTTCGTCGAGGCCCTGCTTGGGGACGCCGGCGCTCGAGTGCAGTGGATCTTCCTCGACGACCCACTCGAAGAGATCTTGCTCGACCACGCGGTGAGGATGCGGGTGAACGGCGAGCTCATCGCGCGCGCCGAGAAGGTCATCGTGCGGCCGAAGAACTCGAGCCCGCACGCGAACCACTTCCACGTCCGAATCTTCTGCAACCAAGGGGACTTGCAGTACGGGTGCAAGGACATGGGGCCCGAGTGGGAGTGGGTCGAGGAGGCCCGCGCTGTCGAAGATCAGCTCCTCGAAGGCATCGTCGATGACGTGATGAGCGGGCGCCGCCAGCTCGACCTCTTCAACCCGGAGTCGGAGCCGCCGCTGGCCGTGGACCTCGAGCCGCGGGGCAGCGCCTCGCCCACGCCCGAGATCCCTCTCCCCGGCACTCGGGAGCCGGGTGTGATCCCCTACCCGCCCGACGGCCGGCGTTCCATGCAGGGCCGCGACCCCGGCGGGGCGCACTCGCCCGACCAGCTCCCCGACCCGCCCACGGACGTCCAGCTCAACCTGAAGTAGGGAATGGGGAGTCGGAACAGCAGCCCGGGTGCGTTCCCGCGTCCTCCCCGTTGGCGCCTTGGCGCGAGCCCTCGTACGGCGGGCCCCACCAGCCGAGTCGTTCAGTCCTTACGACCACCCGCGAGCTGAAGGAGGATCGAGAGGATCTTCATGAACATGATCGCGAAGTTGGTGAAGAGCACGAGCGCGCCCGCGAGGTGCTCGTTCTCCGGGTAGTGGCGCACGATCTGCTGGGTGTCGAAGAGGATGAAGCCCGTGAACAGCATCACGCCCGCGAACGAGAGGATGAGGGCGAACATCGACGACTGGATGAAGAGGTTGATGAGGCCGAGCGCGATGAGCGCGATGAGGCCGACGGTGAGCATGCCGCCCATGAACGAGAAGTCGCGCTTGGTGGTCGCGGCGTAGAAGCTCAGCGCGCCGAAGGCGACGGCGGTGATGCCGAAAGCCTGACCGACGTAGGTCATCGAGCTACCCGTGAGCATGTCGCCCATGATGAGGGCGACTTGGATGAGGCCGCTCATCACGATACCGGTGAAGAGCCCGTAAGCGGCGAAGGCCACGGTGTTGATGCCGGCCGTGTGGCGCACGCTCTGGGCGAACCAAGCGAGGCCCATCCAGCCGACGGTCATGAGCAGCGAGCCGACCCAGCCGGACGTGGCCATCCACATGCCGATGCCGGCCTTGATGGCCAGGAACGACCCGGCGGCCGAGAGGGCGACGCCGAAGGCCATCCAGCCGTAGACACGCTTCAGAAAGTCGTTTCGGGTCGCGACACTCGCACCGGCGACGGGCCTTGACGTTGCGTTCTGAAATGCCATGGTCGGTCTCTCCTTGGGTGATGGTGGCCCGGCGCTCGCACGCGGCCGCTGGCGGCGCCCGTTTCGCTTTTGTTGGAGGGGCGCGGCGTTGGCAGGAAGATAGGGCACGGGTGCCCTGTTGTCCGCATCCAGCGCGAAAAAAGTCCCATCGCGCGACGCCAATGAGGGCAGCCAGGGGAGTCCGAGTCAGAATGAGCAAGGTTGGAATCTTCGACTCGGGCCTCGGTGGCCTCACCGTCGCACGCGCCATCGCGCGCCGCTTCCCCGCATCAAACCTCATCTACCTCGGTGACACCGCCCGCTTGCCCTATGGCGCGAAGTCCGAAGAGGCCGTCACGCGCTACGCGGTGCGATGCGTGCGCTACCTGGTCGAGCTCGGCGCGGAGACCATCGTCGTCGCGTGCAACACCGCGAGCGCGTGCGCGTTGCCGACGCTACAGGCGACCTACGGGAAGACCCGCGTCCTCGGGGTCATCGAGCCGGGCGCACGCGCGGCCGTCGCTGCGACGACGTCAGGCGCCATCGGCGTCATCGGGACCGAACGCACGGTGTCGAGCCGCGGTTATCACAATGCCATCGCGGCGCTGGCACCGGACGCCCGCGTTACGGCGCTCGCGACCCCCGTGCTCGTGCCGCTCGTCGAAACGGGCTGGATCGACCACCCCGTGACGCGCCTCACCATCGAGACTTACTTGCAGGAGCTCCACAGCGCTGCGCCTGGCATCGACACGCTCGTCCTCGGCTGCACGCACTACCCGGTGTTGCGAACCCTGTTGACCGAGCTCACGACGGCGATCTTCGGCCGCACCGTCCACCTCGTGGACAGCGCGGAGGCGATCGCGGAGGCACTCGCCCCGGCCCTCATGGGCCTGCGCTCGGGCGACCGCCAAGGCGGGCTCGGCGAACGCCACTTCGCCGTGACCGACCTGCCGGCGAGCTTCGCCAAGGTCGCCGCGACCTTCTGGCCGGAGACCTTGCCGCCCGTCGAGGCGGTCGATCTTACGATGGATTAGATCACGCCCGAGCCCTGGATCTCGTGGTTCTCGGCCATCGAGACGCCGCGGTGACGACGGTAGGCGTCGGTCATGAGCGCCACCGTCGGGTGCGCCGCCCAGGCGTCACGCGTCTGTTTCAACGCGTCGGGCGCGATGCCTTGCAGCCGAAACGGGCACCAGGGCTGCGGAATGACCCAGCTTGCCAGGGCAGCGCAGACGAGCCCTCTCGCCGTTGGGCGGTTCGGATCGGCGTAATCGTCGGCCGCGTCATCGAGCCCGTGTCGAAACACCTCCTCGGCGGCGCGCACAGTCGCGGCGTCGTCGAGATGCCAGCCCCTACGAAGTGCCGCGGCGACACCGGGGAAGACGGACTTGTAGATGAGACGCCGGGTCGGGCCGCGACCGATGGAGAAGAGCGCACAGGCGAAGTCGGGATCGGCGAGCACGGCGCGATACCAGAGGATCTCCGACGCCCTCCCGAACTCTCGGTCGAGCACGTCGAGCGCGTCGGGCACCCGGCTCAGGATGGACCAGTCGATGGCACTCCAACGCGCGGACGGCTGAGGATTCTCGGCCAGATGACGCACCGTCGCCCCGAGCCCGACGACGATCTTGCCGTTCGCGTCGAGCGCAGGGACGTGCGGCTGGCGGGTCGCGAGGGTCACCTGCGCGACGTGAGCGCCCGGGAGCAAGCTCTTGACCCAATAGGGGCTCGACGCGGCGTCGAGGAGGAAACGGACGGCTTCGCACCGGGGCGAGGCCATGATCTGGTAGAGGGTGGAGAGCGGCACGTCGGCAGGTTCGCCGGTGCGGCAGCTCTTGTCCATCCGGCTCTGGCCAGTGTCGTTCACTCGACCCGAGACCGCTTCTCGGCGATGAGGTCGTTCAAGGCGGCACGTGCGCCGGACGGCAGCGTCAGCTCGCGCAGCCCTTCGAGCACGGCGAGCTCGGTGCGCTCGCGATCCTTGAGGGCGTTTACCATAGCCAACATGTCCGTGGAGACGGACTGAAAGGCGTCGCCCTGCCGAAACGCGCGCGCCCGGCTGTATTGTCCGGCAGCGACGGCTGCCAGCGAGCTCCGTAGCGCCACCATCGGGCCGGCGACCTTGTGCGTCATGACGAGCCCAGTCGCGGCGAGCAGCAGCACCAGGGTCGCTCCAGCGGCGGAGAGTCCGATGAGGACGCCGTGGTCGGACGATGTGAACATCTCCTGCATGATGACGGCGTCATCGGGCGAGTAGAGCGCATTCAGTCCGTCGAGGATCGCGGCCGACGCCGTGTGCGCTTGCCAGACGATCACGGCACCGAGCACGAGGAAGAGGCCCACGGTGAGCACCGCGATGGCCCCAACCCACGGGAGCTGGAAGTGCGCGTCGATCAGCAGATTGCGAAGGCGCCGCTGGTTCGGCTGTCTCGCGGTTTGGGGACGGGTCTCAGCGTTGGCGATCATCAGGAGCCTCCGAGATAGGCGAGCAAGGTCTTCACGAGGAGCGTGGCCGCGGCGTCGAGTACGTCATCACGACTCGTGCCGACGACGTTGAGGTTGGTCCACTGGGTGAGCGTCGCGCCGCCCGGCCGCAGCGCGAGCGTCACGCGGAGGGTGCCGCGGTCATCAGAGAGCGAGACCAGCTCGCCGATGAGCTCGAGCTGGACGCCGAGCGGCGTGGCCGCCTCGTCGGGCGCGACGAAGTCGAAGCGCTCACCGACCTCGATGTCCTTGGCGAGCAGGCGCTCGACGACGCGGTCCTTGAAGTGCGGGTCCTGGCCGAGGCGAGCGACGTGGACCGCCTTCGGCCGATCCGCAAAGCGCTCCGGAGCAGCGAGGAACGCAGCCACGATGCGCTCCGTGGAGCGACGGGCTACGTCCGCCAGCGATCGGTCGTCACCATCGAAGAGCGGCACCAGCGCCGGCACCGTGGTCACGTCGCCGAGCTTGCCGAGCGCCATCGCCGCGGCCACCCGCACGGCGGGGTGGGCGTCGCCGAGCATCCCCACGAGGGGGCGCGCGACGCGGAGGCTGTGTCGTGACTGGGCGCCCAGCGCCAGGGTGGCCTGCGCCCGCACCTTGAAGTTCGGGGACGCGAGCAGGGCGAGGGCGGCGTCTACTTCGTGCTGAGAAGCGGCTCCCGACGGGCGCGCTCGCGGCGCGTCAGCCGCAGCAAACGAGCTGGCCCCGAGGAGCAGCACGAAGGGCAGAGCGTGGGAGAGGATCGTCACGTCCAGCCCTTCGGGACGTTCGGACGGGAAGTTTCAGGTCCTAGGAATCAAGATGAGTGGCGACGGGCGACGGCTGGCCCTTCTACGATCGAGGCAGACGGCGGCGCTCGCGGTCGAGCCGCTGCAGGATGGGTCGACGCCGACGCCGCTGGTGAAGCGTCCACGCGAGGCCGAGACCGAGGATGACGAAGGCGCCTTCGAGGGTGCCCGAGGGAGGCGTCGTCGCGCCCATGGAGCAGCCATCCGATGACAGGGCGGTCGACTCCATGACCGAGGCATAGGCCCGCGGGAACAGGACGGTATCGCCGTTCGGAGCGACCGCGATGAGGTCGTAGGTCCCGGGCCGAAGGTCGGCGGGGACCGTCGCGGTCGCGAGGCTCGGTGAGACCACTTGAACCGCGTCGAGATCGGTGCCGCCGAGCTTGAACAAGGTCCCGGTCGCAAAGCCGGTCCCGGTGATGGAGACATCGACGGCGACGCCGCCGGGGCCTTCGTCCGGCGACATCGCGGTGATGGTCATGGCGGGAGGGGCCGCCCCGTCCGAGCCGTCAGTCCCGTCGGTCGCGCCGGTGCCGTCCGCCCCGTCCGTGCCGTCCGTCGCGTCCGTGCCGTCCGCGCCGACGACCGCCTCACACTGACCCGCCGCCGTGCAGAGTTCGGCGTCGCCGCACGCGCCACACGTGCCGCCACAGGTGTCGGGTCCGCACTCTTTGCCGGCACACTCCGGGACGCACGCCGCGATACAGAGGCCCTGGGCCTCGTCACATGCGGTGCCGACGTTGCAGGGCGCCGAGCCGCAGGTGCCGCCGCAGCCGTCGGGGCCACACTCTTTGTTCGTACAAGCCGGCGTACACGGCGCTTTACATTGCCCTTCGACGCACTCGAAGGTGGCCTGACAGTTACCGCACTTGCCGCCGCAGCCATTGTCGCCACAGACCTTGCCCGCGCACTGAGGGACACACGGGACCTCACACTGCCCAGCCGGGGTACACTTCTCGTCGCCGGTGCAGACCCCGCACAGCTCGCCGCAGCCGTCGTCGCCACACTCCTTGCCAGAACAATCCCCAACGCACCCGTCGTCCGACGACAGGATCCGCATGCGCAGGATGACGTCCCCATTCAGCGTCTTGGTGCCGAAGTCCACGTTCTCGAAGAACTTCCACTGCTTGTTGCCGGTGCAGGTCCCGACCGGCCAGATGATGTGCATGACGTTTGACGCCATCGTGAGTGACTTCGTCGTGGGCGTCCCGTCGAGGATCATCGCCGCGGGTTGACAGCCACAACCGAGGTTCAGCTCATTGACGATCATGCACTGAAACGTGTCCCACTCGGTGGACAGGTCCGTCGCCTTCTTCTTGTAGCGGACCACGACGAGGACCGTGCCTTCCGTGACCGCGGGGGGCGCGCCGTCCGGGTCGCTGGGATCGAACTGAAAGCTGTAGGCCTGATTGCCCTTGATGGGCACTCCGAAGTCCCCGTTGTAGTAGAACTCGTCGGAATCGATGACGAAATCGGGCGTGGGATTGGCCGGAGCCGGACCCGCGCCGGCGTTCAGGTAGATCTCGATGTAGACCGATGTCCCGAGGTTCGGGTTTCCCGCCGGCCCTGCGAACATCATGTCTACGCCGTCGATGTTGAACGGGTAATCGTCTTCGGACGGTCGGAAGAGCACGCCAAAGCCTTCGCCTTCGACGAAGCCGGGCTCGACCTGCTGCACGTTGCCGTTGATCCCTTGGACGGCTTCGTAGATGTCTTCGGCGAACTTGTCGTGCTTCAGCACTTTGGGCGTCTGCGCCGTCGCGGTCGCCGGAGAGAGCACGGCCGAGGACAGGACGGCCGAGGACAGCACGGTCAGGAGCAGCAGCGGCCCCGCCGCTCGAAGGGTCATCGCGGTGGCTGGGGTACTGGACATGGGACCTCCTGACGATGTGTGGGCCGAATCTACGTGGAGAGCCTACTCGACCCGATCCACGGGAACAAGAGCGACGGAGCGCGGCCCCTGCCGCCCTCCCCTCCCGCCCTCTGGCGGCACCACCCCGCCTCCGGTAGGGTGCGCCCGTGACTGACGATCAGCCCTATTCCGTCGATTCCTTGACCGCGCGCATCCGAAGCCTTCTCGAGGGGGGCTTCAGCCGCATTCAGGTGCAAGGCGAGATCACGAACTGCCGCCCCACGGCCGCCGGGCACATCTACTTCTCGCTGCGGGGACAGGACGCGGTCCTCACCGCCGTCCTCTTCCGCTCGTCGGCGGCACGGCTCGCGCGGCCCCCTCGTGACGGCGATCGAGTCGTCTGCGCGGGCTCGGTCGAGGTGTATCCGCCTCACGGAAAGTACCAACTCAACGTGACCTCCGTACGCTTCGGCGGGGAGGGTGAGCTGCTCCTGAAGCTCGACCAGCTCAAGCGGAAGCTGCACGCCGAGGGCCTCTTCGCCGCCGAGCGAAAGCGCCCCCTGCCCTTCCTCCCGCGGCGCATCGGGCTCGTCACGTCGCCCACCGGTGCAGCCGTCCAGGACGTCATTCGGTCGGTCTTCGCGCGCTTCCCGGCTCGCATCCTCATCGCGGGCGCCCCGGTCCAAGGCGAGGGCGCCCACGTCCAGATCATCATGGCCATGCGGCGGCTCGAGGCGGTCGAGGACGTCGACGTCATCGTCCTCGCGCGAGGCGGCGGTTCGCTCGAAGACCTTTGGGAGTTCAACCAAGAGCCGCTTGTCCGCGCCATCGCGACGTGTACGAAGCCCGTGATCTCGGCGGTCGGCCACGAGCCTGACCAGATGCTCACGGACTTCGTGGCCGACGTGCGTGCGCCGACGCCCACGGCCGTCGGGCCGCTGATCGTCCCCGAGTTCACCGCGCTCCAGGGTGGGCTCTCGGAAGCGGTGAGGCGTCTCGGCCTCGCGATGCGCGGTCGGCTGGAGAAGCGGCGCCTGAAGCTCGTCGGGCTCGAGCGCCGCCTTCAGGATCCGCGCCGACTCTTGTCCATGCCCACGCAGCGCCTCGTCGATCGGTCCGGCCGGCTGGAACGGGCCATGCGGCATGGGCTCGAGCGGCGCCGCCTCCGCTTCGCCGCGCTCGTGGCCCGCCTCCACAAAGCCCACCCGATGGCCCGCACGAGCGAGCGACGCGCGGCCCTCGCCGCGCTCGAAGCGCGGCTCTATCGCGCGATGACGACCCGGCTCCAGCGGCAAAGGGCCCGCATCTCGGCGCTCGAGCGTGCGCTCGTCGCGCTCAGCCCGGTGGCCGTCCTCGGACGAGGCTACGCAATCGTGCAACGCCTGCCCGAGCGGGACGTGATACGGTCCAGAGGGGACGTGGGCCCGGGTGACCGCATCGCCGTGCGCGTCGCGACCGGCGCCTTCGAAGCCCGGGTGGAGGAGAACGCATGAAGCCACGCATTCTGGTCGTCGACGACGAGCCGAGCCTACGGGTCGTCCTGTCCGCGAACCTCCGCCGGGAGGGCTATGAGCCGTTGCAAGCGGCCAGCGGCGAAGAAGCCATCGAGCTGCTCTCCAAGGAGACGGTACACGTCCTCGTGACCGACCTGCGGATGCCCGGCATCGACGGCATGGAGCTGCTCGAATACGTCTCGCGGGCGCACCCGCTCGTGCCGGTCATCATGATCACGGCGCACGGGACGGTCGACACCGCCGTCGAGGCGATGAAGAAGGGGGCCTTCGACTACATCACGAAGCCCTTCGAGCAAGCTGAGCTCAAGCTGGTCGTGCAGAAGGCCGTCGCAACCAGCCGGCTGGCCCACGGGCGTTCACTCGCGTCGGGCGGCGCCGGCCGCTACGGCATCACCGGGTCCACCCCGTCGATGAAGGACATCTTCCAGATCATCGAAAAGGTGGCGGACAGTCCAACCACGGTCCTCATCACGGGCGAGTCCGGCACCGGCAAAGAGCTCGTGAGCCGCGCCCTCCACGAGACCTCGAGCCGCTCGAGCCGGCCGTTCATTCGCATCAACTGCGCCGCCATCCCTCGGGACCTCATCGAATCCGAGCTCTTCGGCTACGAGAAGGGTGCGTTCACAGGGGCCGTCGCGTCCAAACCCGGGCGCTTCGAGCTCGCTAACGGCGGCACGCTCTTCCTCGACGAGATTGGCGAGATCCCGGTCGAGATGCAGGTCAAGCTGTTGCGCGCGCTCCAAGAGCAAGAGTTCGAGCGGGTCGGCGGCATCCGCACGATCAAGGTCGACGTGCGGCTCATCGCGGCCACGAACCAGAACCTCGAAAAGGCCATTCAGGACGGGCGCTTCCGAGAGGATCTCTACTACCGCCTGAACGTCGTCCCCATTCGCATGCCTGCTCTCCGCGAGCGCCGCGGCGACATCCCCGCCCTGTGTGAACACATCATCACGAAGTTCAACGAGCGCCTGAAACGTGCGGTGAAGTCGGTGGGCCAAGGCGCCCTCGACTTGTTCGCCGACTACGACTGGCCCGGCAACATCCGTGAGCTCGAGAACGTGCTCGAGCGCATGATTCTGTTCTCGTCCGGTGAGGTTCTGACAGCCGCCGAGGTCCCGGCGGAGCTGAAAGCCGCGTGCGGCGCCCCCCCGACGCCACGCGCTCGCGAGACCGAGAGCTCCCACGAGACGTTGCCGGCCTTCACCGGCGTCCTCGACTCGGCGGAGCTCGTCCCACTCCCCGCCGGTGGGGTCGGCCCGCTCAAGGAGCTGGTTCGTGAGACCACGACCCGCGTCGAGGTCGCCGTCATCGTGAAGGCGCTCGAGAAGACCGGCGGCAACGTCACGCGCGCCGCCGATCTCCTGGAGATCAGCCGCAAGAGCCTCCAGAACAAGATGAAGGAGTACGGCCTCCGCGACGCCAACGCGCCGGACGAAGAGGAGTAACGTCATGGCCCGGGGCCCGGCCGCGCTCCTCGCGCTCGCGCTCGGCTGCGGCGACGCGGCGACGACCACCGACGTCACCGACGTCACCGACGTCACCGACGTCACCGACGTCACCGACGTTGCCGACGCCACGGCGGTCGAGGTCGCGAGCGACGACACCTCGGAGATCATTGACGTTCCGAGCTCAGACGCAAGCGCCCCACCTGACGAGGATACGTCGGCCGACGTGACCGAGGCCCCGGACACGGTCGCGCTGCCATCGGTCCTCGACTTCGACCCGGCGACCGCGGGCCCCTTCGCGACCGGCTACCGCACGTGGTCACACGAGTACGACGCGCCGGCCGTGGGCAAACGGTCCATCGATCTCCACGTCTGGTATCCGACGGACGTGACCGAGGGTGAACACCCGCTCTATGAGGGGATCTTCGAAGACCCCGAGTCGGTCTCCCGGAAAGTGACGCTGCGACGGACGACTGGCGCCGCCGACCCCGAGTAACTCGTGAAGACGCCGGCCGATCTCCCCTCGCTCTGGCGCCAGGCAGCGAGGCACGTGGCCACCGCGTTGGTCCTCGGCCCTACGGTCGGGGTCCTCTGCGGCGTCTCCTCGGCCCTCTTTCTGTGGCTGCTCGACCTCGCCACCGACTGGCGCGACGGCCATACCGCCATCGTGTGGGCCCTCCCCGTCGCCGGCCTCGTGATGGGCGCCTTCTGGGAACGCCACGGCGGCCCCATTCGGGGTGGGACCGGCCTCATCATCGACACGCTGCATGACGGCGGCCCTCCCGTGCCGCTTCGCATGACGCCGATGGTCCTCGTCGGCAGCGTGGTCACCCACCTCGTCGGCGGGAGCGCCGGCCGCGAAGGCACCGCCGTTCAGATGGGCGCGAGCCTCGCCGACCGAGTCGCGGTCCGCGTCGGCCTCTCTCCCACGTGGCGTCGGCACCTGCTCGCCGCCGGTGCCGCGGGTGGGTTCGGGGCCGTCTTCGGGACACCTGTCGCCGGCCTGCTCTTCGGGCTCGAGTTCGCCGCGGTGGGCCGGCTCAGCGCGCGAGCGGCGCTCCCCGCGCTCCTGGCCGCGTTCGTCGGCGATCGAGTTACCCGGATGCTCGGGATCGGCCACACCCCGTATCCCACCGTCGGCGTCCCGCCGTGGGACCTCGCCCTCGTCGGCAAGTGGGTGCTCTTTGCAGTCGCGGTGGCGCTGACCGCCGCTCTATTCATCGAGCTCACGCACGCGCTCAAGCGGCATGGCGAGCGCTGGCTGCCTCGGCTACCTCTGCGAATGGCCGCCGGTGGCGCCGTGGTCGTGCTGCTGTGGCAACTATCAGGAAACAATGACTTTCTGGGTCTAGGCGTCCCCGGAATACTCCGCGCCTTCCACGACCCCGCGTTGCCCGAGTGGACCTTCGCCGCCAAGCTCGTATTCACCGCGGTGACCCTCGGCGCCGGCTTCCTCGGGGGCGAGGTGACGCCGCTCTTCTTCATCGGCGCGGCCCTCGGCAACACCCTCGCGGGGCCCCTCGGGCTCCCTCTCTCGCTCGTCGCGGGCGTGGGCCTCGCCGCCGTCTTCGCCGCCGCGTCGAACACCCCGCTCGCGCTGTCGGTGATGGCGGTCGAGCTCTTCGGTGCCGAGATCCTGCCCCACGTCGTGCTCGTCGCGTTCGTCGCGACCGCGCTCACCGGCCCGCGGAGCATCTACCCGGCGCAGCGCCGCCTCGACCGGAAGGGAACGATCCCCTCACAACGTGAAAACCGATGAGGGGGACGTCCCCTCAGCCGACCTTCGCACCGGTCCGGCCCATCCACGTGGCGCACATCTGGATGAGCACCACGCGGTCGACGGGCTTCGACGTGTAGTCGTCGCAGCCCGCGTCCAGGCAGCGTTGCCGGTCCTCGACCATCGCATGCGCGGTGAGGGCGACGATGGGCAGGGAATTGCCCGCGCTTCGCAGCGCGCGAGACAGCTCGTAGCCGTCGAGGACGGGCATCTGCATGTCGGTGAGCAGCAAGTCGTAAGGCGCCCCTGAGGCGTGCGCGCTCGACACCATCTCCAGCGCGATCGCGCCATTGTCGGCCACGTCCACGACCGCACCCGCCATCTTCAAGTGAAAGGCGATGAGCCGCTGGTTGTCTGGGCCATCTTCGGCGAGGAGGATGCGGCCGGACAGCCGCGTTTGAGGGCTGGCGCCTGAAGGTCGTGGCGCCTCGATCACGACCCCCACGACTTCGGACCACGACGTCCCCTCGACCGGATCGAGCGGGACCGTGAGGCGGAAGCAAGAGCCGACGGCGACCTCTGTCCTCGCAAGCACAACGGACCCACCCATGAGGTTTGCAAGGCGTCGACAGATCGTGAGACCGAGTCCCGTCCCACCATGGTTCCGGGTCACCGTCTCGTCCGCCTGAGCGAAGGACTCGAAGAGCCGCGAGGACTGCTCGGGCGTTAGGCCTGGCCCGGTGTCCTCGACGTCGATGATCAGGGTGCTCCTGGCCTCAGCCCGAGCGATCACACGTACCCGTCCCTGCTCTGTAAACTTCACGGCGTTGCCGACGAGGTTCATGAGGATCTGTCGGATGCGAGTCGGATCCGCCCAGATTTGCTCCGGGATCGGGCCTCCGATCAGAAGCTCGAGAGCGACACCTTTGCCGATCGCCCTTCCACGCATGAGGGCATCGACCTCTTGCAATAGACCGAGCGGCCGCGTCGCTACCTTCTCCAGCCTCATCTGATCGGCTTCGATCTTGGAGAGGTCCAAGATGTCACTGATGACCGTCATGAGGTGGTTGCCGGCCTGCCGGATGGTCTCGATGGCGTGAAGTCGCGACTCGGGAGCCGCGGCGAGGTCGCCATCGTCGCGGAGGAGCTCCGTGAAACCGAGGATCGCGGTGAGCGGTGTACGGATCTCGTGGCTCATGTTCGCCAGAAAGGCACTCTTCGCGCGACTGGCGGACTCTGCCTTGGCCCGCGCTTCTCGCAACTCCGTGACGTCGATGGCCGCACCGACGAAGCCCGCGAAGCCGCCTTCGGTATCGAAGCGAGGCACGGCTCGATCGAGCACATCTCGATAAGCGCCATCGTGGCGCCTCAGTCGATACTCGACCTCGACTTCACTTCGCGCGGCGGCGGCATCCTTGAACGCGTTCAAACAACGCGCACGATCGTCCGGGTGCAATGCACTCTCCCAGAGCAGGAGGGGGACCGCGTCAGGGGACAGGCCGGTGAAGTCGAGCCACGGCCGATTGACGTAGTCGCGTTCGCCCTGCAGATCGCCCGTCCAGACGAACATCGGCGCGGAATCGGCCAGATTGCGGAATCTCGCCTCGCTCTCCGACATCCGAGCTTCGGCCGCCTTTCGATCCGTAATATCGGAGAGTATCGACACATATCTTTCTACCTTATCGTTTTCTCCGCAGAACGCAGCAATGATACTGTCCACCCAATACAGCGAACCGTCCTTGCGACGGTTGCAAATCTCTCCTCGCCATGCGCCGCCGCGCGCGAGCGTCGCCCAGAGAGTGGTCCAGAACTCGCGCGGGTGGTGACCCGAATTGAGGAGCCGATGATCGCAGCCCAGCAGCTCCTCACGGCGGTAACCGCTGATCTCGCAGAAGCGGGCATTGAGGTCGATGATCCGGCCCTGCGCGCTGGTGATGGAGATGATGGAGTGTTCGTCCAGGGTGGATCGAAACGCCGCTGATTCGCGCAATGCGGCCACGGCGGATGCCTTGGCCTCTCGAAGCGCGGTCGTCACTTCCCACTGCGCGGTGATGTCCGTCTCGACGGCCATGAACCCGGTGAGCGTGCCGTCGCTATCACGGAGCGGGGTGAGCTCGATATGAGTTCGATAGGCTTGGCCGCTGCGCCTGTAGTTGACGAGCTCCAAACTGTACGGCTGCGCGCGATGGACTGCCTCACGCATTCGAGCGACCGCGGCCGAGTCGGTCTCCGGACCTTCTAGGAAGTCGCCGGGTCGGCGCCCGAGGACCTCCGCGAACGTATAGCCCGTTGTGCGAGTAAAGCCTTCATTGACCCATTCGATGCGCCCAGTCGGGTCAGTAATGATAACGGCGTTCGACGTGAGCCTCGCGATGTTCGCGAGCCGGTCCGACGATGCCTCAGCGAGGCGAAGGTCCTCAGTGACTCGATTGGCATATCGTATCGCCCGGGTTCGCCCCGAGAGCGCCAGCCAGGAGAACGCTGTCGCCAAGATCGTGAGCAATGCGCCTCCTCCGGCGAGGAGGCTGGGCGTGGCCGAGTCATGCGCGGCGTCAAACGACGGCAGCGTACTCGTCACGAGAGTCCACGTGCGACCTCCGACCATAAATGGCCTCTCGTCGCGGAAGAGCCGCTCACTGTAGTTCGACGGGTCGTCGTGTCGCTGGTCGGCCTTGAGGTGACCATCGGCGTCGTAGAGTCGTTTCGCGGGCCCCGACAGCTCGCCGTCGAACAGCTCGAAGTCGAGCCCATCGGTGATGAAGCCGGAGATGTGCCCGAGGGCGGCCGCGAGGTTGATCGGGGCGTAGACGAGACCCACTAGCGCGTCCGAACGCTCCTTCACCGAAAGGCCTTCGACGTCCGCAGAGAAGATGGGAACGAGCAGCAGGAATCCGACCGAGTCACCCTTGGATTGCACCAGCGCAACGCCGCCCGAGATCGAAGGCTCGCCGGTCGCGATAGCGCGTTCGATGGCCTCTCGCCTCACCGCCTCGGCGCCGACTTCGACGCCCCACGCTCGGTAGTTCGCTTCCTTTGGGAAGCAGGACGTTACAGCGTAGCGCCACTGGTGATCGCGCTCTGCCGCCGACACGGCCGGTTCGGCACCGACTAGCTGTCGAAGAACGAAGTCCGACTCCTCGTCGGCTCGTTCTTTTGCCAAGAACGACTGGAGGTCCTTCGACCTGAACGGCTTCACGAAGCCGATGCCGAGTACGCCCGGAAAGTCAGTCGCCAACGACCGAGCCTGAACGTAGCGCTGGAGCTGCATTCGGGTCAGCGAGCCGGCCGCATGGTAGGCTCCGCGCGCGCCCTTCAAGGGGAGTCCAACCATTGCGATACGCCGTTCGATCTCGAACGCGACGCGCTCTCGAGCCGTCTCGAAGTGGGCGAGCGTTTCCCGACGAGCGGAGGCGATCGACGTCAGAACGGCAGCGACCGTCGCCGACGTACCCACTGCGGCGACGAGGATCACCCGCAGTACGATGGGTGCTTCGCGACGAGGTGACTTGGTGCCTTCCGGGAAGTGAGACGGGTCGCCGGCTGCCGTACGCCAACGCCACCAAAGCAGGATGCCCAGAGAGCCCACCACAGCGGCGAGCACAAGCGGAAGCCAGAGTTCCAGGCTCTCCAGCTCAGCAGTGCCATCAGGTAGCGTCTCCGTGCCGGCACGGACCGTCGTCGCCGACAGGCCAGGCTGGAGCACGGAGAAATCGAGCATTGGGACAGACACGGGCTTTGAGTCCTCCCGCATGGGAGTGCGCAACATGTCTATCGTGCACGACGATCATCGGGTGAAGCTCAAACTCCGACACGCTGACACGCCCCGGATTGGTCCGAGAGCGCCTGCCCGAGCGCCGCCAAGACGGCCGGCCCGACGTCGATGGCGGGGCGGTGGTGGGCGAGCAGGCCCGCGACCGACGCGAAGGCCCGCCCGAGCAGGACCATCTCGGGCGGGATCGCGACGACGTCGTCGTTTCGGAAGGCGCCGAGCATCTCTTGGACTTGTCGACCGGCGTCGAAGCCGTCCCACGACCAGCCGCTGCGCAGTGGCGCCATGATCTGCCGCCCAATGGTAATGAGCGTGTCGGGCGCGCCGCTGGCCGTGCGGAAGCCGAGCGCGTCGAAGGAACGCGTCATCTGAGCGACGTCGTCCTGTACCAGCGCGATCCCGAGCTGCGCCAGGGCCCGTCGGCGGTCCACGTCGAGTTCGAGCACGACGCCGAAGTCGAGGAAGACCAGCGTCGGGGCGCCGTCCTCGGCCAGCTCGACCAGGAGGTTGCCCGGGTGGAGGTCGCCGTGGACGACGCCACCGACGAGGAGTTGGTGGCAGACCGACTCCACGAGCCGACCGAGGAGCGCGTCGCGATGAGCGCGTTGCGCCGGATCATCGAGGAAGGTCGTGAGCTTTTGACCCTCGATGAGCTCGAGCACGAGCACCCGTTCCGTCGAGAGGCGCGTCACGACGCTCGGCACCCGAACACGCGCGGCGGCCGGGATCGAGGCTGCGAAACGCGCGAGATTTCGGGCCTCGCCAGCGAAGTCGAGCTCGCCGGTGATGGACCGGGCCAGCTCGTCGACGGTCGTGCGGACGTCGCCGATGGGGAGCCCATCGAGCAGCGGGAGCAGCGTCCGGATCGCGAGGAGATCCATCTCGACGAGCTCTTCGATGCCCGGGAGCTGGACTTTCACCGCGACGCGCGTGCCGTCGAGGAGGGTCGCGGCGTGGACCTGGGCGAGCGACGCGGTGGCGAGGGGCGTCTCGTCGAAGGAGGCGAAGAGCGCCGTGAGCGGGGCCCCAAGCTCGGCTTCGATGCGGACTCGCAGCTCGTCCACGGGGACCGCGGGCACTTGGTCCTGGAGGCGTGAGAGGACGGTGACCCACTCGGGCGGGAGCAGATCGGGCCGGCAGGACGCGAGCTGAGCCAGCTTCAGGATCGGGCCGCGGAGGCGTACGCAGAGCTCGTAGACGCGCTCGGCACTGCGAGAGTGCAGCTCTCGGAGGGAGACGGCCGCACTCTCAGGCCCCACGATCTCGGCACGGGTGCGGTGCAGCCGGTACGACGCCGCGATGGTGGCGGCTTCGCGGAGGATGGCCGTGAGCCGGGGCGTCGCCCTCGCGGTGGCGCGGACGGCCTGCGCGTTGTGAACGGCGGACTCGTAGAGGGCTTCGGCGTCTTTGGCCACCGCGAGGGAGTCCCGCGCCACATCGATGACGAGCCGCTCGACGTTGCCGAGCGCGTGACCGATGAGCTTCCCCGTGGCGAAGAGGGCGCCGAGCACCTGCTTGGCGCCCGAGAGCGTGCCATCGGGGAGCGGGATCTTCGGAAAGACGAAGGGTGCCGCCGGTGGCACGTCCGCGGTGGACGTCGATTCGGGCGGCGGTGCCCCCGGGAGGTCAACGGTTACGCCGCTGTCGCCGTCGAGCGTGAGTGTGGCCGTCACTGCGGGAGCTGACGCCGGGGAGGGCGACGATGATGTCGAGTGCGAGGTCATGAGGGGTTTCCTCCTCGGCTGCAGTCGAGGCAGCGAAAGGCGCGGTCGATGCCGCGGTCGGTGACGGCGATGGCCGCTTCCGTCCCTTTGGGCAGGATCGCGTTACAGGTGACACAGAGGGCGTTGACGTTCAGGAGGAGGGTCTGCCAACCCAGTACGACGGGCGGGCTCGAGGGCGCGGCTGGCGGCGAGGGCGGCGGTGACGGCGCGGGGTCGCGAGCCGTCCGCGCCACGGCGGCGCCGTCCGTGACGATGTCCTCGACGAGCCCGAAGGCGTTTTGAAGGACGTTTCGAACGAGGTTCGAGACCGACATGCCGAGGCGCCCAGCTTTGCGCTTCAGCTCGCGATCGAGCTCCTCGGGGACGCGGGCGTGAATGACCCGCGCTTTCTTGTCGTTCTCGGGGTCGGGGCTGTCGTCGTCCATAGTGGTGTCCGTCCGTACTCAGTGATGAGCACAACGTAACCGCACCATGGGCAGTCCGCAAGGACAAAAGAACCAGATGTATACAATCGGTGCGACAGGCCGATTCAGGGCCGGTTGGACTCGGCGCCTGCTCGTAGCTCAGCCGGGATCGCCAAAGTCCCCGTGTTGCGGAGGCAACGTGTGGAGGCGGCACGGTTTCGACCGCCCCGCTTGGCCTCGTAGAGCGCCTCGTCAGCACGCGTCAGCACCGACTCGGCGTCGTCCCCGGGCACGAACAGGGACACGCCGACACTCACCGTCACGTCGAGGTTGCGCGGGCCCGGGCTGGCGGCAACGGCCGCGCGGACCTTCTCGGCAAGCGCGCGCGCCCCGGAGACGCCGGTGCCGGGGGCGATGATGACGAACTCGTCGCCGCCCCATCGGCCGAAGACGTCGGTGCGCCGAAGGACGCCGCCGACCGTATTCGTGATGTGGAGGAGCACATTGTCACCGGTCGTGTGCCCGTGCGTGTCGTTGACCGTCTTGAAGTGATCGACGTCGAACACGACGAGGCCGAAGGGCTGGCCATAACGCGCCGACCGGTCGACCTCCTGCGCGAGCGCGTGCTCGATGGCGGCACGGTTCCGAATGCGCGTGAGACCGTCGACGTCGGCGCGGCTCTCGGCGGCGCGTAGGGCGACCAGGAGCCATGCGGCGCCAATGCCGGCCGCGATGCCAAGAAGGCCCGGAACGATAAAGGCGGCGACCGGGACCGTCCCCATTCCGAGCAAGTAACGATGATGAAGCCACGCCGCAAGACACGCGACCAGGAGCCCAACCGGCACGAGCGCTGCGGTAGCGACGGGCGACTCCGCGATGCGCCGAAGCACGTGCGGCGATGTCCGTGATTGCAAATCCCCATGTAGTGCAGGCCGTGGCCGTCGTGCGGCGGCTCGCGCGACGGACGCCGAAGGCGCTGGGCTCTCGATGTCGGGCAACTGCATGGGATCCTCCTACCGGTCAGCCGGGTCTTCCAACTGAACGAACGCACGACGCACCCCATCTGTTGCGACGTGCATCTCCGGTGATCACCCAAACATGTTCGTGTTCAAGGCCGAGTTCGAGGAGACCTACTGCGGCGCCCGCGACCTGTCGTCCTGCCGCCAGCTCCACCTAGGGCTCCTCACCTTCGACGCGTGGCTCGCCAAAAGTACGGCGGGCCGATCGCGCTCGGCTGAGACGCCGTCAGGCCTACGAGAGGCTGACCTTCGCGCCGTCCTTCTCGGCGACCTTGCCGAGGAAGGGGAGGCAGAGGAGGCACAAGACCCCAAGGACGGCGTCGAACATCATCGCCTTGGGGTAGCCCCAGCTTTCGACGGCGGACCCGGTCCACTTCGCGCTGTACGAGGTCGCGAAGTTCGAGAGGGCCATGTAGGCGGTGAACTGTGTCGCAGCGACCGCCTTGCTCGTGACGTCCATGAAGATGGCCGACTTGACCCCGAACGCCAGACCCTGGGGAATCGCGAAGACGAGGTTCAAGGTCCAATAGAAGGCGAGCAGTGACTCGACCCCGACCTTGCTCCCTATCTGCTCCGCGGAGAGCGGCAATATCCAGCCGTGTCCCTGGAGCTCAAGCGCCATTACCACCGTCAAGATCGACGTCGTGAGGTAGCACACCAGGATGATCTTCCGGCGCCCAATCACGTCGGAGAGTCTGCCTCCGAGGATGCACGCCGTGGCGGAGAGAAGCCCCCCGAACATGCCCATGAGCGCCAATTCGGAATCCTTGAAGCCAAGCTCCACGGCGAGCGAGTTCCCGGCAGCATAGTTGAGGCTGAGCGCACCGGCCGGTAGGAGAGCGAAGAAGACGGCAACGATCGCGCCACGCGATGACGTAAAGGACCGCCACGTCTCGCGCAGAAACGTCTTCATTGCGCGTGAGATCGTCTGAATCGGAGTGACGTTGCGGCCCAATACAGCGTCGAGTTCCGGGCTGGACGGCCTGGGCGGCGGCGCCTCCTCCTTGATACGCCAGGCCACAGCGACGTGCAGCACGAGGAGAATCGCGATGACCATGAGGAAGCTGGCTTTGAGAGCGACACTGTCGCTATAGCTCTGCTTCAAGTAGTCAGAGAGGAAGAGCGAGCCCGAGCCGCCGATCGTGATGCCGATGTATGCGGCGCCGAACATGAGCCCGCTGGCGAGCCCGCGTTCCTTCTCTTCGAGGACTTCGCAGGCCAGAGCGTCGATGGCGACGTCCTGGGTCGCGCCAAACACGTTGTGCATCAAGATCAACGAGGTAAAGAGGCCGAGCTGCTCGACGAAATCGATGGGCACGGCCAGCCCGAGCGTCAACATCATCCCTAACTGCATTGCGATGATCCACGCGCGGCGACGTCCGAAGCGGCGCGGCGCCACGGCATCGACGATGGGTGCGATAGCCCACTTGAAGGCCCACGGGAGCATCAACGCGGCGACGAAGCTCGTGATCTCTGCCGGCCCAAGCCCCATCCGCCGCATGTACGTACTCATGGCGGTGATGGTGAACCCATACGGGATCCCCTCGGTCAGGTAGAGGCAGAAGAAGGCGGTGAGGCGCCCGCGGGGGGTCGCCATGAGATTCGGCATGCGCCTGTCATCGCCCATGGGCAGGCGCATTGCAACTCCCTGACCGAATCAACGCTGCACGCCGGGGGGCGCCTTCGGGGGAGTTTCTTCGCGACGTGAAGAAAGGCCCCGTATCCTCCCGCCATGACTACCCCGTCCTCCGCGTCTCCTCCTGCCGCTTCGGCCACCGCGACCCACTCGCGGGCACGGCCCGCCAACGCCGTCGGTATCGCCCTCGTCGCCGCGAGCGTGCTGGCCTATCAGATCGTGCTCATGCGGACCTTCGCCATCGAGAGCTACGCCTCGTTCGGGTCGATGGTCATCTCGATCGCGCTCCTCGGCTTCGGCCTCTCCGGCACGCTGCTGACCGTGTTCCGCGAGGCCATCTTGAAGCGTCGCGATGCGGTGCTCTTCTGGACCGCGCTCCTCTCTGTGCCGCTGATGGTCGCCTCGCACTTCTTGCAGCAGTCCGTGCCCTTCGTGCCCGGCAAGATGATCGCCGAGCCCGACCACGTCTACTGGCTCCTCGTCTATTACGCGTCGGCGCTGGTTCCGATGTTCGTACAATCGATGTTCATCGGCGTTACGCTGGTCGGATACAACCAAGACGTCCACAAGCTCTACTTCGCCGACCTGGCGGCGTCGGGCGTCGGCGCCTTCGCCGTGCTCGGCCTCTTCTACCTCGTCCACCCGAAGTTCTTGCTCCTCATCCCGCTCGTGCCGGTCGCGGTCGCCGCGCTGGTCATCGCCCTCCGGCGCTGGGAGCAGGCCCTCGCGACCCTGGTGCTGGCGGGCGGCGTCGGCACGGTCCTGGCCTACGGCAACATCGAGTTCAATGAATACAAGGGGATCCTCGCGACGCTGCGCACGGCCGAGATCAGCAACGCCCGCGTCATCGACGAGCGCTTCGGCCCCCACGGCTACATTCAGCTCGTCGCGTCGACCTCCGAACGCACCGCCCCCGGCCTCTCGGCGGGCACCCCGATGGGGATCTCGCCCCCGGAGCAACACGCCGTCTTCGTCGACGGCGAGAAGGTCGGCTCGCTGGCCCGTGCCCTCGACAAGAAGACCGGGGCCTACCTCGACTGGCTGATCTCCGACCTGCCCTACGAGCTGCTCGGCAACGGCAAGCACGTGCTCGCCCTGCAGGTCGCGGGTGGCGAAGCGATGGCCGAGGCCGCACACCACGACGCGGCCCGTATCGTGGGCGTGACCTCCAACCCGCAGTTCAAAGGCCTCCTTGAGACCCACGCCGACTACACGGGCCGCCTCCTTGAGCGTCCCGGCCTCGAGCTCATCCTCGGCGACGGCCGCGCCGTGGCTCGCCAGCAAGGCCCTGTCTTCGACCTCGTGATGCTCCGCGACCTCGACGCGTCCGGCCTCTCGGCCACCTCCACGCCCGGTCTCTCCGAGACCTACCCGCTCACGGTCGAGGCCTTCGAGAGCTACCTCGGCGCGCTCAAGCCCGGCGGGCTCGTCGCGGTCACCATGCGACTCTCAGTGCCGCCCTACAACGGCATCCGGCTCATCCCGACCGCCGCCGCTGCGCTCCGGGCCGCCGGCCACACCGACGTGTCGGACAAGTTCGTCTTCATCCGAGACACCTTCCTCGGGCTCTGCCTCATGAAGCCCGACGGCTTCTCCGAGGCCGATCGCGCTGCCATTCGGGCCTGGTCGAACAAACGCAGCTTCGACATCAGCTACATGGCCGGCCTGAAGCCCGAAGAGATCAATCAGTACACGATGTTGCCGGAAGAGACCTACGCCAGCATCGCCACCGCCGTCGTCGCCGGGGGCGAGGCCGAGAAGGCCGCGCTCGCGGGCTACATGTTCGACATCTCGGCCACCACCGACGACCGACCCTATTTCCCGGACGTCGTCCGACTCAAGACGGCCCGCATGTTGCGCGAATACCAGGAGCGCTCGATGGCCGCCTTGGACGCCGAGACCACCGCCGCTCAGGTGCCTTCGGGCGATCCCGGGGTCCCTTCTGGCGACCCCGATGTCCCTTCTGGCGATCCCGAGGTTCCCTCTGGCGACCCGACCGATCCGGAGATCCCGTCCGGCGATCCGACCGATCCGGTGGAGCCGGCGGCGTCACCGGAAGCGCCCACGGCGATGGCCGCCGCCCAAGCCGCCGAAGAGGCCGAGACGGGCTTCGTCGCCGCGCTGAAGCAGCTCCCCGTCGAGCTTTGGAGCGCCTACCTGCAGTGGGTCACGCTCGGCCAGGCGCTCATCGCGGGCGCCCTCATCATCCTCATCCCGATGATCGGCGCGCGACGCGGCATCCGCGGCGTCCCCGGAAAAGCCAAAGCCTTCGTGTACTTCGCGTGCCTCGGGCTCGGCTTCATGCTCGCGGAGATGGTGCTGATGCGAAAGCTCGGGCTCTTCCTCGCGAGCCCCATCTTCGCGACCACCGTCGTCCTCGCGGCCATCCTGCTGTTTTCGGGCATCGGGAGCGGCTATTCAGCCCGCTTCAAGAGCCCGGGCGAGGCGGTCCGCTTCGCGGCGCTCCTCGTCGTCGTGACGCTCGCCCTGGACATTCTGCTGCTCGACTTCCTGATTCGTGCGGCGTTGGGCCTACCTACTGCCGTGCGCATCCTCATCGCCGTCGTCGTCATCGCGCCGACGGCCTTCGGGCTCGGCTTCTTCTTCCCGACCGCGCTTGAGACCCTCGGCGCCGATCCGCAGCGCTCGGCGCTCGTTCCCTGGAGCTGGGCCATCAACGGCGCCAGCAGCGTCGTCGCGGCCGTGCTCGCCGAGATCCTCAGCGTCCACCTGGGCTTCCGAGTCGTGCTCGGGATCGCCATCGCGCTCTACGCGCTAGCGTGGGTGTCCTTCCCCGGTCGCCGGGACGCGGCGCCGGTCCGGTCGTAACGTCCTCGGTTCAGCCATCGGCGGTCGGCGGTCGGGCTCCGCGCCGGGCTGGCCGCTGATACCTGGGAGCTGGCCCACCCCGCTCTGAGCGGGGCGGCCCTCAGCCACACTCCCCGTCGTCCGAGACCTCCAGCGTGAGCTGGAAGTGGACGGGCGCGTTCAGCGAATTCGACACGAGGCAGTTCTTCTCGGCTTTCTCGACGAGCTGGTTCGCGCGCGCCTCGTCGGTCCCGGGCGGAACGAGGAGCGTCACCCGGTTCTCGAAGGCAGTGAATCGCGTCACACCCTGACTCCGGTCGAGGGTGCCGTTCACTTCCGACGCGATGCTGCGC
This sequence comes from Myxococcales bacterium, assembly GCA_018780435.1. Lineage (GTDB taxonomy): Bacteria > Myxococcota_A > UBA9042 > SXOO01. The sequence continues at coordinate 33,020 of JADMJS010000004.1, forward strand.
CACTCGAACTTCGACGCGCGAGCGACCGCCCGAAACGTCAAGACGAAGCAGTCGGCGAGCGCAGCGCAGAGCAGCGTCTCCGGCGACCAGCGCCCTTCGGGCCCACCGAATTGCGGAGGGCTCGCGCTCTGAAGGTTCGGAGCGCCATCGGTGTCGAGCGAGACCAGCGGCGGCGCGTCCCCGCTGTCCGATGATGGCCCTCGACCACCGACAGTGAGGTCGGACGGAACGGATTCGGTGCGAGCGGTGGCGACGTAGAGGTGGGGAAAGGCGTGCATGGGGAGGGCTCCAAACGAGGCGTAGTCCTCGTGTTGCTCGACCATACGCCCCTACTCTCGACGCGGAAAGGGCGACGACGTCGACCGGCCTGGATGAAGACCAGCCTTGATTGGCGGGGGGCCGTCCGGGATACTCGCCCGAGATTCGAAAACACCTCGCTGCGGGACGACTCGATGCCCAGGCTCATCATCGCACTCGCCTTCCTGGCGACCTCGGCCCACGCGGCCCCCTTCGCCGTCGGCGACGCCGTCTCGGGCGAGGTCGTGGACGCGGCGGCCCCGGTCGAACACACCTTTGACGCCCTCCCCGGTCAGACGGTGTTCGTGCAGCGGACGGCGTCGAGCAACTTGACGGGCCTCAACTGGCGGCTCCTCGACGCGTACGGTCGTTCGCTCGCATCGAACCTGACCGAGCTTGGCCACCTGGGCCCCGTCACGCTGATGGGGGGCACGTACACACTCCGCGTCACGAGCGAGACGACCGGAGTCGGGACCTACGCGTTCACGGTGCACGACGCGACACCGTCGTCCGCCGCCATCGACGCCGGCGTCGCCGTGAACGGCGATATCGACGTCCCCGGTCGACTCCGGCGCTACGTCGTGCCGGCCAAAGCGGGGCACGGCCTCCTCATCGACGTGACGGCGACCTCCAACTCGACTGGGCTCAACTGGTGGCTCGAAGATAGCGCGGGGACCGATCTCGTCGCCCGCGGCACCTCACTCGCAGACGGGCCACTGCTGCGGCTCGGCGACGAGCTCGTGACCCTCTGGATCGCCGGCGAAGGCGCCTCGACGGGTACCTACGCCTTCGTCGTCCACGACGTCGTCGACGTGACGGCCCCGATCACGGTGGGTAGCCCCGTCACCGCGTCGATCGCGGCGGGTCAAGCCCGCTACTACACGTTCTCGCTCACGAATCCGTCGCCCATCTACGTCGATGTGACGGCCGTGGTGAACGCCGCCGGCATGAACGCCGCCATCATCGACGCCGAAGGCCGATCCGTGGTCCCCCTGACCACCACGCTCACCGACATCGATCGGCTCACGCTGCCTGCGGGCGACTACACCCTCGCGGTGGCGAGTGAAGGCACGGCCTCGGGCTCTTACACCCTGGTCGTACGCACCCCGACGGACACGACGGCAGCGATGACTCCTGGCACGGCCTTCTCCGGCGCCATCGCCGCGCAGGGCGGTCGCGCCACCTATACGTTCTCCGCGGCGGCAGGGACCCATCTCCTCGATGTCGTCGCTTCGTCCAACGCGGGTGGCATCGGCTGGTCACTGGCGGACGCGCACGGCCGCACCATCATCCCGCTCACGACGTCACTCAGTGACTCCGCGCGTTTTGGGCTCATGGGAGGCGACTATGTCCTCACGCTCGACGGTGAAGTCGACGCGACCGGCACCTTTACCCTGAACCTGCTCACGGTCGTCGACGCGAGCAGCGCCATCACCCTCGGCACCACTGTCTCGAGCAGCGTGGCCGCCCCCGGTCAGATCGTCCGTCACACCTTCTCCGTCGCCGCGCCCACCACGGCCACGCTGGACCTCATCACCAGTGCCGCGGCAGCCAGCCTCAACTGGACGCTCTCGAGCGCGGCGGGTCGTCTCCTCTTCGCTCAGACCACCGCCCTGGCCGACCGCACGGGCGTACTGCTCGCCCCGGGCAGCTATGTCCTCTCGGTCCTCGGCGAAGGGACCGCAACCGGCGCCTATTCCTTCGCGTTGAACGCCACCGGGACGCCCGGCCCGGTCCTCGCCGGCACTCCCGTCGCGCTCGGTGGTGCCGTCTCCGGCACGGTCGACGGGACGGCGGAGGTCGACGCCTACACCTTGACGCTGACGGACACGCGCCGCGTCTACTTCGACCTCACGACAGGCACGGCTTCAACCCGTTGGACGCTCGTGGACGCCGCCGGGGCCGTGCTCTTCGGGCCGGCCACCGCACAGGATCCGATCTCGCAGGACGGTGGTGCTTTCTGGCTCGACGCGGGGGTGTACACGCTGACCTTCTCGCGCACGACCACGGGCACCTCGACCTACGCAGCGACGCTGGCCGACGCGACGCCGACGGTGACGGCGCTCGGCTTCGACACCCCCGTGGTGAACGCCATCACGACACCGGGCATGCGGCATCGCTACACGCTCACGGTCGCTTCCGCCACGCGTGCGCTCTTCGACGTGCGCAAGGCCGCCGCCACCGTGCGATGGACGCTCACCGACGGCGGCGGCAACGTCGTCATCAGCGACGTCACCCACAGCGATCCCATCGGCGCGGACAGCGGTCCCATCGGGCTCGCGCCGGGCACATGGACCCTCGAGGTGCGCTGCACCACCGACGACAGCGGCAGCTACGACTTCGCTGTGGTGACGGTCCCGGCCGACGCCCTGGCGACCGTCGCCCTCGACACCACCATCGACAGCCCCAGCTACGCTCCGGGCACCACGCTGCGTTACACCCTACCCCTCGCCGACAGGGCCACCGTCTATGTCGACGCCCTGATCAGCTCGAGCAACCTCACGTGGACATTCCGCGACGACGAGGGCAACACCGTCGCCGTCGACGGGAACTTGCCCGCGACCTCCGGGCTCGGCCCTTTCAACCTCCCAGCGGGTGACTACACGCTCACCATCGACCCGGACGGGTCGTCCACCCCGGCGTTCCGCTTCGAGTTCGTGAGCGCGCCGACCACCACGATGACGGCCGACCTCGACGTGGTGCTCTCCCTGCCAGTGACCCGCGGCCAGACACGCGCCGCCACACTCACCGTCCCCACCGCGACGCGCTTCTTCGCCGACGCGACGACGAGCGTGGGCGGCTATTATCGCCTCCGGCGGCCCGGCACGTCGTCACTGCTGCTCGACGCACCATCCCTTTACGCGGGCGTCAACATGAACTCGAGCACCAGCGCCGACCGGGGTCCGGTCTGGCTTGCGCCAGGGGTCTGGACGCTCGAGTTCGAAGGCCGCGACCTCGCCCCAACGATCGGCTTCGTCCCCCGCCACGCCCGTGAGAGGGCGACCGAGCCCCTGCCCTTCGACCAGCTCGTAAAGCGGTCTCTGCCCGCGCCGGCTGGGCTCCTCCGCTACTCGGTGACGGTCACGGACGAGAGCATCACCTTCGACCTGCTGCGGAACGTCGCTGACCTCCGCTGGCGCCTCATCGACCCGGTCGGCACGCCGGTCTTCGACGCCGCCGCGTCGGACGGAAAAGCCCATGACGTCGGGCCCTTGCAGCTCGCCCCCGGCACCTACCTGCTCGAGCTCTACTCGAACTTGCCCATCACGCCCGAGGTCCTCTTCGAAGCCCGAACGGGCCAGGGCGCGCCGGGCGTCGGCGCCTGCGCCTCGTGTCGGGCGCTCGACATCGTCTTCGTCTTCGACACCTCCGCGTCGATGGCAGCCGAGTCAACGCTGGTCTGCGATCTCGCCGGCGATCTCGTCCTCGGCCTCCAGGCGCGGGGCATCGAGACGCGGGCGCGTTTCCTCGGCGTCACGGACGAGCTGACGGTCCCGTGTGTCGAAGACACGGTCCTGAACGCGTACGGCGGCACCCTCCCGAGTGAGATCCCGAGCAGTTACGGCACTCTCGGCGCCTGCACGGAGGGCGGAAATGGCAACGAGGACTGGGCCCTCGCGACCGCCATCCTCGCGCAGCGTTACGACTGGGCCGAAGGCGCCGTCCGGCTCGTCATCCCCGTGGGTGACGAAGGTCCTTACTGCGGCGATCCCGTCGACAGCCACGATCAGACCATCATCGGCCTCACGGCTGCCATCGCGAGCGCCCGCGGCGTCATCGTGTCCCCCATCGTCCCGGCCGGCGTGGTCGCGGCGGTCCACGTCCTCGGCGAAGAGCTCGCCGCACTCACGGACGGCATCCACACCGCGTCGACCTTCACCGAAGCCGAGCTGGCGGAGACCGTCGTGGGCGTCGCGGGCTCCGCCTGCACGACGGAAGACGAGACCATCGAACCCGTCGTCGCCGACTTCGGCCCGGCCGGCCTCCTCCCGCCCGGCCCGATCATCCTCTCGGGCCGGGTCGTCCCGGTGAACCGGCTGCGACCCGTGGTGTCGGTGCGGATCAACGGTGAAGCGGTCAGCTCGTACGACGTCTCGGGCCGCTTCTTCCACTCGATCGCGCTCCCACCGGGCGACAGCAACGTCACCATCGAGCTCATCGAGGGGTGTGGCGCGTTTACGACCGCCCGCAGTGTCTCGGTGGCGACCGAGACGGACGGCAGCTTCGCCGACTTCACGATCCTGCCGCCCACCCTCTCGGCCCAGTTCGAAGGCACGTCGTGGGCGCTCGACGATCGCCGGCTCCTCGTGGACGCCACCGTCGAGAACGTCGGCACGGACCCCGTCGACGGCCCGATCTTGATGGTGCTCGGCACGCCGCTCGACCCCCGTATTCAACTTCCGCTGGCCGACGGCACGACCGAGAGCGGTGAGCCCTACTTCGAAGTGGTCCCGCAAGGGCAGAGCCTCGACCCGAACGCCTCCGCGCTCTCGCGCGCCCTCGTGTTCGAGGATCCCTCCGAAGTGCGCGTGCTCCCCGGCGTCCGCTTCTTCGGGCGCCCGAACCGGGCGCCGTACTTCACCAGCGCGCCCGTCGTTCGCGTGGCGAGCGGCGCCACGTGGCGTTACTCGGCCACCGCCCTCGACCCTGACGGCCACACGCTCACCTGGACGCTCCCGGTCGCCCCCGTCGGCATGACCGTCTCACAGGACGGCGAGCTCGTCTGGACCCCAGGCTCCTTCCCCGCCGGCAGCACGGTCGAGGTCGCAGTCCTGGTAGACGACGGTCGTGGCGCGTCGGCCGTGCAACGTTTCTCCGTGACCGTCGGGTCGAGCGCGAACTCCCCGCCGCTCTTCGTCTCGAGCCCACCACTTCAGCTCGCGATCGGGGCCGCCTACGTCTACGACGCGCGTGCTGGCGACGTCGACGGGGACACGCTCACCTTCACTCGAGTCGCCGGGCCGGCCGGCCTCTCGGTCGGTACGGACGGCGCCGTGAGGTGGTCCTTCGCCGTGCCCGGCACACACGAGATCGCCGTGAAGGTCGATGACGGCCAAGGTGGCGCCGCTATTCAGGAATGGTCCCTCACGGTCGGCACGCTCGCCGAGGACGAACACGCGCCGATGATCACGTCCATCCCACCGACGGTCGCGCTGCCGGACGTGCCTTACGCCTACCCCGTTCAGGCTTTCGACCCCGACGGCGACGTCTTGACCTGGACCCTCGTCTCCGGGCCCATCGGGATGGCGATCGACGCCCAAGGCAAAGTGACGTTCACGCCCTCGGACGTGCAGCTCGGCCCACACACCGTCACCGTGCGTGTCGCCGACGACGCTTTCGGTCGCGCCACTCAGACCTGGACCCTCTTGGTCACGACCGAGTTCCCGAACCTCGCTCCGACCATCACCAGCACCCCGCCGGCGACCTGCGCCGTTGTCGGCACCGAGTGGACCTATGCGTTCAGCGCGACGGACCCGGAAGGGGTCGCCGTCGCCTATGACGCGTCAGTAGCGCCGCCCGGGCTCGGCATTCACGCGGCGACCGGCGCCACGAGCTTCACGCCCACCGCTGGCCAAGTCGGCGCGATCACGCTGGCGCTCACCGCCAGTGACGGCGCTCTGGCGGCGACGCAGGTCTTCAACCTCGACGTCCGGGGGACGAACACGGCACCGACCTTCGGCGCGGCACTGACCGCGACGATCGCCGCCGGAACACCGTGGTCCGACTGGGCACGCGGGACGGACGCCGATGGAGACGCCTTGACCCACCGCCTCCTCGCCGGCCCAGCCGGGATGACCATCGATCCCCGCAGCGGCCGTCTCACCTGGACGCCAACGACCGCCCAGGCAGGCCCCCACGCCGCCACCGTCGAAGCCAGGGACCTCTGCGGGGGTGTTGCGACGACGACGGCGACCTTCACGGTGACGGTGGACCTCACGCCACCCGAAGCCGCCATCAATACGGCCCCTTACGGCGCCATCTGCCAGAACGGCGTCACCGTCGTGTGCTTAGCCGCGACCGACGCCGCCGGCATTGCCAGCCGAGCCCTCACGGTGGGCGGCACCCCAGTCACCCTCGACGCGCAGGGCTGCACCCTTCAGACCTTCGCGGCCCTCGGAGACGTCGCACTCGCGGGCACCGTCCGCGATCCGAGCGGCAACGAGACTGTGGTCGCCCGCACGCTCACCGTCGAGGACTGCACTGATCCCGAGCGCCCCGTCGTGACGCTCGTGACCCCCGACACCGACACGGTCCACGAGCAGCCCGTGCCGTTGGTGGTGACCATCAGCGACAACAAGCCGGAGAATCTGACGTGGATCGTCGAGCGAGCCCCCGCCGGGAGCGACGTGTTCGTCACGATCGCGGAAGGCGTCGGGCCGGTCGACGCGGCAGCCGTCGCCACCTTCGATCCGTCTGTACTGCCGAACGAGGCGTGGCGCGTGCGCATCGTCGCGAGCGACGGGCAACAGACCGGCGGCATCGAGATGTTGCTCCACTCGGCGGGCAGCCTGAAGCTCGGACAGTTCCGGTACACCGTGCTCGATCTCACGCTCGACTTCGCCGGGATCCCGCTCACCTTATCGCGCACCTACGACAGCCTCGACGCCAACGCCGGGATCGCGGGCGACGTCGGGATCGGCTGGACCATGAGCCTCGGCGCGTCGGTCCGCGACGCCGTCCGCGAGGCGCCGGAAGGGTCCATCTTCGAGTTCATGCGAAACGAGGCGATGGGCCCGAAGGCCCGCGTCGTCGTGACGAAGCCGGACGGAACCCGCGTCGGCTTCACGCTGAAGCCGGAGCCGCTCTCCTTCCCGCAGCTCTTCCAGCAGCGCGTCGTCTGGGCACCCGACCGTGGCGTGACCGACACACTTGAAGCCGTGGGGCCGAAGAACATCTGGGCGACGGGCAAGTACTACGACTTCATCATCCCTTACAATCCAGACACTTACATACTGAAGACCCAAGAGGGGATGAAGTACACCATCTCCGAGCGGCGTGGGCTCGAGCTCATCACCAGCCCCAGCGGCCAAACCGTGACGGTCACGAAGACCTCCATCGTCAGCTCGACCGGAGGGCGCCTCGACTTCGAACGCGACGCCCAAGGCCGCATCACCGCTGCGATCGCGCCCCCGGACGCCGACTCCCCCATCGGCGACGAGACGCCGGCCGCACGACTGGTCTTCGCCTACGACGCGCGGGGCAACTTGGCGTCGATGACCGACGCTGGCGCCGCGAAGACCACGTACCGCTATCAAGCCGGCCTGTCCTGGCCGAACCTGCTCACCGCTATTGAGGACCCGCTCGGTCGGCCGATGCGGCGCCTCGTCTACGGCCCCGATGGTCGCCACGTCGCAACCTGCGGCGCGGAGGGCAACGTCGCGACCCTCGACGGGTGTGAACGCTTCGAGCACGACCTCATCGGCAACATGGAGACCGTCTTCACGCCGCGCGGCGCGCGAATCGAGCGCTACTACGACGACGACGGCAACCTCGTGACCGAGCGCCTCGAGGCGAGTCCCTCGGAGACCATCGTTGTCACGGCGGAGTATAACGACCAGGGTTTCCTGACCAGCGTCACCGACGGCACCGGCGGCACGTGGTCAATGACGCTCGACGGCCAAGGCCGACCCCTAACCCAGACCGATCCACTCGGCAACGTCTGGACGACGACATGGGGTGCCTGTAGCGAACCGGTCTTGGGGCGCGATCCCCTCGGGAACGTACGAACCTTCGAGTTCGACTCGAAGTGCCGCGTCACGCGTGAGACCACCCCCACGGGCGCCGAGACGCGCTACGAGCGCACCGCGGACGGCGAAATCAGCGCCATCATCGGCCCCGTCGGCGACACCTGGACCGTCGCGCGAAACGAGCTCGGCCAAGTCGTGGCGCAGATCGATCCCCTTGGGCGCACCGCCACGATGGCCTACCGCAGCACGGGGGAGGTGAAGCGCCGAGTCGAGCCGTCGGGACGGTCCATCAGCTACGTGTTCGACGCCTCGGGACGACCGATCAAGGAGCGCTGGAACACGGTCCCCGAGACCGCCATCGAGACCACCTACGACCCGGCGGGGCAGATCACCTCCGTGGTGACGCCAGCCGTGACGACCGTCGCGACCTACACGAACACCGGTCGCCTCGCGTCGGTGACCTCGACCCGCGCGTCGGGGCAGACGATTGCCTTGACCTACACCTACGACGCGTCCGGGAACCTCCTCACTCAGACCGACAGCCTCGGCGGCGTCACCACGTACGAATACGATGGCGCCGACCGGCTCCTCTCCGCCACGCAGACGGACGGCGCGGGCCTCGCGCGGCGCATCGAGCTCGAATACGACGGCGCCTATCGCCGTACGGCACTGCATCGCTACGCGAGTGTCGAAGGCAGCAAGACGCCGGCGGGGCTCGCTAGCCTCGTCTCGAGCACCCACTACGTTTGGAACTCCGCCCATCGTTTGATCGCGATGCTCCACCGGGACGCGGACGACGTACCGCTCCTCGACCTCGGCTTCCCACGCGACGCCGTGGGCAACATCGTCAGCCTCACCGACGCTCTCGGGACCGCGACGGTGGTCGTCGACGGCGACCGGCGTGTCCTCGCCGTGGACCGGCCAGCGGGCGGGGGCCCCGATGAGAGCTACCAGCTCGACCCAGCCGGCAACCGAACGTCGTCACACCTCAGCGCCGACTACGTCCACAGCTACGAGCTCACGGAGTCCGGTCACGAGCTTCGGAGCGACGACGACTTCGACTACATCTACGACCCGCAAGGGAACCTCTCGGCGATGACCGAACGCACCACCGGGACGACGGTTCGATTCGAGACCGACCATCGCGGTAGGACCACGCGCCTCACGCGTGAGAATGCGGAGGGAGCTGTCGACCACGAGGCGGTCTACACCTACGACGCGTTCGCGCGGCGCATCGCGGAGACCGTCAACGGGGTCCGCACCGAGTTCGTCTACAGCGGGCACGACGCCATCTTGCGCCTCCTGCCGGATGGGTCGGTCGACCGGCGCCTCTATCTCGGGCTCGACGAGGTCGTCGCCGACACCGCTCCCCCTGCGGGCGGCGGTCCCGCCAGGACCCGGTGGTATCTGCTCGATCACGTGAACTCGACGCGGATGATCCTCGATAGTGCCGGCGCCATACTCGCTGAGCGCCGCTACGACGCCTTTGGACAGGTCCTCGCGGCGACGGGAGAAGAGACGACCCTCGAGTTCGCGGGTCGACCCTTCGACGGCGTCCTCGGCACGGGCGACTTCCGAAACCGGACGATGCTCCCGAGCCTCGGCCGCTTCGCGCAGATGGATCCAGAAGCGCCGTATCGTTACGAATACGCGGACAACAACCCGATCGCCTTCACAGACCCAATGGGCCGTAACTCATTGAAAGAATACGCGCTCCTGGTCTCACGCATCGCGCTTCAGCTCTTCAAGCGGCATTGGAAGTGTGTCGTCTCCGTGGTGGTCATCGGCGCGGGCGGCTACGTCATCTCGGAGCAGATCGAGGAGGTCCACGGCTTCAAAGTCGGCGCTGGGCTCGCGTCGCTCTACCTCTACGCGAGCGCCATGCTCCCGAAGTGGGTCGCCCCGGTGGACGCGGCCGCCGACAAAATCAAGGACGTCTCGAAGCGTATCGTCCAGAGGATGTGCCAATGAGCGCGGGTCACTCCACCATGCGACGAGTCGTCTTGGGTCTTCTCGCCATGAGCGCCCCTGCCCTGGCGCTCGAAAACGGCGACTTCGCGGCCGGCCTCTCGGGCTGGACCATCGTCGAGCGTGGCGGGACGTCCGGCGCGGCGGGCACGGCGGCCGCGGTCGCCGGTGGCGCGCAGCTCACCGAAGGCGCGTCCTTCACGGTGTCGCTCGAACAGAGCTTCACGATCCCGACGAGCGCCGCCACGCTCCGATTCGCAGTCACGCCCACCTTCGACACGGCGGCGACCGGGATCCCCGACGCCGTCGAGGTCGCGCTCCTGGGTGCCGACGGGCGCTCCGTCCTGCCGACGTGGAAGAACGGGACCACCGCCGCTTTCGGGATCGACGAACGCGCACTCCTGCGCCTTGGGAGCGCGAGCACCGCGACCCCGACCGGCGCCTCGCTCGCCGTCGCGCTCGATGTCTCGACCCTCGCCGTGGGTACACCGGTGAAGCTCGTCTTCACGCTCGTCGGCGGCGACGTGGACACGTCCTCGACCGTGGTCATCGGCGGCGTCAGCTTCGATCTCTCGAACCGCCCGCCGGTCGCCAACGCGGGCGAGGACCGCACCATCGAGTGTGCGGCGGGCACCACGCTCACGGCGGCCTCGCTCGACCCGGATGGCGATCCCCTGACGCACGTCTGGACCACGGAAGCGGGTGAGCCCGTCGGGAGCGGCGTGAGCGTCGCGGTGAACCCGCCGCCAGGCCTCCATCGATACCGCCTCACGTCCACCGACGAGGCGGGCGCGTCGAACTCGGTGCTGGTCGCGGTGACCGTGGTCGACACGACGGGCCCCTCTCTACCGTCCTTGCCGGTCCTGGTCGCGCTCGACGCCGGGGAGAGCTGCACAGCGAGCCTCCCGGACCTCCTCGTGGGCGTGTCCGCGACGGATTTGTGCGGGAGCGCGTCCGTGGCGCAATCGGTCGCTGCCGGGACGACGTTCGCGCCCGGCGATCACCTGGTCACCCTCACCGCAACCGACGCGGCGAACAACACGTCGAGCCACGTCGTCACCGTCCGCGTCAGCGACCGGATCGCGCCGACGATCACGAGCGTCGAAGCGCCGGCGTCGGTGCCCGCGGAAGCGACCTGCGACGCCGCGATCCCGGCGCTCATCGTCATCGCGACGGATAACTGCACGCCACCGGAATCATTGACTTTTGAACAGGGCGTCGCCGCCGGAACGCGCTTCGGCCTCGGCACACAGGTCGTGGGCGTGACCGCGAGCGACGTGGCGGGGAACACCTCATCGCCGTCGGAAGCCACCTTCGATGTCGTGGACGTCACGCCGCCGACGGCCTCTTTCACGGCCGGAGCGGCACTGCCCGCGACCAGCGCGCAGTGCACGGCCTCCTTGCCCGACCTTCGGGCTCAGGTGACGGCCACCGACAACTGCGCCGCAGCCGGCGCGCCTGTCGTGACTCAGGTGACCGCGGTCGGGACCTCGCTCGGCCTCGGCGCTGTCGACGTGGCCTTCACCATCGTGGACAGCGCCGGCAATCTCGTCGCCTTGACCGGCAGCGTGTCGGTAATCGACGCGGCGCCGCCATCCATCGCAGAGCTCGCGGACGTCAGCGTCATCGCGGACGCGACGTGCAGCGGTGCCGTGCCGACCTTGGCCGCGTCGGCGAGCGACGCCTGTGGCCAGGTCACCATCACCCAGTCGGTCCCCGTCGGGACCGCCCTCACCTTCGGGGCGCCGACCTCGGTCGTGGTGACGGCGCGGGACGCGGCGGGCGCCGAGACGTCCGAGACCGTTCTCGTGACGCTGGTCGACGAGACGCCCCCCACGGCCACCTTCGCGGCGCCAGCGGCCTTGTCCGCCGACGACGCGACGTGTACGGCCGGCGCCCCCGACCTCCGAGCGCAGGTCTCGGCCCAGGACAACTGCGCGGCGCCCGTCGTCAGTCAAGTGACGGCCCTGGGCACGCCGCTGTCGCTCGGCGAAAACGACGTCGCGTTCACCGTCACCGACGGAGCTGGGAACCCCTTGGCCCTTACGGGACAGGTGACCGTCATCGACGCCACCCCGCCGACGCTCTCGCCGCTCGCGAACGTAGACGTCGTCGCGGATTCGGCGTGCACGGGCGCCATTCCGGCGTTGGCCGGCAGCGGCACTGACGCCTGCGGCGCCGTCACCCTCTCCCAATCCGTCCCTGCCGGGACCTCGCTGACCTTCGGCGCGCCCGTGTCCGTTCAGGTGACCGCGCGCGATGGGGCCGGGCTCGAAGCGTCACGGACGGTCACGGTGACTCTGGTCGACAAGACGCCTCCGACCCTTTCGGCCGCGGCGGAGGCGACCGTCGTCGCCGATGACCTTTGTAAAGGCGCGCTACCGGACCTGACCGTGGGCGCGACGGCCACCGACAACTGCCCGGGGACACTCACCCTCTCGCAGGCGACTGCGGAGGGGACGCCCATCGACGTAGGCGCCCCCCTGTCGGCGACTCTCGCCGCCACCGACGCGTCCGGCAACACGGCGGAACGGTCGGTGGAGGTCACGGCCCAAGACGAGACCGCGCCGACCATCACGCTCCCCGCGACGGTGGACGTGGACGTCTTTAGCGGCTGCGCAGGCGACGTCCCCGACCTCGCGATGGTCGCCACGATCGCCGACGGCTGCACCGCGCCCGGTGCGCTCACCGTGCTTCAGGACGTCGCGATTGGGAGCGCCCTCGCGGTCGACGAATCCAAGGTGATCACGGTCCGCGTGCGCGATATCGCGGGTAACGAAGGCGTCGCGTCGACGGTGGTCGTGGGCAAGGATGCCGGGACGCCGACCTTGACGCTCCCCGAGGTGACCCAGGTGGACGCCGGTGACAACTGCAGCGGCGTCATCGGCAAGCTCATCCCGGACGCACTCGACGAGTGCAGCACCGTCACGGTGGTGCAATCGCTTCCAGAGGACACCGTGCTCGTCTTCGGCGAGGACGCGTCCGTCACCGTGACGGTGACCGACGGTGGCGGTAATGCGATCTCGGCGTCGACGACCGTACGCCTCGTGGACCGCTTGCCGCCGTCCATTGTCCCCGCGGCGGCAGCGGTCCCGATCGCGGCCGACGCCACGTGTGCCGCCGTGACGCCCGACCTCGCGCAAGGCGCCGTAGTCACTGATAACTGCCCGCTCCCGCAGGGGATTACCGCAAATTCGGACTTGGCCGTGGGCACCCCCCTGGTGCTGGACCAGCCGCTCTCGGGCGAGCTGACCGCCGTGGACGCGTCGGGAAACCTCGGCGTGGCGCCGGTGACGGTCGCGAGCGTCGACGAGACGCCTCCGGTCATCACGCCGGTCGAGCCAGCGAATGTCACCGCCGACGCGGCCTGTGCGGGCGTGGTCCCGGCCTTCACGCCCGTGGTCTCGGACAACTGCGACCCAGCACCGACACTAGAGCAGCAACCGGCCGCCGGGGCAGCGCTCACCCTGAGCGCCGCTCAGGACGTGGTCCTGACCGCGCGGGACGCCGCCGGCCGCGAGGCGACGCTGGCGACCAGCGCCACGCTGCGCGATCTGACGCCGCCGACGGCCAGCGTGGTCGGCCTCGCTGACGTGGTGGTGGACGGCGCGTGCGCCAGCGCGATGCCGTCACTTGAGGCCCACGTCACGCTCTCGCTCGCTGACAACTGCGGCGACGCGGCTATCACGGGGCAGTCCCCGAGCGACGGCGCGGCGCTCACGCTCGGTGTGAACGACGTATCCGTGAGTCTCGTCGATGGTGCCGGCAATGTCGTTCAGATCACCGGCACGGTGACCGCGGTCGACGATACGGCACCGACGCTCTCGGCGATCGCCGATGGCGATGTCGACGCCGATGCGACCTGCGCGGGTGTGGTCCCCGATCTCACGAGCGGCGCCACGGACAACTGCGCCGGCACGACCGTGGCCCAAGTGCCACCCGCCGGCACGGCGCTGGTGTTCGGCGCGCCGACCGTCGTCACGGTGACGGCGACCGACGCGGCGGGCAAGACGGCCTCGCAGCAGGCGACCTGGAGCCTCCGCGATGTCACGCCGCCCACCATCACGCTGTCACAGACCAGCTTCATCGTGGCGGCAGACGCGGCCTGTCAGGGCTTCTTGCCCGACCTCGCGACCCTGGCCACGGCCACCGATAACTGTGTCGGCGCCGTCACTTGGTCACAGAACCCGGAGATCGGCTCCTTCCTGACCCTCGAGACGGTGAAGGACGCCACGCTCACGGCCACCGACGCCGCGGGCAATGCGGCGGCGGAGACGGTGGCCGTCACGCTCGGGAACGCCGAGGGCGCCTGCGGCGACCAGCCCGACCAACCGGACGAGGCGCCGGACGTCCAAGATCAGCCGGCCGAACCCTCGGACTCGGACGTGGGCACGGGCGACACGTCCAGCGGCGACCTCGGCCCCGCCACCGGCGACGTCATCTCGAGCGACGACCTCGGTGAGCAGCCCACGCCGCCGGACGCCGGCCGGGTCACCGGCGCCACGGAAGATGGCTGCGGGTGCCGTCAGTCGGGCGAACGCCCGATGGCGCCCGGGGCGGCGCTCATCATCGTCCTCTTGGGCCTCGCCTGGGGACGGCGGCGACTCCGGCGACGGTAGACTCCCCGAGGCACTTTTTGCGACCATCTGGAAAACTGAACACTTGTGACCTGGGTGCCAGTTCTCTAAAGTGGCACCCATGAGCACGCTCACCCTGCCCAGCTTGCATCGATTCGACGTCAACGAAGCCACGATGTACGCCGAGGCAACGGAGCTCGCCCGAGCTCGCTCCAAGGTGCCACTGGGCAGCCCTGGCAGCGTCGTCCGAGAGGACCGGGACGGCAAATCGTACTTTTATCGTTACCGCCATCTCCTCGATGGTCGCCGCGAGAAGGTCTATCTCGGCGCCGACGAGGTCCAGGGGACCCTCGACGTCAACGACGATCGGCGCGTGTCCGAGCTCGTCCAGAAGCTCCGAAGACTCGGCTATACGACCGCAGATGCGCCGTCGACGCTCGTGCTCGGTACCCTCGCCAACGCGGGAGTCTTTTCGGGTGGGGGGGCGCTCGTCGGCACGCACGCCTATGGCGCCATCCTGAACCAGCTCGGCTATCGCCCGTCGCCGTCGCCACGGACCGACGACATCGACATCGCTCGCGGCCGCGCGATCGAGCTCGCCTCCGAGCTGCCCTCGGGGCTCGTCGGGCTCCTGCTCGAGACAGGGCTCCCGTTCTGGGAAGTGCCGGAGCTGGACCGCAAGCGTCCCTCGACGTCGTTCGCGGTCCGCGGTGAGCGTCTTCGGGTCGATCTCCTCGTCCCGTCACGTCGCGGTCCACCCTACGAGTCGGTTCTCGTGCCGGAGCTCAACGCTCACGCCGTCACGCTCCCGTATCTGGACTACCTGATCGAGGTCCTCGAGGACACTGTCGTCCTTGGTCGCACTCAAGTGGTCCCGGTTCGGGTGCCGAATCCCGGACGCTTCGCCATCCACAAGCTCGCGATCAGCCAACTCCGGCCCGGTACGGGCAACCCGAAGGTGGACAAGGACATCTTGCAGGCGGCTGCGCTGGCCGCGATCCTGGTCGAGGAATATCCGTCGAGCTTTCGTGACGCGGTAAAGGACGCGCCAGCAAGCTTGAGGAAGAAGGCGGCGCCCGCGGCGGGAAAGGCTGTCGCGCTGCTCAGTCGGAACCACGCAGCCGCAGCAGCCGAGTTGGACGCGCTCGTTCGGTGACGCGCG
>JADMJS010000643.1 GCA_018780435.1 Myxococcales bacterium
TCTCCTTCATCCTGCGCGGCAAGTACCTCATCGACGCGCGCGGCTTCAATCAGGTCCGGGGGCAGCCCTTCAAGGTGGCCGCCCTGACCCAAGCTATCGTGAATCTGTCGGAGGAATCATGAGCGACCACGACCTGCCCAGCGGCCACGACGAGCCGCTCCCGAAGTACACGAAAGACGACTTCGCGACCGACCAGGACGTGCGGTGGTGCCCTGGTTGTGGCGACTACGCGATCCTGGCCACCGTGCAGAAGCTCATGGCCGAACTTCCGGTTCGCCGTGAAGACCATGTGTTCGTGAGCGGCATCGGGTGCTCGTCCCGATTCCCGTATTACATGAACACCTATGGTTTCCACACGATCCACGGTCGAGCGACGGCCGTCGCGAGTGGTCTCAAGATCACCAATCCGAATCTGCACGTCTGGATTGTGACGGGGGACGGTGACGGCCTCTCGATCGGCGGAAACCACCTGATGCATCTCCTACGTCGAAACTTCGACGTCACGGTGCTGCTCTTCAATAATCGGATTTACGGTCTTACGAAGGGTCAGTACTCGCCGACGTCCGAGCTCGGCAAGCGCACCAAGTCGACGCCCATGGGCTCTATCGACTACCCGCTCAGCCCGCTCGCCGTCGCGCTCGGTTCGGGTGCGTCGTTCGTGGGACGTAGCTACGACGTCGATGGAAAACACCTCTCGGGGCTCATCCGGCAGGCGTGGGAGCATAAGGGGACCTCGTTCATCGAGATCTACCAGAACTGCAACATCTTCAACGATGGCGCATTCACGAGCGTCACGGAGAAGGCCAGCAAAGAGGCTTCGCAGCTACGCCTCGAGCACGGTAAGAAGATGCTCTTTGATGGCGGCCGTAAGGGCATCACCTTTCACGAAGGCCGTCCCGTGGTCATCACGGTCGGCGTCGACGGCACCGAAGACGACGTCGCGACGCACGACGCCTACGACGCGGACATCTCGCGTGCCTTCGCGCTCGCGAACGTTCAGGTGCCGGAGTACCCGACCCCGATGGGGCTCCTTCGGGCGGTGGTGAGGCCGACCTACGAGTCGCTCCTGCACGCGCAGATCGAGGAAGCCCAGAGCAAGAAGAAGGCCGACCTCCACGCGATCCTCCACGGTGGATACACCTGGAAGGTGGAGGGAAACTGACCCGCCTCTCCGGAAGGGCCCGTGTGTGGCTGCTCGCGGTCACAGCCCTCGTCGTCGTCGGCGGGATCGGGGTCATCTGGCGCTTCTGGCCCGAACCTGAGCGGCCCGAGGTCTACCAGATTAGCGGCGCACAGCCGGGTGACCTGAACCCAGGTCAATCATTCATCGACAATGTACGCAATTACGGGCTCCCCTTCGACCTGGAGTATCGCCTGACGACGACCTCGGAGGGATTCCGAGGGCCGGAGACGCTGTCTGCGCCGGGGGGCATGCGGATCTTGGTCCTGGGTGACAGCTTCGCGTTCGGGATGGGCGTGGGCGACGAAGACACATTTCCGCATCAGCTCGGGCTCGCGCTGGCGGCGAGAGGGGTGAGCGCCCGAGTCTGGAATGCAGCGGTTCCAGGCTACACCATCGTCGATCAGCTCGAGCAGTGGGAACAGAAGCTGGCGAGGCTCGAGCCCGATGTCGTCCTCGTGTGCCACACTGCGAGTGATCTCAAGGAGATGGCGCGGCCGACCAGCTTTCGCCGCTTCCTGGCATGGGACGACGAAGACTCGAGTCGCCCCGATCCCGATGTCGAGCGCGTGGTCTCCGAGTACGGGGGTAAACGCGGCGCGGCGGCCGAAGTCTACGCGGTATCCGAAGCCCGTCTGCTCGAGCGCCTCGGGGCCGGGGCGCACGCAGCGCTTCGACGTCAACATATCGAGTACCTTGATGTTTTGGAGCGTTTCGCTCGGGTGGTCGCTGGGCAACCGGTCCCGGATGCCGCCGGGCCCGGTGGCCGACCGAGACCGACCTTGGCCGTTGTGGCGTGGGTCGAGTCTTACGGCCAGGCCGGGCTCGACGTCACGCCGCTCGAGGAACGCTGCCAGCATCTGGGAGTGCGCCTCTTCCGGGGACAACGGGCGCTCGATCGCAGCGGCGTCGCTCCCGACCGCCTGTACCTCCCCGACAAGCACTTCTCCCCCGAGGGTAACCGACTGGCCGCACGCCAAACCGCCGACTGGGCCGTCGACATTGGGCTTGCAGTAGTGCGAACAGCGCACTCGGATTCGGAGCGTCCATAGCGGACGTTGTTTGGATTAGTTTGATTGCGATCACTGGCCCGAATTGGTTGTCAGCCGTTGCGTCCGCAAAAAATGTGATCGGGGTTCTTAGTGGAATTGCAATCTCCGAGAATGGGTGTAGTTTCCGCGCTTATGCCGCGTCGATGTGGCTAGTGGCAGTCGAGACCGCTCTGCCGACTGGCGGCGGAGCTGGTCGGAATCCGGCTCGAATGCCACTGGAAGGGCCGTGCAGACACTCATGGATACGATTGGTCCACGAGTGCTGCCCGGCAAGAACCGGCCATTGCTTCGAAGGTGATGGCATAAGCAAGGAGGACTAATGGGACGTAGACCGATGACGCACGATCAGCGCGCCAAGATGCGCGCTCGTATTCTCGAAGCTGCCCGCGAGCGTTTCCTCGAGGAGGGCCTCGACGGGCTCTCCATGCGTGGAATCGCCTCGAAGGTCGGCGTCAGCTCCATGACGCTGTACCTCTATTACGAGAGCCGCCAGGACATCATCCGCCACATCACGGTCGAGGGGTTCAAGCAACTGAACGCCGAGATCGACAAGGCGGCCAAGGCCAGCAAGCCGTCCGACAAGATCCGCCAGGTCGCCGATGCCTACATCAAGTGGGCCCTGGCGAACCACCGGTTCTACGGTGCGATGTACAACTACGTGGCCGACGACTTCGCCGACGTCCCGAACGATCCACTCCTCAACGGGATGGAGCGCCGGACGGAGAGCGACGTCAACGACACGGCGAACGCCATCAAGGCGGCGTTCGTGGCGGCGGGTCACTCGGATTCGGCGGCGAGCCGCCATTCGACCTTCCTCTGGGGCGCGCTTCACGGCGCGGTGACCCTGCAGATCGGCGGGCTCCATGCTCCGCGTGGGACCTCGCTCGATGAGATGAAGGACCAGTGGCTCGCTCTCGCCGAGCAGTACCTGGCCAACATCGAAGCCGAGAAGAAGGCCGCTCCTGCAGCGAAGCCGGCGGCCAAGAAGAAGTAAGTCGAAAGGGTCCGAACTGGGCCGTTCGATGTGGGACCAGCCGAAAGGTGATGGTCCCGCTGCCGGTTCGCCGGCGGCAGCGATGGGCGGGTGTGCGCCGAGGTGGGTCGGATTCCGTCGGGCTGTCTTGAGCAGCTCCACGGGCGACGACCCATATCGACGCCCAACCCGCCTTTCGTTTTTAAGGGCTGAGGTCGACGGGCGGTCGCGAGTCACGACGGGGAACCGGTCCGCCATCTGGCGAGTAGTGGACGCGTATGCCTGCGACCGACCTCGACTGCCTGTTCGTCCACGCGCCCAAGGCCGAGGGGCATTACCTGCCCTTCGGCGACTTCATGAACATCACCTACATGCCCATGGGGCTCCTCGCCATCGCGGAGTGGCTCCGGCGGCAAGGGCGGCGAGTGGAGCTCGTCCATCTGGGTGTGGAATGGGTCGAGGACCCTGGCTATCGCGTCGTAGACGCCTACGCAGGCAGGGCCATTCGGGCCATCGGGTTATCGCTCTATTGGCACTACCAGAGCTATGACGCCATCGAGGTCGCGAGGGCGCTGAAGGCGGCTCACCCGGAGGCCTTCGTCTTTCTCGGTGGGCTCACCGCGGGCTATTTCGCGGAGCAAATCATCGCTGAATACCCCTTCATCGATGGGATCCTTCAGGGTCACGCCGAGGCGTCGAGCCAACATCTCATCGATACCTTGGTCGCTGGAGGCGATCTCACCCGCGTGCCGCACCTCGTCCACCGCGACGCTGCGGGCGCTATCGTGGTGAACGACCGCGAGCACGCCGGCCGGCTCCTTCAAGGCGGGCCCGGCATCGACGACCTCGTGTTTGGCGACCTCTCCGTCATGCGTCACCCGCACACCTACGCCAGCAGCTTTGGGTTCCCGCTCGCCTACGGCCGCGAGTTCACGAAGGCCGAGAACCGAAAGATGCTCACCATGGGGCGGGCCTTCTTCCCGCTCTTCATCGGGCGAGGTTGCGCCTATACCTGCACCTTCTGCGGCGGCAATCGCGATACGCTTCGAAAGGTGAACGGGACGAGCAAGCTGCTCTGGCGCTCGCAGGACCGCGTCGTAGCCGACATCCGAAGGGCCATGGAGTACGGCTACAAGACGATGGCGCTGTGTTACGACCCGACGCCGACCAAAGACGACTACTACGTCGAGCTCTTCCAGCGCATTCGGGCCGAAGGGCTCGACGTCGACTTCTACTTCGAGTGTTGGGGGCTGCCGACGGCGCGCTTCGTGGCGGAGTTCAAGAAGGCCTTCCCGTCGCCTGAGAGCTACATCGCTATCTCACCGGACGCCGGCGATGACGAGGTCCGCCGCAAGAACAAGCAGCCCTTCTATACGACCACCGAGCTCTTCGAGACGCTCGACCTCCTCGAAGCCTCGGAGGTGACCTTCGACGTCTTCTACACCATCGCGCTCCCCGGCGAGACCGTAGCGACGGCCCGCACGACGCAGGAGCAGATCAACGCCATCGCGGCCCGTTACAAGCGCGCTCGTCGCCTGATGACCTGGTCGGTGCAGCTCGAACCCGGGTCGCCGCAATTCGAACGGCCGACCGCCTTCTCGATGATCACGGACCGACACCGCTTCTCGGATTTCCACGCGGCCCACGGCGGCAATCGCTCGGACACCTACTCGTCGCTCGGCTTCAAGATCGCGGGTTACTTCGGCGACGAGCGCGACGTGGGAGGCATCGCCGAATTTGAGCATCATCTCCAGCACTTGAAGTGTATGGAGTTTTGCTTCCTCGGTCGGGATCCACGCTTCTGGGCGAGTCCTTCGGCGGGTCGCCAGCACTGCTTCGAACGCCGTTCGCTCCTGGCTGAACGACGTGGGATCCCGGCGCCTAGCCGGCCCATCGGGGACGGGTGGACCTACCGCGACGCGCTCGCGGAGGAGGACGCCCACCGGGGTGAACGCGCGAGGGCCACGTGGGTCTAGTGGGTCGTCTGACAAATTCGCTTGGAAATTCGGGCCGTTCGCGGCGGTCCACGGCGTCGGAATTGCTTGAAAGACTCGGAGTATTCCTGCGCACTTCCTCCTTGCGGCCCGCTCACGAACGACCCGAATTTCCGGAGCGAATTTGACGGCCAACCCACTAGCGCCCGTGATGCTCGTCGATTGCACCCTCCGGGAGGGTGAACAAACGGCCGGCGTGAGCTTTGATGCGGCCGAGAAGCTCGTTCTGGTCGACGCGCTCGCGGCCGCAGGCGTGCTGCTCCTCGACGCGGGGATGCCGGCCGTCTCCGAGGACGAGCGTCGTTTTCTCCGCGCGGCCGTCGGTCGTGGCCCGGCACGCATCGGCGCGTCGGTTCGAGCGCGGCCCGAGGAGCTTCGATTGGCTGCCGATTGCGGCTGCGATGAGCTCTTCATCATCTGCCCGACGAGCACGCTCCATCGCGAGTCGCGTCTCGGCCTCGATCTCCCGACGTGGCAGAGGCGCATCGCCGAGGTCGTTCGGCTGAGCCGGCAGCTCGGTCGAACCGCCAACGTGGTCTGCGAAGACGCGTCGCGAAGTGTGCCCGAGGAGCTCCACGCCATCATCGACGTCGCGCTCGAGGGTGGCGCCGAGCGCATCATCTTATGCGACACCGTTGGGGCCTGGACTCCCCGCGCGACGGCGGCGCTCTTCGCCGAGTGCCGGGAGCGCCACCCCGGCGCGACGCTCGGCGTCCACTGCCATAACGACTTCGGGCTCGCGACCGCCAACACGCTGGCGGCTATCGAAGCGGGCTGTCAGCTCCCGACCGCCACGGTCAATGGGCTCGGCGAGCGGGCGGGGAACGCTTCACTCGTCGAGGTCGCCGCCGGACTTCGGACCCTGCTCGGGCTCGACACGGGCTTCGACGTGACGGCGTCGGTGGCGCTGTCACGACTGGTGGAATCCATCAGCGGCTTTTTCGTGTCGCAGCAAGCGCCACTGGTCGGTTGGAATGCGTTTCGGCACGAGTCCGGGATCCACGTCGACGGCCTCCTGAAGGACGCTCGCAACTACGAGCGACTCGCGCCCCGAGCCGTGGGCCGAAAGCACGACTTCGCGGCGGGCAAACACACCGGTCGCTCGTGGCTACGGCGATTCGCGGAAGAGCGCGGCTTGCCTGCCGACGACGATACGCTGGCCGTCGTGCTCGATCGGCTCAAGGACATGCCTCGGGGCCCGACTCGCGATGCGACCCACGCGCTTCGGGGGGCCATCGACGCGTTCAACGAGCGCCACCTTGGGGCCGACCCCGCCCTCATCGAGATGTGGTTTCGTCAGGTGACCGAGGGACGCCCGTGAGCCTCACGCGCCGAATCCTCGACGCTCGCGCGGGCGATGCCGTCCTACCGGGGAGCGCCTACCGATGGGTCGAGCCCGACCTCGTGCTCGGCCACGAAGCGACCATCGCGCTCCTCATCGACCGCCTCGCGAGGTCAGGGCGCCGCGTGCGTTTTCCCGAGCGCTGCTTCTTCGCCGCCGACCACTTCACCCCGCCCGCGTCGGCCGAACGCGCCGGGATCCTCAAGCGTTACCTGGACTTCGTCGAGGACCAGGGCATCGCGACTCGGCATCTCTTCAAGGGGATCAGCCACCAGATCCTGGTGGAAGACCCGCGCTGCCTGCCGGGCGCCGTCATCGCGGGCGCCGACTCGCACACCACGACGGCGGGCGCGGTCGGCGCCTTCGCGGCGGGCTTCGGCTCGACCGACATCTTGTGCCTGCTCGCGACCGGCCGCGTCGCCATGACGGTTCCGGCCGCGCTTCGTTACCGCTTCTACGGCGCGCTCCCCGAGTGGGTCTCCGGCAAGGATCTCGCGCTCGAGATGATGCGCCACTTCGGCGAAGGGGGCGCCGGCTACCGGTCCATCGAGTTCGTGGACGACACGGCGCCCGGGCGGCCCATCGACATGGCGTCGCGCTTCACCCTCTGCAACATGGCGGTCGACTGCGGCGCCAAGAACGGCCTCTTCGTACCGGACGAGGTCACCTGGCGGTATCTGGAGGGACGCGACGGCAAGGCTGACCGCAGCGGCGACTGGCACACTCGTGCGGACGACCCGGACTATGTCGAACACATCGACCTCGACGTCGCTGCGCTCGTCCCCCTCGTCGCGCGCCCCGGCAGTCCGTCGGACGTCATCCCGGCTGCCGACGCCGACGGCGAGCGCGTCCACCAGGTCTTCATCGGCTCGTGCGCGGGCGGCCGACTCGAGGACCTGCGCGACGCGGCCGCGGTGTTGAAAGGCAGGCAAGTCCCCGGCACATTACGCCTAGTCGTGACGCCAGCCAGCCAAAAAGTCTACATCGACGCCATGCGCGAAGGGATCATCGAGACGCTCATCGCCGCGGGTGCCATGGTCACGGCCTCCGCGTGCGGCGCCTGCGGCGGCATCGACAAGGGCCTCCTCGGCGCGGGCGAGGTGTGCGTGTCGACCTCGAACCGGAACTTCCGCGGGCGCATGGGGTCGGAGGACGCTCGGATCTATCTGGCGTCGGCTCGCACGGCGGCGGCGAGTGCGTTGGCGGGGCGGGTGGTCGATCCCCGCGATTAGTACGAGTGGGAAATCGAAAGGCTGAAGCTGTACAGCACGCCACCGTGCTCCAGGTCTCCGATGGGGTCGTTGCGCGACGCTTTGACCACCGTGCGCTTCGGCAGGACCCCGATCTGGCTGCCGAGCGAGACGCCGATGGGCCGGTCGTGGACCGAGAGGGGATCCATGAAGGTGAAGCCGACGCCGAAGCCGATCGTGTGGACGTCGTTGTCGAGGTAGTTGTAGGCGCCCGTGGCCTTGGGGGCGGGCGACGGGCGGAAGGCGTAGCCGGCGCGCACGTCGAGCCAGGGGAGGGCTTCCCATTCGAGGGCGACGCGCGAGGTGACCGTGTCGTGGAAGCCGAGCGTGACCGTCTTGTCGCCGTCGATGTCGAGGGCCCCTTCGAGGCCGACGGCGTCCAGCAGCTTGCCGCCGACCGTGACGCCGACGCGCGGGGACGGGTCGGGCGCCTTCTCCCAGAAGGCGTAGTCGAGCTCGGCGGCGACCGTCAGCTTGATGGGCGCGATGCGATAGCTGGCGCCGAACTGAATCTGGTGGGGGGTGTAGAGGACGCTGCCGCCCGTATCGAGGCCGATCACCAGGATGCCGCCCGCGTCGACGCGCGCGGGCAGGACGAACTCGAGGCCAAGCTCCTGGCGGTAGGAGAGGCCGATGTCGAAGCCGCGAGCGGGCCGGAAGAGCAGGCCGGCGGTGGCGGCGACTTTGGGGACGATCTCGACCGAGATGTCGCTGCGGTCGAAGGCGCCGTTCGCGACGTCGAGCTCGAACTCGGCCTTGCCGCCGACGTCCGCGAGCACCTGAACGCCGCCGCCGAAGGAGAACCAGGGAACGGGCGCCCAGGCCGCGGAGATGAGGATCACCAATTGATCCGGGAGGTTCTGGTACTGATAGAACTGCGGCGTGACCGGGTCGATGCCCTCGGCCCGGATGAGGTTGATGGTCGGCACGTAGAGCGCCACGCCCGTCCCCAGTCGGCCAATGTCGAGATCGAAGGGGATGGACCACCCGAGCGTGAAGCCCGAGAAGCTGTCCGGCAGGCGCGCCTCGCGGCTGCTGTAGGCGCCGCCATAAGCGCCGCGGCAGACCGCTTCGGACTGTTGGCACACGGGCAGGCCGCGGTTCACGTAGAGCTTCGGGACCGTGAGTAGGTAGTTGCCGCCGTAGCGGACGTCACGGTGTTTCGTGAGGGCCGCGGGGTTGTAGAAGGTCGCGGTGAAGTCGTCGACGGTGGCGGTCATCGCTCCCGCGAACGCGATGCCACGCGCGCCCATGCCGTAGAGGTCGAAGACGCTGGCCTGCGCGTGGCGACCGACCAGGAGCGCGAGCGCGACCAAGTACACCGGCATCCGCATCACGGGCATGCATCCGTCGTGAGCGCACGGGCCAGGAGCGCCACTTCCGTGACGACGCCGCGCTCGAGGAGCAACAGGACTTCGGCCATGACGGCGGGTGCGATCTCCGGGCGCAGCAGCGCGGCGAGGCTGTCTGCAAGCGCGGCGCGACCCGCTGGGCGTTCGATGAGGCCGTCCAGAATGGGTAAGGCCAGGTGATCGATGGCGAAATTGGCGTCGGCGACGCTCAGCGCCTTGCCGAGCCCGGCCAGAGTCTCGAGCGCGTCCTTGCGGAGCAGGTCGAGGAGCAGCCCCGCGATACGGCGTTCGGTGTCGAGCTCGAGCAGGCAGGAGGAGAGGCCCTGCACCGCCACGAGCGAGTCTCCCGTCAGGAGCTGGTTCATGAGGTCGAGCGTGGCGGTAATGACGGCGTCGTTCGGGTCTACCAGCGCGCGGAGGAGACCGCCGTCGCCGGTGAGCTCCGCGATGGTGAAGTCCGGCGCGGCGACGGCGCGGAGCAGTGACGTGAACAGCGCCTGAAAGCCCGCGCGGCCTTCGAGCGCCTGCACGTCGACGCCGAGGTCGAGGAGCAGCGCGTCCACGTCGAGGCCGGCGGCCAGCAGCACGTCGACCTGAGCGCGGAAGGCCGGGCGCCCGAGCAGGTCTCGGAACGCGCGCAGGAGCGGCTCGCCGCGACACTCGGTCAAGACCTGGCTGAACACACCCAGCGCCTGCCACGGCGACTGCGCCGGTGGGTTTTCGGTCGCGATGATCTCGACGGCGATGAGGAGCCCGGTGATGGGGTTCACGATGGCGTCGAGCGCGCCGCGGTCGTCGAGCTCCCAGAGGCCAGTCAGCGTCCCGGCCGGGAGATCCTTGACGAGACCGAGCACGGCGTCGACGAGGCCCTGCCGTAGGTCTCGCGTCAGCGTGTCCTGGAGCGCCGACGAGAGCGCCGGCAGGCCGCCGCCATCTGCGATCTCGACCAGGGTTGGCACGAGCGCTTCGATGCGGGTGCAGGGGCGCGATTCGGACTCGAAGGGCGTCGCGTCGTCATCGCCGGCGCCACACGAGAGAGTAAGTGCGAGCCACGGGGACAGCAGCGGGATCACGGCCCGGCGCAGGCCTATACGAGGCGCCGGGGCCGCGAGCCTCACGCGTCCGAGTCCATCTCGCACAAGGCGGCTTGGCCGGGGCTCTCCTGCACGCTGACCTTGATGGTCTCGATCGGATAACCCATCTCCGCCTTCACGCGCGACCGGATCTCGGTCGCGAGGTACTCCGCAAGGCGTTCGCTCGACGTGTTGGGGATCGGGAGGATGCGGACGTCGCGCCTCGGGAAGAGGAAGCGGTCATCCGAGTGCCAGACCTCGACCTCACGTTCGTGTTCGATGATGCGCAGCCACTTGGAGTCGCGCGGCAGGATCAGGCGGTGGTCGAGCTCATCACAGCAGCGCTTCACGAGCGGCTTGAAGGGGATGAAGTTCAGGACGACGTCGCCGTCTTCGAGTTGCCCGTAGACCTCGACCGAGACTTGGTAGTTATGGCCGTGCAGCTCTTCGCGCGTGCCGTCCGGGAAGAGGAGGAAGTGCGCCGACGCGAAGTTGAAGTACTGCTTGTCGACCT
>JADMJS010000462.1 GCA_018780435.1 Myxococcales bacterium
CAGCCCTTCATCAACCTGCTTGCGTTCGTCAACCCGATGATCAACCTGCTCTGGCTCGGGACCATCGTGATCTTCCTCGGCAGCGTGCTGCTCCTCGTGCCCACGGACTTCTTGCTCGGCCGTGAAGGCGCCGCTGCAGGGGGGGGCACGGCCGAACCCGAGCCAGCGCCACTCCCGCCGACGGGCGCGGTCTCGACGGCCAAGATCAGCGGCGGCACCAGCGCCGTCTTCGCCGCGCTGCTCCTCGGCTCCGCGCTCACGAGCGCGCCCGCCGCAGCACTGACCGACACGAGTCCCGGCCCGGAAGCGGCTCACGTCCTCGATTCCATGCGCTGCGCCTGCGAGAGCGGCGGCGAGCGGGTCTTTGACGACAATCGTCGCCTCACGAGCTGCGATTGTCCCTACGGTGCGGCGGTCAAACGGCGCATCGCCCTTGCCATCCCCTCGGGGGCGACCCGGGAACAGCAGCTCTCGTTCCTCTCCGCCTTCATCGAAGAGGAGCCCACGAACGAGCGCTTTTTGCTCGCCGACGATGTGGCGCACCGAGACCTGATGCACAATACGTGGTGCGTCTGTGGATGTGGCCGCAAGCCCTTCTCACAGTGCCCGCTCGACTGCGCGCACGCCCCCTACTGGCAGAAGCTGTTCAAGGTGCTGCTGGTCCTCGGCTACTCGACCGCGGAGGCACGGGCCTACTACGTCGAGCAGATCAACGGGACCATGCGTAAGGCGGAAGACCCGCCGTTCACGGTCGACCAGATCTGGCTCAACCGCGAGTCCGCTCTGTCGTGGTGGATCCCCGCTTCCATTGGTGTCGCCGCTGTCGTCGTCATCGCGCTTACCATCGTCATACGAACGCGTCGCAACGCCGCCGTCCCCGAACGCGAACGCGACCCGGCCGAGACCGCCGCCGTGGACCGCTTCCGCGACGACATCGACGATCTCGGAGTCTAAGCCCCGTGCTCGACACCGTATTTGGCACGATCGTGCTGCTCTGCGCGGCCGCCGGTCTTTGGCAGCTCGTGAGGCTCATCCGCTCGCTGAACACGGGCCCGGGCGGCGAGGCCGGCCGTGTCCATGTCCGCGAGCTCGCGAGGCTCCGCGAACGCCGCGACGGGCTGGCGGAGGACCTTCGTACATCCGAGCTCGACTTCAAGCTCGGGCGGGTCCCTCGCCAAGCCTACGAGGCGGAGCGTGCCCGCATCGAACCGGAGCTGGTGCTCGTCCTCGCGGCGCTCGACAAGCTCGAGCCCCCTATCGAGGAGCTCACGTGACGCCACTCACTCTGGCCCTCTCGGCGCTCTTGCTCTCCGCCACGCCGAGCCCCCCGGACGGTGAAGCCGCCCTCTCGGGTCCGCGGGAAGTACCGGCGCCGAAGGCGGCCCTCCCCGACGCGCCCCGCGCCTTCTCCGCCGCGGTGAAGGTCGTCGAGGTGCTGCCCGACGGTACGGCGCGCCCCCTGCCCTACGCCACGGGCGCGCTCGTCGGCTGGGCCCGCCAACCCGGCCCGCACGGCGGCACCGAATCGGTCATCTTGCGCCGGCAGGCCCGCGCCAGCGCGGACGGCCTCCTCTCCGTGCCCGACGCGGCGGCCTTCAGCGAGGCGCGTTACCGTTTCGAGGTGACCTTCCAAGGGGTCCCCTACCGCTCCGGCGAGTTCGGCATCACTGAGACCGCCCCGGACGAGGTCCGCGTCTACCACACGGCCCGGGACGCCAGCGCTATCCGCTTTCGGCTGCTCTACACGCTCGACGTCGGTGAGTCCGGCTTCTCGGTCACCCAGCTCGTCAAGGTCGAGAACACGGCGCTGACCGTCTTCGACGCCGCCCAAGCGCCTCTCGGTCTCCGGCTGCCTACCCTCACCAACCGCGTCCTCGGGCGCATCCCGACCTGGGGCATCTACCCCAAAGGCCGGCCGGTCGGCGGCGCGGCGCCCAGCACCGGCCTCGGCCGCGTCGTCGGCGAACACGGCGGCCAGGTCTTCCGCGGCCCGGTGCTTCCGGGCGAAGACCTCTTCTTCCAATTCACCTATCAGCTCCCGTACTTGCACGAGAAGGTGACCCTCGGCTCCGTCGCCGATTTGCCCGTGCGCGACACCCTCGTGACCCTCCGCTATCCCGACCACTTGGGCGTCCGCGCCCGGCTCGAGAACCCCCACCGGGCGCTGTCGGGCCGCGAAGGCACGATGGTGCGCCTCGATCTCGTCCCGAACCAACGCCTGAACGCCGGCGACCCGCTCGTGCTGGAGATCGACCGTCTCCCGGCGCCGAGCCAGGTCCCGGAGCGCGCGGCGTCCGGCATCGTCCTCGTCATCCTCTTCGTCGGCGCCGCGATCATCTCGGGGCTACGCCGCCGGCAGTCCCTGCTCCCCGTCACGTCGCCGCCGCGCGCGGAGTGAGCGCGTGACCGCCGTACGCCCTCCCCTCGGTCGTGTCGCCGGCCGGGGCCTCTCGAAGTCCTATGGTCGCCGATTTGCGTTGCGAGACGTGGACTTCCACGTCGACGCCGGCCGAGCCCTGGCGCTCATCGGACACAACGGCGCCGGCAAGAGCACCCTCTTTCAGCTCATCGCTGGCCGAACGAAGCCCACGGCCGGCACCCTCGACTTCGGTGGCGCCACGCCCGGCAGCATCGGCTACGTCGGCCACGCCTCTTTCCTCTACGGCGCGCTCACCGCCCGAGAGAACCTCGAGCTCGTGGCCAAGCTCCATCGGCGCGACCCCGCCGCTACGATGGCCGTGCTCGACCGCGTCGGCCTCGGCCGCGCGAGCGACCGGCTGGCCCGCGAGCTCTCGCGCGGCATGACGCAGCGCCTCTCGATCGCACGCCTCCTCATCCAAGACGCGCAGCTCTGGCTCCTCGACGAGCCCGCCTCGGGCCTCGACGAGAGCGGCCGACGCTGGCTCGAGACGGAGATGCAGGCCGCCCGGGACCGCGGATGTTCACTCGTGGTTTCATCGCACCACCGCGACCTCCTTCTAAAGGCCGCGACCGACATCTTGGTCCTCAGCCGCGGACGGCGCCTCGTGTTCTCGCCTATTAGCGGCGCCGCCGACATCGACAGCGCCTTCGAGCTCAGCGACGGCAGCCCCGCCGCCACGGCCGGCCTCTGATGCTGCACGACGCCTGGCTGCTCTTTCAGAAGGATCTCCGCATCGAGCGCCGCTCGAAGGAGCTGCTCTTCTCGGTCTTGTCTTACGGCGTCCTCGCCACGGTGCTCTTCGCGCTCTCCTTCTTCGTCGATCAGGACCGCTCGCGCACCTACACGCCCGGCATCCTCTGGACCACGGTCCTCTTCGCCGGCTCGCTCGCCCTCGGCCGCCTCTTCGACAGCGAGCGCGAATCCGACTGCCTCGGCGGCCTCCTCATGTCGCCGGTTCACCCCCGCGCCATCTACCTTGGCAAGCTCCTCACGTGGCTCTTCGCGATGGCCGTCATGGAGCTCGTCACCGTGCCGCTCCTCTTCCTGTTCTTCGACGTGTTCACGTTGACGGACGCGACCGGCCTCCTCATCGTCGTCGGCCAGCTCGCGCTCGGGACGCTCGGCTTCGGCGTCGTCGGCACACTCTTCGCCGCGATGCTCCTCTCCTCCCGCCTCCGCGACATCCTCGTGCCCATCATCGTCTTCCCGCTGGTCACCCCCGTGCTCGTCTCGGGCGTCCAGGGCACACGCGCCGCGCTCTCGGGCGACGCCGCCGCCCACTGGCTGAGCGTCCTCGGCGCCTTCGACCTCATCTACCTCGCGCTCGCGCTGGTGCTCTTTCCGCTGATGATTCGGGAGTAGGACCACTCGCCAATTAGCGCGCGGCGCGGAGACCCGGTAGCCTGATGAAACGCCGCCTCGCGAGCATCAGGGAGCACGATTTCATGAGCACTGAAGGGCCATCTCCGTCCTACCACTTCGAAGTCGTGAACTCGAGTGGTGACACGCACGTCTACGAGATCAGCGAGCCCCTCTGCTCGCTCGGGACGTCAGAAGAAGAGGCGGACATCCTCATCGACGATCCGTCACTCCGCCCCGTTCACCTGATCTTGTCCTTTGATGGCTTCCGAGTGCGTTGTCGCCCCGTGGGCGGTGACATTCGTATCGGGTCCACGGTCCTGCCTGCCCTGACTCCGTTCTTGCTCCAGAACGAGCTGCGCATCGACTTCGGATACTCCTCGCTCACGCTGAAGCAGGTCGTCTCGGGCGAGGACGAAGCCGAGAACCTGAAGACGCCACCGCGAGGGATACGCGTCGACGAGATCGCGGCTCTCCTCGGCGATTCCGCTCCAGACGACCCACCCGCTCCGCGCGCCTCGCCGCCCCCAGCGCCCGTGCGCGCCGCCACGGAGTCTTACTCCGTACCCGACGCCGACCCGGTCCCCGAGGCCGAGTCCGAGTCGACCCCGCCTCCAAGTGCGGAAGAGTGGGCCGAGTTGGGTCGCGAGCCCGAGCCAAACGGGGTTCCCGCGGACGTGGAGCCCAGCCCCACCGTCCTTCTGGTCGCGGCTGCCACGGTCGTCCCAGCCGTCCCGGCGATCTCCGACTCCGAGCCCGAGGCGGCGTGCGACCCGGCGCCGGAGCCGGTCATCGAAACGCCACCGCCTTCAGTGGCTGCGCCTGCTCCTCCGCCGGCAGCGCCGACGGCCCCACCGGCGGCCGCCGTGCCCTCGCTCGCCGGAGTCGACGTCCCGCAGCGCCGGGTGGACGCCCCGACCGCACCCGGTGCTGTGCAGGTCTCCACCGGCGCCATGCCGTGGGACTACGACGTCTGCGAGGTCCTCTTCGCGTCGACTGTCGCGGTCGTCACGGACGATTGGGATCCCAGCGCCGCCGGCGGCCCCTTTCGCGCCGCCGACGCGTCGCTTCGTGCGCAGGCCTTCGCGCTCGGCTGCCACGGCGTCGCCTTCACGCGCTTCGAGCAGCGACTCACGGCCGGGAGTGGTCTGCTCGCCGTGCGCCCCCTCATCGAGGTCTTCGCGTACGGGACCGCGGTACGTCGCCTCCGCTGATCGGCATTCTGGCCGCCCCGGCGCTGGCGCGGGTCCACGTCCCGACAAGAGCCCCGCGGCCACTTTCGATTCGTGCGTACCGGGCCCATCGAACTTCATCCACTCAGAGATTGCCGTCGTTCGGCGGGGGCGGTAAAAGCCGGCCCATGACTCTCCCTGAAGTGCTGCTCGATCCCGATCAGAAGAAGAACGTCGTCGACGATTGCGTAAAGCTCGTCGACAGCGAAGTCGCCAAGAAGTCCGGCTTCGTCGGCGGAGCCATCCGGCTCGGCTACAAGACGGTGCGCGGCCTCGATGGGGGCAAGATGGTCCCGAAGCTGGTGAGCGACCTCCTGCCGGAGTTCGCCGACGCGTTCGAGCCCTTCCACGCGGAGTTCCGCACGGCGAAAACGCCGGCCACCTTCGTCGAGTTCGCGTCGAGCCGCGGGCCCGCGCTCGCCGAGGCGCTCCTGGCGATCACCGACGGCAAAGCCAAACACGCCAAGAACGCCGTGCTGAAGAAGGTCTACGAGACGTTGCGCCCGTCCGCGAAGCGCCACATCGAAGAGGCCATGCCCGGCACCTGCGGCGTCATCGACAAGTACGCGCCGCGCCCGAGCTGATCACCCCGCTCACGTCGGCAGCGACGCCGGTAGCGTTCGCACCGGCGCCAGCACGGACCGCACAAAGGCCGCGCGGCTGATCTCGCCACCCGAATAGGCGTCGGCGACGTCCGGACCGAGGTGGCCGTAGAGTGTCCCCGCCAGCGCGCGATGGGACGTCGGCCCCGATGCAGCCGCCCGCACGACCCTCTCGGCTTCACGGTCGAGCCAGTCGGCCGCCTCACGTAACAAGGTCACCCCATCTTCTTTCACCCGGCCGTGCGTCGGGAGCACCACCAGTGGCATCGAGCCCTTCGGGAGGAGTCGGCGATGCGACGCCGCCATGTCCTCGGCCGCCGACTCGTACCAAGCCTCGAGCGGCTTCGACGTATAGAGGTCGCCCGTGAGCGCATAACGGACGCCGGACACGTTCGCGACGAAAGCGACGTGATGGGGCGTGTGACCCGGCGTGAGGACGGCCTCGAGCACCGTGCCGCCGGTGTCGAACTCGTCACCGGGATCGTAAGGGAGGAGGCCGCGGCTCGCTTCGGGGTGCCCCCAGAACGCGGCCCTGTAGTCGGGCACACGCGTGGTGCTCTCGATGATGACGATGTGCTGCCGTGGGGCGTGGACGGGGAGCGCGCCGAAGTGGCGCCTCAGCAGCGCGACGTTGCCAACGTGGTCCTCGTGTTGGTGTGTGAGCAGGATGCGCCGCGGGGGATCGCCTGCGAGTGCCGCGACGAGGTCAGGACCGATGGGGGTGCCCCCCGTGTCGATGAGCGTGTCGCCGACGCGGTAGACGGACATCTGTGCCACACCCATCGGGGTGCCGCGGAGAAACGAGAGCCGGTGAAAGGGGCCGTGGACAGACCCTTCGACTGTACATCCACTCACGGCGTGGCCGGCGCGCCCCCAGATGGCGGCTGTGGAAAGGGGCTCTGGTCGACGCGCCAACCGTCGCTGGTGCGGGAGAGAGGGAGGCGGCTCACGTCCTCGTCGGCGCGGTAGACGATCACCACGCTGCCATCGGGGAGCGTCTCCTCCCTTACCCGTTGGACTCGGGTCACGAAGGCGCGGACGTAGCCCGCCCCGAGCCGCCGGCGGATCATGGCGACCGCCCAATCGAAGAACTGACGCTCGTCCATCGGCTCGATCACCTCGGCCGTGACACCGAAGGTGCCTTCGAAGTGCGTGCGCTCCTCGCCGTCTCCGCTGCGCAGCCCTGCGAGGAGCTCGCGCTTGACCCGGCTCGCATCGGCGCGCGCCGCGGTGGACGAGAGCGCCCAGAGCTGCTCGGAGTCGCCAGCGGCATACGCCTCGAAGTAGGCATCGAACGTGCTGCTCGGGCTCATCGTGCTCCCGCACGCCGCCGCGGTCAGGATGAGGAGCGCCAGGACGCCTTGGAGGAGGCGGCTCACGATGGACCGGGCGCGCCCGGAGCGCGCCCCTTGTGGTAGGTGCGTGCCAAGATCCGGTCCAGCAGGGCCGGCGCGGCGCTGTCGAGGACGTTCAAGAGCTTCCCGAAGCCGGACGTGATCACTTCACGCGGCCGGCGCTCGATTGCCTTCACGATCTGCGCCGCGACGACCTCGGCCGAGACGGCCGCCACCCGAGGGCGTTCCGCCACGAGGACCGACCCGCCTCTCACTTCGTTGGCCCGGAAGTCGGTGTCGGTGGAGCCCGGGCAGATGACACTCACGGCGATGCCGTAGGGCGCCTCTTCGATACGGAGCCCGTCCGAGAGCGCCTGCAGCGCAAACTTGGTCGCGGCATAGCCGGCCGTCTGAGGGACGGACACTTTCCCGAGTATCGACGAAATATTGACGATGTGTCCGCGGCGCTGAGCGCGCATGGTCGGGAGGACCGCTTGCGTCGCATGCAGCGCGCCGAGCACGTTCACGTCGAAGACACGGGCGAGTGCGAGGGGATCGAGGTCGGCGACGATCCCCGTCAGGCCGACGCCCGCGTTGTTGACGAGGACGTCGATGTGCCCGAACGCGGCCACCGCGCTGGCGACGAACGCCCGCACGGCGCCCGCGTCAGTGACGTCACCCGCGTGGCGCAGCGCGTTCGGTCCACCGACGTCGCTCAGCCGAGCGGCGTCCCGGGCAAAGAGGCCGAGGAGTACACCACGCGAGGCGAGCTGCTCGGCCAGGGCCTTGCCGATGCCGCGGCTCGCCCCCGTGATGAGGACGACCTGCCCGTCGAGAGGCGCTCTCAGAGCCGGGGCCCCGCGGTGCGCACGGCCTCGCTACAGCCGTCTTCGAAGCGCTTGAAGTTGTCGGCGAAGAGGCGTGCGAGCCGACGCGCCATGTCGTCGTAGGCGGCCCCTTCGGCCCAAGTCGAACGCGGGTTCAGAATGTCAGAAGGCACGCCAGGACAGGACGTCGGCATCGCGAGCCCGAAGACCGGATGTTCGACCGTCGGCTGGCGCGCGAGCTCGCCCGAGTGGATGGCGTCGACGATGGCGCGGGTGATGGAGAGCTTCATGCGTTTGCCCGTGCCGTATTTGCCGCCGCTCCAGCCGGTGTTGACGAGCCAGCAGTCGGCCGACTGCGCGCTCATCTTCTCGGCGAGGAGCTCCGCGTACTTGGCGGGGTGCCACACCATGAAGGGTCCGCCGAAGCACGGGGAGAAGGTCTCCTTCGGTTCGGTCACGCCCATCTCGGTGCCGGCGACCTTGGCCGTATAGCCGCTGATGAAGTGGTACATCGCTTGCGCGGGCGTGAGCTTCGAGACGGGCGGCAGCACCCCGAAGGCGTCGCACGTGAGCATGATCACGTTCTTCGGCTGACCACCGACGCATGGGATCTTGGCGTTTGGGATCGCCTCGATCGGATAGCTGGCGCGCGTGTTCTCGGTGATCGAGATGTTGGTGTAGTCCGGCGTGCGCGTGCCCTCCGGCATGATCACGTTCTCGAGCACGGACCCGAACTTGATCGCGCGGAAGATGTCGGGCTCCGCCTCTTCGGTCAGGTTCACGGCCTTGGCGTAACAGCCGCCTTCGATGTTGAAGACGCCGTGGTCGGACCAGCAGTGCTCATCGTCACCGATGAGGAGCCGCTTCGGATCGGCCGAGAGCGTCGTCTTGCCGGTGCCCGACAGGCCGAACAGGATCGACGCGCCGCTGCCGTCTTGGGCGTCCGTGGCCGAGCAGTGCATCGACATGACGCCTTGCTTCGGCATCAAGTAGTTCATGATGGTGAACACGCCCTTCTTCATCTCACCGGCGTACTCGGTGCCGAGAATGACCATCTGGCGCAGCTCGAAGTCGAGCGCGACGGACGCGTCCGAGGTCACGCCCGGCACGTTCTTGTTCGCGGGGAACTGGCCGGCGTTGATGATGGTGTACTCGGGCTCGCCGAAGGTCGCGAGCTCGGCGTCGGTCGGGCGGATCAGCATGTTGTGCATGAAGAGCGCGTGGTAAGCGCGCGCACAGATGACCCGGACCTTGATCCGGTACATCGGATCCCAACCGGCGTACGCGTCCACGCAATAGAGCGTGTCGCGTGTGTTCAGGTAGTCGATGGCCGTCTGGCGGTTCGTCAGGAATGACTCGCGCGTCATCTTGATGTTGACGGCGCCCCACCAGATGTCGGCTGCCGAACCCGGCTCGTCGACGATCCGCTTGTCGTTCGGGGAGCGTCCGGTCTTTTTGCCCGAGTACGCGACCAGCGCCCCCGTGCCGGTGAGGACGGAGCCGGCCTCACGCGAGAGCGCCTCCTCGACGAGCACCGGCGGCGCCGCGTTGCGGAGGATGCGTTTGACCGTGATGCCCGATTTCTGCAGATCGAACGACGACATGAAGTGGCCTCCAACGGCGACCCCGCTCCCGGTTCCACATGGGCGCGTGGAGCGGCGGTCGGCCTCCGGGGAACGACCCCGGGCGACATGAAGAGCGACGCAAGGCCTCCTGCATACCAGCGAACGGAGGTCCGACCGCGAGGACGCCGTGGTGACGGCCTTTCCTCCGGTCCGAGGCGTCGGCAGCGGCGAGTCGCGTGCCCTGCTGCGGCGCAGTAAAGCCGATGGAAAGGCGGCGAGCAAGCCCGAAAGTCGCGCCCGTCGCTGTCCCCTCGCCGTCCCCTCGCCGCCGTGATCGCGCGTGAGGAGGCCCGGTCGACCGCGACCGCATGAAACGCGGATACACCTCCAGGTCGCCGTGGCCCCTCCGTACCACGATGCCGCCGCCACCCCTCAGAATCTCCTTGGTTCTTGACCTTCCCTGTGCTACACCGCCGCGGCTTTTCGGACCGCCATCTTGAACTCGCGAGAGCGAAAGTAGGTGGGCCGAAGGGACCGTCTGGACGTCCAGACGAGCACACACACGCTTCGCGATGATCTGGGAAGGTACTTCCAAGTCCGTGCCCCGAAGGTCGGGGTGTCCTGAAGCGTGGCGGAAAGTGGGCGGCCGGCAGAAGACCGAGTCACTCGCAAAAACGGAGAGAGACCATGGCTGAAATCTCGATGCGCGACCTCCTCGAGGCTGGCGTCCACTTCGGACACCAGACCGCTCGCTGGAACCCGAAGATGGAGAAGTACATCTACGGCGCCCGCGACGGCGTGCACATCATCAACCTCGGCAAGACCATCCGCCTGTTCCGGGAGGCGCTCGACTTCGCTTCTCGCATCGCGCGCGACGGTGGCCAGATCCTGTTCATCGGGACCAAGCGCCAGGCCCAGGACGTCATCGCCGAAGAGGCGGGCCGCGTCCGGATGCCGTACATCACGAACCGCTGGCTCGGCGGCATGCTCACGAACTTCAAGACGATCAAGCAGAGCCTCGACCGGCTCACCGAGATCGAGAAGTCGCTGGGCGAGGGCAGCGTCGAGAAGCTCACGAAGAAGGAAGTCATCGTCTTCGAGCGTGAGCGCGACAAGCTCATGAAGAACCTCGGCGGCATCCGCGAGATGAGCCAGCTCCCGTCGGCCGTCTTCATCGTCGATCCCGCGCGTGAGCGGATCGCGGTCATGGAGGCTTCGCGCCTCGGACTCCCGATCATCGCCATCTGCGACACCAACTGCAACCCGGACCCGATCACCTACCCGATCCCCGGCAATGACGACGCCATCCGCGCGATCCGCCTCTTCACGGGCGCCATCGCTGACGCGGTCTCGGATTCGCG
>JADMJS010000328.1 GCA_018780435.1 Myxococcales bacterium
AGGGTTGTTCTTTGGGAATCACAGGTCGCCCCGAGCAAGGGCCGGGTCAACGATGAGAGCACCTCCTGAAGATTCTGCGGGCGACAGCCCCAGCATCGACAGGTGCTACGACCCATGACTACGCTGGCGTAGCTCAATGGTAGAGCAGCTGATTTGTAATCAGAAGGTTGCGGGTTCAAGTCCCATCGTCAGCTCCGAACTCCAAGCTCCCGTCGCCGAAAGGCTGCGGAACCTCAGCCACCGAAGGCCACTCTCGAAAGGGACAGCCTAGGTTCAACGAGGAAAAAGCGACGACCCGGCAATGCCGGGACGACCCGAGCAAAGCAACGGTCGACCAACGCGGAAGGATGCCCGAGTGGCCAAAGGGAGCAGACTGTAAATCTGCCGGCGTACGCCTTCGAAGGTTCGAATCCTTCTCCTTCCACCATCCCAGCTATCCGAGACCGCGCCATGCGATCGAGGAGACCTCTGGGAGACACGTTGGCGCCGCCTGAGCGATTCGGCCCTGAGCCGACGTCTCCGGCGACGTAAATAGCGGGACCACGCGGGAGTAGCTCAGCTGGCTAGAGCATCAGCCTTCCAAGCTGAGGGTCGCGGGTTCGAATCCCGTCTCCCGCTCCGGACTGCTGGCCCCCCCAGCAAGTCACTCGACATGGCAAAGGCCCAACAAGCCGAACGCTGTATCGCAGTGAACGTCCCGGGCGCCACGGCAGCCCCAGTGCGACACTCCTTGGAGTCCCTCGCCCACGGCTGCCAGCCCGCCCATGTAGCTCAGTAGGTAGAGCACTTCCTTGGTAAGGAAGAGGTCACCGGTTCAAATCCGGTCATGGGCTCCACGGTTCAGAACGACGCGCAATGCGGCACGCCGCAGCGCAGCCAGAATCACCGCCGCTTTCACCGCTGGCCTACCGGCCGACGGTGCTGGAGGCTAGACCAAGCCCCGAC
This sequence comes from Myxococcales bacterium, assembly GCA_018780435.1. Lineage (GTDB taxonomy): Bacteria > Myxococcota_A > UBA9042 > SXOO01. Next base: position 946 of record JADMJS010000328.1, read on the forward strand.
GGCTGCGAAGGCACCGACGGTAGCGAGGGCCCAGGCGGCAGCCAGGGCCCCCGACGGGGCACACGAGGCGGGGCACGAGCCCGAGAACGCGCCACGGCGAGGGCGCAACGACGAGGAGATTCGAGATGGCCAAGGAAAAGTTCAAGCGAGACAAGCCCCACGTGAACATCGGGACCATCGGTCACATCGACCATGGTAAGACGACGCTCACGGCGGCCATCACTGTGATCCAGGCCTCGCGCGTCGGCGGCGAGAAGAAGTCGTTCGATCAGATCGACAACGCTCCCGAAGAGAAGGCCCGCGGCATCACGATCAACACGTCGCACGTCGAGTACCAGTCGGCCACGCGTCACTACGCGCACGTCGACTGCCCCGGCCACGCGGACTACATCAAGAACATGATCACGGGCGCCGCCCAGATGGACGGGGCGATCCTCGTCGTCTCGGCTGCGGACGGTCCGATGCCCCAGACGCGCGAGCACATCCTCCTCGCCCGTCAGGTCGGCGTTCCCCGCGTCGTCGTGTTCCTGAACAAGATCGACCTCCTCGATGACCCGGAGCTCCAGGAGCTCGTCGAGATGGAGGTGCGCGAGCTCCTCTCGAAGTACGAGTTCCCGGGCGACACGACCCCGATCATCAAGGGCTCGGCTCTCAAGGCGCTCACGGCTGCCGACGCGAGCCACCCGGATGCCAAGTGCATCTGCGACCTCATCGACGCCGTCGACGCGTACGTTCCGGTTCCGGAGCGTCAGATCGACAAGGCGTTCCTGATGCCGGTCGAAGACGTGTTCTCGATCCAGGGCCGCGGTACGGTCGTCACCGGCCGTGTCGAGCGTGGCATCATCAAGGTCAACGAGGAAGTCGAGATCGTCGGCCTCCGCGACAACCAGAAGTCCACGGTCACGGGCGTCGAGATGTTCCGCAAGCTCCTCGATGAGGGCCGTGCGGGCGACAACATCGGCGCGCTGCTCCGCGGCACGAAGAAGGACGACGTCGAGCGCGGGCAGGTTCTCTGCAAGCCGGGCTCGATCAAGCCGCACACGAAGTTCCACGCGAAGGTCTACATCCTCTCGAAGGACGAGGGTGGGCGCCACACGCCGTTCTTCAAGGGCTACCGTCCGCAGTTCTACTTCCGGACGACCGACGTGACCGGTGCAGTGACCCTGCCCGAGGGCGTCGAGATGGTCATGCCGGGCGACAACATCGAGATGGACATCGAGCTGATCATGCCCATCGCGATGGACGAAGGTCTCCGCTTCGCTATCCGTGAGGGCGGTCGTACCGTCGGCTCGGGCGTCGTCGCGAAGATCACGGCGTAAGTTCGATTGCCTGTTGCCCGAGTCATCGTTGATGGCTCGGGCAGCAGGTCGCTCCCCTCCGCCTGAAAACGGAATGGAGCAGGGGGAAGCTTCGGCTTCCGCACAGGGCGCTGGCTCAATCGGTAGAGCACTGGACTCCAAATCCGGGGGTTGGGGGTTCGAGTCCCTCGCGCCCTGCTGATCGTTACCGAGGAGGTCGTCCTCACTCGGGGTAGGAACAGCGGTGAACGTCAAGCGGTACGTCAATATCGGCTTCGTATTTGGGGGCCTCATCGCGTGGATGCTCCTCGCCCCGTTCTTCGCGTGGGCGCTCGAGCTGATCTCTCCAAAGGTCAACTTTGCCATCCTGGGGGCTGACTTCCGGCTCTCCAACATCCTCGGCCTCGCGGCTGCGGTTGCTGGGACGGCAGTCCTCTTCGCCAAGGAATCGGTCCACACGGGGGCCATCGAGATCGCCAACGAGCTCTCGAAGGTCACCTGGCCCAAGTGGACGGAAACTCGCAACGCAACCACCATCGTCATCATCACGACACTGGTGGTCGCCCTGATCCTTGGCCTCTTCGACCTCGTCTGGGCGAAGGTCACGGGCTGGATCTACGGATAGGCTGACTCATGGCTGACGAAAGCACCGAGGCGGCCACTTCTTCCGCCCCGAACCCAAATCTCAAGTGGTACGTGGTGAACACGTACTCGGGCTTCGAGCAGCGCGCGAAGGATTGCCTCATCGATCGCATCCAGAGCGAGCATCTCGACGCCTATTTCGGCGACATCCTGATCCCCACCGAGAAGGTGGTGGACGTCAAGGCTGGTAACAAACGCACGACGGACCGGAAGTTCTGGCCTGGTTACATCCTGGTTCAAATGGAACTGACGGATGAGACCTGGCACGTGGTCAAGAACACGCAGAAGGTCACCGGATTCGTCGGCGGCGATCAGCGGCGCCCGAGGCCCATCCGCGAGTCAGAAGTCCGTCGGACGATGGCTCAAATGGAAGAGGGCACGGTCAAGCCGAAGCCGCGGCAAGACTTCAGCGAAGGCGAGCAGGTCCGTGTCACGGACGGCCCCTTCATGAACTTTACGGGAACGGTCGAAGAAGTCCGGCCGGACAAGCAGAAGGTGCGCGTGCTCGTGAGCATCTTTGGCCGCGCCACGCCCGTCGAGCTGGACTTCGTACAGGTGGAGAGTCTCTAAGTCATGGCGAAGAAGATTACAGGGTTGGTCAAGCTTCAGTGCAACGCGGGCAAGGCGAATCCGTCGCCCCCCGTGGGTCCGGCGCTCGGCCAGCACGGCGTGAACATCATGCAGTTCTGCAAGGAGTTCAACGCTCGCACGAAAGACCAGGAAGGCCTGGTCATCCCGGTCCTCATCACGGTCTACTCCGACCGCTCGTTCACCTTCATCACGAAGACGCCGCCCGCGTCGATCCTCGTGAAGAAGACGCTGAAGCTCGAAAGGGGCTCGTCAGTGCCGAACCGAGACAAGGTCGGAAAGATCACGCAGGCCCAGGTCCTTGAGATCGCGAAGGTCAAGCTTCCCGATCTCTACGCGACCACCGAGGCCGCCGCCGCTCGCACCATCGCCGGCACCTGCCGTTCGATGGGCGTCGACGTCATCTGACGTGAACTCGGCGCACGCCTTCGGGCGTCGCCGTCGTCCGAACCTACGCTGCCACGCCAAAGCGGCCGCAGCATGACCATCGATGTGGGAGGCGCGTTCAGTCGCGCCGCATGCACCACGGGAGTCCAAAATGCCCAAGATCGGTAAACGAAGCCGCGACGCCATCTCGAAGATCGATCGCGTCAGCCGCTACGAGTTGAACTCGGCCATCGAGCTCGCGAAGTCCATCAAGTTCGCCAAGTTCGACGAGTCCGTCGACGTGGCCGTCTCGCTGAACGTCGACCCGAAGCACGCGGACCAGATGGTTCGTGGCGCGGTCGCGCTCCCCCACGGACTCGGACGCACGGTTCGCGTCGCCGTCTTTGCCAAGGGCGAAGACGCTACGGCGGCCGAAGCGGCCGGCGCCGATTTCGTCGGTGCGGAAGACCTCGTCGAGAAGATCAAGGGCGGCTGGCTTGAGTTCGAGAAGTGCATCGCCACCCCGGCCATGATGCGCTTCGTCGGTCTCGTCGGTAAGATCCTCGGGCCCCGCGGGCTTATGCCGAACCCGAAGGTCGGCACCGTGACCACCGATGTGGCCACCGCCGTGCGCGAAGCCAAGGCGGGCCGCATCGAGTTCCGCGTGGAGAAGGCCGGTATCGTGCACTCGAGCATCGGTAAGGCGTCGTTCGAGACGGAGAAGCTCTCGGAGAACGCCATGGCGCTCTTCGACCAGCTCCAGAAGCTCCGCCCCGCCACCGTGAAGGGCACGTACTTCAAGAAGATTTCGGTCTCCACCACCATGGGCCCGGGCATCAAAGTGGACGAGGCCGCCATCGTCACCACGCTGACGAAGGGTACCGCCGCGTAAGTCCGAAGGCCGCGTGGTTCTCCACGTGGTGACGGCCGCAAAGACATACAACATCCCAAGAACTGTCTGAGAAGCAGGCTTCACTCCCTCGGGGGTGACGAAGCCGCCTGCGGAGACGGGACCGGGAGGAGCCGTTCGGCTCCCGCGAGCAAGGCCTGGCCTCGCACGCACACCCTGCCTCGGCTCTGACAGTCCATCGGGACCGAGGCAAAGGAGAGAGCACCATGGACAAGTCCCAGAAAGAACAGCTCGTCGCCGAGCTCAAAGAGCAAGTCGTCGGCAAGCTCGGTGTATTCCTCACGGAGTACCAGGGCATGACCGTCGAGCAAATGTACGCTCTTCGGCGCGAGTTCGATAAGGTCGGCACGGGTTACCGCGTCGTCAAGAACACCCTCGCCAAGAAGGCGTTCGAGGGTACCGACTACGAGTTCCTGGCAAAGGACCTCACCGGCACGATCGCCATCGCCTACTCGGTGGATCCGATCGCACCGGCCAAGGTCATCGCCAAGGCGCTCAAGTCGTACGACAAACTGAAGCTCAAGGGTGGCTACCTCGGTGGTGCTCCGGTCAATCCGAAGGACATCGACGCCATCTCGCAGCTTCCCGGCAAGGACGAGCTCCGCGCTTCGCTGCTCTCGGTGCTCAACGCCCCGGGCACGAAGTTCGTCAACGTTCTCGCTGCGGTACCGCGCCATATCCTGAACGTGCTCAATGCCCGCGAGAAGCAACTCGCAGGCTGATCTCCGTTGATTCGAGGTCCGTGCGGCGGGAGCCGGACGGATCAGGTGTGTGTGGCCGAGGGAAATCCGAGGCCGTAACGAAGCTTCGCCAGGTGGGTTCGTCCCCACCGCCGAACGTGAAAAGGAAAGCATCATGTCGCTCAATCAAGACCAAGTCATCGACTACCTCAGCGGCCTCTCCGTCCTCGAAGTCGCCAAGCTCGTGAAGACCCTCGAAGAGAAGTGGGGCGTTTCGGCCGCTGCGGCCGTGGCCGTCGCCGCTGCCCCGGCTGGTGGTGGCGCTGCCGCCGCCCCCGTCGAGGAGAAGACCGAGTTCGACCTGCACCTCACGGACGTCGGCGCGAACAAGATCAACGTCATCAAGGTCGTCCGCGAGCTCACGGGTCTCGGCCTCAAGGAAGCCAAGGACATCGTCGACACGGCCCCGAAGGCCGTCAAGACCGCCATGTCCAAGGCCGACGCCGACACCTGGAAGAAGAAGTTCGAAGAAGTCGGCGCCAAGATGGACATCAAGTAAGAACGCCGGCAGCCGCTTCGGCGGCTTCGACGTGACGAGAACCGGCCGACGAGGGGAATACTCCTCGTCGAGCCGGCTACTCGCGTTTGTAGCGCCTCTCACCACCCTCTCGGGTGTGGGAGAAACGTGCCAGCCTCTGCCCCCGCGGGAGGCGCCGAACCGAGGGTAATCGGATCGGCTGCCTTCAGTTGGTGCTGGCATCCCCGCGCCTTTCAGCGTACAACACCGCGCCCGCGAGACCCGACACCCGTTCGCTCTCGCATACTTCGCGCTGGCTCGAAAAAGAAGGTGACACGCATGGCCCGAACGCTCAAGGACCTCCGTTTTCGCAAGAGCTACGCTCGGATCAAGCGCACCATCGAGATCCCCGATCTCATCGACATCCAGAAGTTCAGCTACGACCAGTTCCTCCAGTCGGACGTCCCGACCGACAAGCGCGTGAACGTCGGTCTCGAAGCGATCTTCAAGAGCGTCTTCCCGATCAAGGACTTCAACAAGACGTCGTCCCTTGAGTACGTCTCGTACAATCTCGAAGCCCCGAAGTACGACGAGCTCGAGTGCCGCGAGCGCGGCATGACCTTCGCCGCCCCCGTCAAGGTGATGATTCGCTTGGTCATCTGGGACGTGAACCCGGACACCGGCGCCACCTCGATCCGCGACGTGAAGGAGCAAGAGGTCTACTTCGGCGAGATTCCGCTGATGACGGACCAGGCCACCTTCATCATCAACGGCACTGAACGCGTCATCGTCAGCCAGCTCCACCGCTCGCCGGGCGCCTTCTTCGAGCACGACAAGGGCAAGACCCACTCGTCGGGCAAGCTCCTGTACTCGGCGCGCATCATCCCGTACCGCGGTTCGTGGCTCGACTTCGAGTTCGACCACAAGGATCTGCTCTACGTCCGCATCGACCGTCGCCGGAAGATGTTCGCGACTGTGCTCCTCCGCGCCCTCGGCTACTCCACCGAGGAGCTGCTCAACTACTTCTACCGCACGGAAGAGATCGTCTACCGCAACGGCGAGTTCCTGAAGAAGATCGACTTCGATCAGCTGAAGGACCAGCGCGCCGCGAAGGACATCGTCGACCCGAGCAGCGGCGAAGTCATCGTCAAGAAGAGCCGCAAGTTCAACAAGAAGTCCCTCGAGAAGCTCGAAGCGGCGGGCGTCGACGCGCTCCCACTTGAGCGCGAGGAGCTGAACGGCAAGGTCATCGCACGCGACGTGGTCGACCCCGACACGGGCGAGATCGTGCTCACGTGCAATCAGGAGCTGTCCGAGGACGCGCTCGAAGAGCTCATGTCCCGCGGGATCCACTCCTTCCAGACGCTCTTCTTCGACAACCTGAACGTCGGCAGCTACCTGCGCGACACGCTGGTTCAAGACAAGGTCACCACGCAGGAAGACGCGGTCGTCGAGATCTACCGCCGTCTCCGCCCCGGCGATCCGAGCACGCCGAAGCAGGCGATGACCTACTTCAACAACCTTTTCTTCAACGCCTCGCGTTACGACCTGTCTGCGGTCGGCCGCCTGAAGCTGAACCACAAGTTCGGCCTCGAAGAGCCGCTCGACCAGACGGTCCTGACCAAGCAGGACATCCTCGAGGTGCTTCGCTACCTCATCGATCTTCGCAACGGCAAGAAGGAAGCCCGCATCGACGACATCGACCACCTCGGCAACCGCCGGGTTCGCGCCGTCGGCGAGCTGATGGAGAACCAGTATCGCATCGGTCTCGTCCGCATGGAGCGCGCGATCAAGGAGCGCATGAGCATGAGCCAAGAGCTCGACACGCTCATGCCGCACGACCTGATCAACGCCAAGCCGGTGAGCGCGGTCGTCAAAGAGTACTTCGGCTCCAGCCAGCTCTCGCAGTTCATGGACCAGACGAACCCGCTGTCGGAAGTCACGCACAAGCGTCGTCTTTCGGCCCTCGGGCCAGGCGGTCTGACGCGTGACCGCGCGGGCTTCGAAGTCCGCGACGTGCACACGACGCACTACGGTCGTATCTGCCCGATCGAGACGCCGGAAGGTCCGAACATCGGCCTCATCGCGTCGCTTGCGACCTACGCCCGCGTGAACGAGTACGGCTTCATCGAGACGCCCTACCGCAAGGTCGTGGACTCGGTCGTTACCGACGACGTCAGCTACTACTCGGCGCTCGAAGAGGAGAAGCACACGATCGGGCAGGCGAACATCGCCACTCGCGTGGACGCCGACGGCAAGCTGACCGACGAGTCGCTCCCGGCGCGTTACGAAGGCGACGTGATGAAGTCGTCCCCCGCGACCCTGGACCTCTGCGACGTGTCGCCGAACCAGCTCGTCTCGGTCGCGACGTCGCTCATCCCGTTCCTTGAGAACGACGACGCCAACCGCGCCCTGATGGGCTCGAACATGCAGCGCCAGGCCGTCCCCTTGCTCCGCTCGCGTGCGCCGATCGTCGGCACGGGGCTCGAGCGGGTGGTCGCGTCGGACTCGGGCGTCACGCTCGTCGCTCGCCACGACGGTCTCGTCGAAGCGGTCGACGCGAGCCGTATCGTCGTCAAGCGTACGGATCCGGACGCGCCGATCAGCGCCAAGCCGGACATCTACCGCCTCGTGAAGTACCAGCGGTCGAACCAGTCGACCTGCATGAACCAGAAGCCGATCGTTCGCGTGGGTGACCATGTGAAGGCTGGCGACGTCATCGCCGACGGTGCATCGACGGACATGGGTGAGCTCGCGCTCGGCCAGAACGTCGTCGTCGCGTTCATGCCGTGGGGTGGGTACAACTTCGAGGACTCGATCCTCATGAACGAGCGCATCACGATCGAGGACGTGTTCACGTCCGTGCACATCGAGGAGTTCGAGTGCATCGCCCGTGACACGAAGCTCGGCAAGGAAGAGATCACGCGCGACATCCCGAACGTCGGCGAAGAGGCCATGAAGGACCTCGACGCGTCGGGTATCGTGCGCATCGGCGCCGAAGTGGGCCCCGGTGACATCCTGGTCGGGAAGGTTACGCCGAAGGGCGAGACCCAGCTCAGCCCGGAAGAGAAGCTCCTCCGCGCGATCTTCGGCGAGAAGGCCGGCGATGTTCGCGACACCTCGCTGCGAGTGCAGCCGGGCGTGCGCGGCACGGTCATCAGCGCGCAGGTCTTCCAGCGTAAGGGCGTCGACAAGGACGAGCGCACGATGGCGATCGAGGAGTCGGAGAAGATCCGCCTCCAGAAGGACGCTGACGACGAGGTCAAGATCGTCCAGCAGTCGGCCTTCTCGAAGATCGTCGAGCTCACGGCCGGTAAGGTCACGGCCTCGAAGCTCGTCGATGAGAAGAACCGCACGCTCATCGACCGTGGCGTCACGCTCTCGGGCGAGATCCTCGTGGCCGTTCCGCGCCGTCACCTGCGCGATCTCCACCTCGTCGACGGCGACACCGTCGAGGGGCAGATCGTTCAGATCATGAACGACCTCGAGGACCAGATTAAGGACATCCGCGAGCACCTCGACGACAAGCTCAAGAAGCTCGAAAAGGGCGATGAGCTGCCGCCGGGCGTCATCAAGATGGTCAAGGTCTACGTCGCCATCAAGCGCAAGCTGCAGGTCGGCGACAAGATGGCCGGTCGTCACGGTAACAAGGGCGTCATCAGCCGCATTCTGCCGGCCGAAGACATGCCCTACCTGCCGGATGGCCGCCCCGTCGATGTCGTGCTGAACCCGCTCGGCGTGCCTTCGCGAATGAACGTCGGGCAGATCCTCGAGACCCACCTCGGCCTCGCGGCGCGCACGCTCGGTCAAGAGCTGAACCGGCTCTACGACGAGAACTTCTCGCCCGACGCGCTTCGTCGCAAGGCGAAGGAAGGCCTCAATGGGCAGGACATCAGCGCCTTCATCGACACGCTGAGCGACGAAGAGCTGATCCAGTTCATCCGTGGGGTCCGCGAGGGCGTCCACGTGGCGACGCCGGTCTTCGACGGCGCTCGTGAGGCGGACATCGACGCGTTCCTGACGCGGCTGGGCCTCCCGACCACCGGTCAGACCGTGCTCTTCGACGGCCGCACCGGCGAGGCCTTCGCGCACGACGTCACCGTCGGCGTGATGTACATGCTGAAGCTGCACCACCTCGTCGACGACAAGATCCACGCCCGGAGCATTGGGCCTTACTCGCTCGTCACCCAGCAGCCGCTCGGTGGTAAGGCGCAGTTCGGTGGTCAGCGACTCGGCGAGATGGAAGTGTGGGCCATGGAAGCGTACGGCGCTGCCTACGCGCTTCAGGAGTTCCTCACGGTCAAGAGCGACGACGTCATCGGTCGTACTCGCATGTACGAGGCCATCGTCAAGGGCGAGAACAACCTCGAAGCGGGTCTGCCGGAGTCGTTCAACGTGCTCGTGAAGGAGCTCAAGAGCCTCGCGCTCGACGTGGAGCTGGTCGAAGCTGCGGACGCCGCTCAGTCCGCGGGCTGATCGGTCGCCTGACCACGCTCGGGGACCCGCGTCCCCGGGCCGCTCCCTCGCTGTTCCCAGCTCCCCGTCCTCGCGGCCAACAGCCGTGAGGCGGGTGCGTACCCACCTCCGATGGCCGGCCCGGCTGGCTCTTGTTTCGGTGGATGCGCTTGTGAGTGGGGTGGCATCCCCACACCCCCGAAAGGAGTCCCCGTGAAGGACATCTTCAATTTCTTCGAGAAGCCGAAGGATCCCATCTCGTTCAGCGCGGTGCGCGTCAGCCTGG
>JADMJS010000310.1 GCA_018780435.1 Myxococcales bacterium
GACTTCCCGCGGCTGCGCTTCGGCATCGGTCGCCCGAAGCACGGCGACGTGTCGGCGTGGGTCCTCTCGAACTTCAGCGCGGACGACGCCATCACGCTCGGAACGCTCATCGACAAAGCGGCGGACGCGTCTGAGCACTGGGTCGGAAGCGGCATCGCGTCCACGATGAACCGCCTGAATGGCGCGGCCGCGGCCGCTGCGAAGCCCAAGAAGGCGAAGCTCGAGACGCCTACATCGTGACGATTTCGAGTTGACTCGAAGCGGGACTGCCTTTACGGTCCGCGCCCCAACTCCTTGCTCCCCCTCCGCTCACGTTGGGCATATGGGGGGGCCGCAAGTCCACAGGGAGACTGCAAAGCAATGCCTCTAGGTCAGCCGCTGTACCGGCACTATGAAACGGTGTTTCTCGTTCGCCCCGAAAGCGCGGAAGGCGAGATCGAGAACATCAAGAAGCGAATCTCGGACGTCATCGAAGCCGGCAAGGGCAAGGTCTGCCGCTGGGAGAATTGGGGCAAGCGCAAGCTCGCCTACGAGCTCCAGAAGCAGCAGAAGGCCAACTACCTGTACGTGAACTTCGTCACGATCCAGCACTCGGTCTTCGAAATCGAGCGTAACCTGCGCATCATGGAGCAGGTCATGCAGCACCAGACGGTGCAGCTCCAGAAGACCATCGACCTCGACAAGTTCGACTTCGAGGGCGAAGCGAAGAAGCGTACCCCGCTCTTCCTCACGCCCGAAGAGGCGGCGGCGATGGAGCGTCAGTACCGCGAGGCGTGGGGCGAAGGCGCCGGCTTCTCGGATGATGACGATGATGATCTGGGCGACCTCATGGAAGAAGAGGAGGGCCGATAATGCGTCCTGGAAGCTCGAACGGCATGGATCGTAATGGCGGGGGCCCCGCGGGCGGCCCGGGTGCAGGCGCGGGCGGTGATCGCGGCGGTGATCGCGGCGGTGATCGCGGCGGCGCCGGTGATCGCGGCGGCAAGGGTGGCGGCGGCAAGCGTCGCTTCGGCCGGCGCAAGGTCGATCCCTTCCTCGTCGACAAGACGCTGAAGATCGACTACAAGGACCCGAACCTGCTTCGTCGTTTCCTCACGGAACGCGGCAAGATCGTGCCCCGTCGCATCAGCGGCCTCACGGCCAAGAATCAGCGCACCCTCGCGACCGCCATCAAGATGGCCCGCAACATCGCGCTGCTCCCCTACACCACCATTACGTCGGAGTGAGAGGCACGTCATGCCAATGACCGTCATCCTCAGCGAGGACGTCGCGCACCTGGGCCAAGTCGGAGACGTCGTCTCCGTCCGTGAAGGCTACGGTCGTAACTTCCTCGTCCCCCGGGGTCTCGCGATCCCGGCCTCGAGCCGCAACCTGAAGGTGCTTGAGCACCAGAAGACCGTGCTCGCTGGCAAGCGTCAGAAACTGATGAAGGCTGCCACCGAAGTCGCCAAGAAGTTGGCCGACACGTCGGTGACCCTCGCGCGGAAGGCCGGCGACGAAGACAAGCTCTTCGGCTCGGTCACCAACCGCGATGTGGCCGACGCGCTTGCGCTCCTCGGCTACAAGGTCGACAAGCGCCACGTCGTCATCGAGACGCCGATCAAGAACCTCGGTGTCTACACGGTGGACGTGAAGCTTCACGCCAACGTGGGCGCCAAGGTCAAGGTCTACGTCGTCGCCGAGTGACGACTTGGCGGTCGAAGTTCGCTTCGACCGCCGCGACGTTGTTCGCCGGAGTCCCTCGGGGCTCCGGTGACGACGCCCCCCGGACCTCGTCGATGAAGTGCGACGAGGCCCCGGGCAGCCTCCGATGCCGCCTCGCTGCCGCGTTCGGACCTCGCCGAAACGGCGCAGATTCGAATGACCGTGCGCGTAGAGCGCCGGATGGACGGTGCTCCTGTGCAGTGGCTTCGAATCCCAGTCGAAGTGGACTCCGACGACGAAGAGTCCGCGACCGAGCTCGTC
>JADMJS010000646.1 GCA_018780435.1 Myxococcales bacterium
CGGTCGCGTCGGTAGTGCCGTCGGTCGCGTCGGTGGTGCCGTCGGTCGCGTCGGTGGTGCCGTCGGAGCGCCCGTTGACGTCAGCGCGCGTGGTGATGTCGTCATTGACGCTGCCGTCGGTGTCCTGGATGGCGGTGTCCTCTTCGACGGCGGGATCGGGCAGCGGACAGCCGATGGTCATGCTGACGACGGCGGCCACCAGCCAAGTTGTAACTAGTTGAAATCGTGAATGTGTGTTCTTCATGGGGCCATTCCTGGTGGAGTGTAGAGTCGTGCTGGGCGGCGTGTCGTTAGAACTGAAGGAAGGCGGACACGCCTGCGCCGTCGGGTGAGGCCCATGGGATCGCCGCAAAGGTGGGCTCCGGCGCGCTTCGTTCGCCCGAGGTCACCCGTTCGGGAGGCTCGTCGACGGCCCACCAGATGGCGCCCGCCAGGATCGCGGCGCCCCCGATCCCGAAGAGGGTGTAGGAGGCGAGCATGGCCGTGTCGCCGCTGTCTTCGACCTGTGCACGTTCGGCTGTGCCTTCGGCGTAGTTTCGCGCGGCGCCCTGGTAGTAGTAGGACGCGCCGATGGCGCCAGCGCCTCCGAGTACCAGCGCGCCACCGCCGACGGTGAGCCAGAGCGGCGCGAAGCGCACGTAGTCCTTCTCGACGACCCGCTCCTCGATCGTGGTGATCGACTGCACCTCTTTCGGCGCTTCCACCAGGGTCAGCGCTTCGAGGAAGCTCGCTCCCGGTACCGCTGTCAGGGGGAGCGCCTTCGAGACAAAGCCCGGCGCGGAGACCTGTACGACATGAGAGGCAGCGGACAGGGCGAAGTGCCGTCCCAACGGCAACTCGCTGGCCCCGAGGCGTGCACGCGCGTCCGTTGGCGTCACCGTGAGCTTGCCGTAGCCGAGCGAGCGCTCGCGACAGAGTTGCTCGATGAGCGCCTTCACGGCGGCCGCGTCGGGGCCCACGGGCCCGAGATCGAGCGCGACGAGGAGCCGCTCGAGGGCGACCGTCCACCGGTCGCGGTCGAGGTGTGCTCGGGCGGCGATGAGCGCGCTGCGAGCGTCCGGGAGGAGCTCGAACGCGCGATCGGCGTGGTCTGCCGCGACCTCGGCGTCGTCGACTTTCGCGGCTTGATCGGCGATCTCGAGGAGCGCCTGACGCCGGCCCACTTCGTCGGCGGGCAGCGCGGTGATGACCGGGACGCGGGGGACGATGACCGCGGATGGCCGCTCCTCAGCCTGAAGCTCCTTTGGTGCCATCACGAGGACGCCGAACAGCGCCATGGTGATGTGAACTAGAGTCCAAAGCTGCGGGCGGTCGTACGCCAACCATCGAAGATTGCGGCGCATCACGGCGCCGTCCTGACGACGCGGAAGCCGAGGGTCCTGTTGTTGCCCGTGACGCCGGATGCGTCGCGGAAGGTCGCTCTAGAGAACGCGTTCGAGTCAAACCACGAGCCGCCTCGCTGGACTCGTGCAGTACCAACGGTGGGAGCGACTGGGTCCGTCAACGGAGACTCCGAGTAGGCTCGATAGTAGTCCGTAGTCCATTCCCGGACGCCGCCCAGCATGTCGTAGAGGCCGAACGCGTTGGCCGCTTTCGTCGCCACCGGCTTGGATGTGGTGGCATTGGAAGCGGTCCACGCGATGTCCGCGAGGGCCCCGTACCGAGACCCCGTGGTTCCGGCGCGCGCGGCATACTCCCACTCCGCCTCGGTCGGGAGTCGGAAGCCCAAGCAGGTCGGACCCGCGAAGGCGTTCGAGACGTCGTAGCAACGCGGAAGGCCGGCGGCGTCGGAGGCCGCATTGGCGTAAGCGACCGCGTCGAGCCAGGACACCATCTCGGCAGGACATGTTGGGCACCCCACGTTGTGGAAGGGGCTCGTCCCCATCAGCGCCGTCCACTCGGCCTGCGTGACCTCGGTGGACTTCATGAAGAAGGCGCGCGTCAGTGTGACCGTGTGCTGGGGCG
>JADMJS010000493.1 GCA_018780435.1 Myxococcales bacterium
CACCGACGCCACCGACGCCACCGACGCCACCGACGCCACCGACGCCACCGACTCTGTGGATTCCTCGGACTCGAGTGAAGGCGCTGACGCCATCGATGCCTCGGACGGTGACGTTGCAGTGGACAGCACGGATATGTCCGACGGTTCCGATGGCGAGGGGACGGACGGCGCCGCCGCCTCCGGTTGTTCGACGTCGAGTGCCACGCCAAACTCCGCGGCTGTTTGGCTTCTGCCGTTACTTGTTGCCTTCGCTCGACGTTGGCGTCGAGGGCGGCAGACCCGCTCCCCTTTCTAAAAGTCGTGTCCGCGAGACCGGACGACCAGCCGGGGACGGCGGACGACCTGAGCGTGTCCTCCGCCGAGGTCGTCGAGGCCGAGATGAAGAAGTTCGAAGACCAGATGGAACCGCGTGAGGCGTGCCGAGATGCCGGTCTTCGCCGCGATGGAAGAGGCCCCGGGGGGCATGGTGCCCGCGGAGCCCATGGCGATGGCGGCGCCTACGGGAGCAGCGGCTCCCCAGGGCGGTAGTGGCGGCGCGCCGGTGCGCGTGCGGCAGTATTTCCCCGAGACGCTGTACGTCAATCCGCTGGTGCTCACGGGCGCCGACGGCAAGGCGACCCTGAACGTCACGATGGCGGACTCCATCACGACCTGGCGCCTCACCGCGACGGCGAGCGACCAAACCGGACGCCGGCGCCACCCTCAAGCTCCGCTACCGCCTGAAGGCCCGCGTCTCGCTCAAGGCCCAGTCGGGCGAGAGCCGCGTCTTCGCCTACTACGAGCCGGAGAAGAAGTGCAGCGCCAAACCGACCTTGCTTGAGGTGGCGGAGTAGGGGGCGAGGGCGCCAGTTCAGGAGTTTCCGCAGCAGCTCGACCACGAAGTGCTCGTCCAATGGCGCCAGTCGAAGCCATGAGAGCAGCCGCAGCACACCTCGTAACGCTCCAGCATGGCCGCTTCAGACTGCGCCTGATTCAGAACAGTCTCACGCTGGCCGCCACTCTGCGGATCCATGCGGCCATGTACTTGGTGTCGGCCCTCCGACAGGCCGCAGCGACTACGGAGGGGGTGCCTCCTTGGCCGCCTTGGCGGCTTCCTCGGCGGCCCTTATCTCTGCCTCGGCGGCTTTTCGGACCTCATCGGCGGCCTTCTGATTGTCCATGCTCGCCTTATCACTCGTGCACGCCATAAAGGCCGCCATGTCCTTTGCCTCAGCGTAACACTTCACCAACTCGGGCTTCTCCCCCTTGCACTCCTCAAGGGCCCTCTTCCTTTCAGCGTCCGTCGTCAGCCTTTTGAAGTCGTCCGTGCCGCGGATGCTCTCATCAGCCTCCATGACTCTGATGATGTTCTCGTAGGCGCGCTCACAATCGGAGAGCTCCGGTTTGGCCGGCGCCGCCGCGGGCTCGGCTGCCGGTGCTGCCGCGGGCGCGGGGGCCGGTGCTGCGGCGGGTGCGGGGGCTGCCGCGGGCGCAGCCTCAGTGGCCGGTGCCGCCGCGGGCGCGGGGGCCGCCTCAGGCGCAGCCTCAGTGGCCGGTGCCGCCGCGGCCACTGGCGCCGCCGCGGGTGCGGGGGCTGACGCGGGCGACGGTGCGGCCTTGGCTGCAGGCGTGGAGTCCTTCGTGCCACAGCCCAGGAAAACGGCGATCGAGGTAGAGACGGTGGTGACCAGCTTCTTCACAGGATTTCCTTTGGGATCGAGGAGTTGACTGCACTGGCGGATTCGCTTGAATGAGTCGAGCTCGGACGCTCCGTCTCCGACTTTGGTGCAACGTTAGTTAAGCGCATATCCGGGAGATTCTGCAAGCCCGGACCGATCATTCGACGAGGAACACCCGTTCGATCTCGCCGAACGCCAGCGACTCTCGTCCACGCGCGGTGTCGACGACGATCACGTCCAGGACGATCTGCTTCAGGGTCGTCGTCTTGCCAGCGCGCCGCATCCCGCAGAACGCCACGACCTGTTCGTCGGCGACGAGCGGCAGATGTGCTCAGCTCCGATCGCGGCACGCCACATTCGGGGAGCGCTGCCCGCCACCACGGGTTTCGGTGTTTGACGACGCGCAGGCCGGCAGGCGAGGCGCCACCGTCCGCAACATCGGAATAGGCATTGCGCGGGTGCGGGTGTCCGTCTAGGGTCCGGGCGAAACGCACCGAAGCCGACGTTGAAGACGAGGACTCCCATGGCTCCCAAGCTCCCGCGATCAAGTGAAGTTTGGCACGGCAAGACCTATGTGCTGCCGTCTCCGGAGGGACCCGATGCGCCGCCGGTCGTGCTCGCGGTCTGGGCCACCGATCCCGATCGGCTCGTCGTACACTTCACCATCACACCGGTCGCCAAGGGGCCCGTCCGCCTCGTGACGAGCTTCGCGGAGGCGACGCGTGCGCCCTCGGTGGGTTTGCCGCGCATGCCGCGGCGGATCATCGTGGAGGACCGCCAGTCCGCCGACCAGCTCCAGCGGCTACATGGGGTACAGGCGCTCGTGCGTGACGTGCCGATGGTCGACGAGCTCACCGGAGCCCTGCTCAGTCAGGTCTTGCGAGAGCAAGGGGGCACTCCGACGCCCACGGGGCGTGTCTCGTCAGCGGCCCTTTTGGACCTTCAGAAGGCCGCGGCGCTGCTTTGGAAAGCTGCGCCCTGGAAGGCGTTGTTCGATACGGAGTGGATCCTCATCGACGCGCCGGGTGAGCCCCTCGACGGACAGGTGATCTCCGTGATTGGCGCTCGGAAGGAGGTCTTCGGGTTCTGTAAGTACCCGTCGCTTCAAGAGGCGCAGTCGTTCTTCGAGCAGACAGACGAGTTCAGCGATGGACCACCTGGGAATAACCACTATCTCCTCCTGAGCATCAACTCCTCCTCCGATCTCCACCCCTCCGAGCGCCGCCAACCAGCGCCGGCAGCGCTCGGCAAGCGCCGCGCGGTTCTGATGAAGCAGGCCGGGACGCCCGCGATCATCCCGCCCACGGAGGCCGACACTCTCGAGATGGCCCGGGTCACGCGCGCCTTGGCCGCCTTCGATCTCGGCACGAAGCAAGGCGAGGCCGACGGGCTCCGGTTGCGCTTCGCGTTCGATGACGACGGTTGGGACGACGACCACGATCCGTTGGACGCCGAGACCGACGCTGGCTCGCCAGGTCGGAGCCGCAGAGGACTCTCATCAGCGCCGACGCCCGCCCCTGCCTCGACGTGGGCCGCCTTCGACCGAGTTCGCTTTCCAGCCCTGCTGAGCGTCGCTCGCCGGCGCGGCGTTGAGGTCGGGTCCGGGACGCCACCGACGAGTATGGACTACGACCTCGTCTTTGGTGAAGTCGGGAAGGACGGCCTCACGTCCGCGCTGGCTTGGCGTCAGTCTGTGACGCTCGACGAGGTGGGGATACGTTGGTTCCAGAGCAATCTGGCCGCGCGTACGTCAGCCCACCGTGTGCTCGGGGTCACGCCGGGGCAACGACTCCACCTCGAGGACATCTTCACGGGAGAGAAGCGCTGGGTCGTCGACCGTAGCGCTTCCACCGCAGACCTCGTCGGCTGGCTGGTGTGCTGCCGCGTCGTCGAGACGGAGGGAGAGTGTTGGCTGTCCGCCATCGAGCCCAACCCTGTTCCCGAAGACTTGGCTGTCGACCTTCGCGCCCAGGTGGGCACGCTGTTCCGGCTCCCGAAGGTGAAGGCGATCGCGGAAGAACGGATCCCCCGCCTCGGTCTATCGAACCTCCTGTCGATCGTTTGGGGGGAGTTCCGCAAATTGGACAACGCTCCGCGAGCGCCCACCGACCTTCGGAACACGGACGGGCACCCGCTGATGGACGTGACGGAGCATTTCGTCGTCCTCGACCGTGAGCGCTTGCT
This sequence comes from Myxococcales bacterium, assembly GCA_018780435.1. Lineage (GTDB taxonomy): Bacteria > Myxococcota_A > UBA9042 > SXOO01. The sequence continues at coordinate 3,843 of JADMJS010000493.1, forward strand.
CGCGTGGCTCGACCGGCAACCCCAATTCCGTCGCACCGACGGTGACGCGCCCAAGTGGGCGTGGTGGCGAGATGGCTTCCAGGGAAACCCGGACATGACGACCACCCTCGGCCATGTGACGCTCGAGGGTCGCCGCGTCATCGCGTCGACGAACTCCGTCGAGCGCGCCAATCTCCTCGCCAGCGCATTGCAGGAGAGCGGCGCCGTCCGCCACGAACGACGGACTGTGGCTCCACTCAAGCTGCCCTCCGCGCCATCACCCGCGCGTCCGGCGGCGCCGCCGGGACCCGACGAGCTCGCCGCGGTCGTGGTCTTCAAGACCCAACACTACGCCACCTGGCCGGACATTCCCGTGCCAGCGCTCGGTGGCAACTCCCCTCGCAAGGCCATCAAGACGGCCAAGGGGCGAGCAGAGGTCGAGGCCATGCTTCGAGACCTGGAGCGAATCGAGGGCCAAGCACACGGGCCAGCCCGTTACGACGTGAACATTCTGCGTCGAGACTTGGGCCTCGAGATCTAGGCGGCGCTCGCCTGACGCCATCGAAGCACGGTACGATGCGCGTCAACGTGGTGCGCGGCGGCGCTGCACCCAGAGAGGCGTCCCCCGAATGACCCGTGAATTCTCTTCCTGTGAGGCGCTCGCCTCTGCCCTCGTTCGAGCACTCGGGATCAGCGCGCCGTGGACGCTCGTGGTGGGGCTGGCGTCGAGCTGCGCCGCGGAGTCCAACTCCCCCGTCGTCACCGGAGACGTCGACGACGTCTCGTCAACCGACGCGAGCGTCAACCTCGACGCCGAAGATGACCCCGATACCACTCCAGAGGGGGCGGCCGATGTCGTCCTGCCCAGCGACGGTACCACTCCCCCAGACGACGCCGAATCATTCGAGGACGTCGCCGCCGACAGCGACTCGGTCGAGGGCGACCTAGACGACGTAAGCGATGACGCCAAGGCGCCCGAGGTCGATGAACCCGACGTAGTCGACCCCGACACCGTCGAGCCCGACATCGGGGATCCGGACGCGCTCGTCGAAGGAGGCGAGCCCGGCGGCCCTTCGTGGACGATTCAAGGGGGCTGCGCCACTCCAATCCCGTTCGTCTCCGAAGCTTGTGCGCTCGCGAGCTGCGATGCCACGGAGACGTGCGTCGGCGACGGTCACTGCGTCCCGACGAGCTCTTTCCTGGTCGATGGCGAGAGTGGCGCCGTCCAGGCCTACCCGGCCGTAGCGACTCGTGAAGATGGGGCCTTCGCCGTCGCGTGGGCGCAGGGCAACTACTTCGAGAACACCCAGCAGGTCGTCTTTCGAGTCTTCTCGGCCAATGGCGAGGCCGACTCCTCGACCATCACGGTTGGCGGCGACGACGCGGCCCAGGGTCGCGCACCATCGGTCACGGCGATGGCCGACGGGTCCTGGCTCGTCCTGTGGCGTTCGGATGGGTTCGCTGCGGGCAGCATGACCTATCGCGCGAGACGAATCCTCGCGGACGGCAGCGCGCCCGCCGCCGACGCGTTCGACGCGAACCTGACGCCGCTGTCGGACGCCGACGGTAGCGGAACTAACGTCATCGCACCCGTCGTCGTTCGTCTTCGGAACGATCAGCTCATCATGGCGTGGTCCGGGATGCCAGCAGCGGGCGGCCCCATGCGCATCTTCGCTCGGCTCTTCGACGCCGATGGGGTCGCGACGACCGACGACCTTGAGCTCAGCGACGCGTCGGCGGGCCTCCACGCCTCGTCAGTCAGCATCGCGCGCTTGCCGGCGGGCCTCGCCTTCGTCAGTTGGCAGAACGGCGTCGCCGGCACGAAGAACGACCAGGTCGTGCGAGGCCGCACCGTCGACGGACAGGGTGTACTCGGTCCCGAGCTAGCGCTGTCGCCCGGGCTACAGCCCTACGAGGCCCTGGCCTCCGTCGCGGCGTACGACGAGGGGGAGCTCCTCGTGACCCACAAGGTGAGTGAGATCAGCGGCTCGACTGCGGCCGTCGTCATTCGAGGGCAGCTCTTCCCAGACGGTGTGGAGGACGCGGAGATCGGCTTCCAAGGGTCGGAGATCGTCGACCTCGACTTCGACGCCAATGGCACCTACCCGAGCGCCGCCCCCATCGCCACTCTGTCGCCGGAACGCGCCGTCTCGTTGTGGCAGGATCAAGGCCTCACCCCGCGCCTTGTGTGGTTCAAGCGGCACTACCGCAGCGCGAACGTATGGGATTGCGAGCGCAGCAACGCCGGAGGTGACCCGATTCTGAACGAAGCCGGCGACCGGTTCCTCCCGGCGATCGCGGCATGGCTCGATGGCCACTTCATCGTGGCGTATACGACGCAGCTCACCGGCTTCGACCAGACCCGCGTGGCGGTGCGCATGCTCCCGTATTGACGGTCGCGCGGCGCTTGCGACGGGCGACTTGGGCGATACGATGGCAGCCAACGAGGTCAACTCCATGTCCGAACGCCGCCGGCCCCGATCGTAGGCTATTCCAGGGAACTCTGAATCGAACCGCCGCCGCCCACGTCCGACGACGGCGCTGACTTCAAGGGGGGACCATGCTCGGAACGATACGTCACCCACTCCCAACGCGAGACACCCACGGCGCTCGAGGACGCGCGTGGCTCACTGCGATCGGAGCAGCCCTGCTTCTCGGCGGGTGCTTCGGACCCGCCGCCCTCGAGACCGCGTATGACAACGCGGACTGGCTCATCGGGAAGGAAGTCGAGCGGCGAATCTGCCCTGCGGCGCCGCGCCGGGCGGCGTTCGAGAGCGCCATCGACGGATTCCTCCGCTGGCATCGAAAGCATGAGCTACCTCAATACGCGGCCACCTTGAGGCGGCTGGCGACGTCACTGGAGGGAGGGCTCACTCGTTCGGAGTTCGACGCAGTGGCGCGCGAGGTCGAAGACGCCGGGAGTCGCCTGTGGAAACGGCTCACGGGTCCCTCGGTCGCGCTGCTCTCCCGCGCGGAGAGCCACGAGGTCGAATGCCTCGAGCGGGCGGCCAGTGAAGGGTTCGAGAAGGCGGAGGTGGACGCCGCCAAGGCCACAGCGGGGCTCGACCAGGTGAAGAGCCTCGTGGGCCGGCTCGAGGGGTTCACAGGTGCGTTCAGCGAGGTCCAGACCAAGGCGCTAGTGGCGGCCTGGGGGATGACCCGCGAGTCGCTCGAGGCCGAACTTGCGCAACGCCGACGGTCGGCGGCGGCGTTCCTCGCCATCTTCGAGCAGCAGGACCCTCGGGCCCGCCAGCGTGCTCTGGAAGCCGTGTTCGAGGGGCGACGCCGACTCACGGGCGACGATGCAGAGTCGAACCGGCAGAAAGGCCTGGATCGGATCTGGTCGCTGGTCGGCCTGCTGACGGACGTGCAGCGCGATACCCTCAAGAAGACCGCAGCGACGCTCGCCGACAAGCTGGACCGGATGGCGGCCCGCCGACCCGGCTGATCAGTGCGGGGCCGTGGGCTCGCTGCTCGCAGGGAGCGGGGTCGACCGCTTGAGCACCTGAAAGGAGAGCTCGGGCGTCCGGCGCCGTTGAAGCGCAGCGGCGATGTCCCGCCGGAAGAGGCCGCGACAGTCGGCCAGCCGCGCACGGACGGTCTCGACGGCGTCTTCCACCGTGGCGCTCCCGAGAGCTGGCAATCCGACGAGCACCAGCAGTCGCGATGCGTCGGGAGCCGGCTCGACGGCGAGGACCGTGAGCTCGGACAACACCGGATCGCCGCAGCTCCCCAGCGTCTCGGTGAGCGTGCGCAGGACCTCTCGACACACGCGGCCCGTATTTCGATCGGCGGGCGCGCCGCCGAGTGCGGGCGGACCACCGAGGACGGGAGCGTCTCCCGGCGTCAGCAGGGGATCGGATGGACGCGCCGTGTCATGGGCGTGCGAGACACGAGCGCGGGAACCGCGAGCGCGGGAAGGGCGGGACATGTCGACTCCTCGGGGAATGAGGTCTCTCGACCTCTCGATCAGAATGACTAACTCGCGCGGCGTTTGCCGGCTACCGAGACCCATTTGGAGCGATTGGCGTCGCGGTGGAAACAGCGCTCGAGGCCCTTGCCGCCAGCGCCGATGTCCTGGACCTTGGTGTCCGTCTCCTGCGGATCGTAGAGCTGCGTCTTGCCACCTGTCTTGAAGATGATGAGCTGGTGGCCGCTGCGACCCTGCACGCCGGTCCACTGCAAGTACTGGATAACGATGAGCTGTTCGCCCTCTTGCAGTGCGTCGACCGTCGCGGCGAAAGGCCTGAGTTGGCGGAACTCCACGCCCTCGCCGAGCGGGCCCTTCCCGGCGTTGGAGTCGTACATGCCCCCGCCGATGCCGCCCGGGTTCACGTTGCTCATGACGTCGGTGGCCGGCGTGCCTTCGTTGTCCTTGTCCTGAGGCGTCGCGAGCGCGTGCAACGCCTCCTGGGCCCAGGACAGGTCGCCGTAAGTAGCCGTCTTGTCGAGAATCTTTCGCTGAACGTGGATGACGACCTTGGCGGCCGCCTCGACGCGCGGGCTAGGCGTCTGGATCTGGAGTTGGCTGCCGTTCATGGTCGCGCCTTTCAGGACGCTGCCCATGACGGACATGCCGAGGAACGAGAAGACGTCCGTCGGTCCCTGCAGGACGTGCGAGGCCAGAGAGACGGCCTGAACGCAGCGGACGCCGTCTGAGTCGGTCGCGTCGATGGCATCGGCTTGCCCGAGCTTGCTCAGGATCTTGGTGGCGTCCCAACCGCCGTTCTGGTCGAAAGGCAGCACGTCGTTCGGGGCGGCCGCGTTCGGGTCGTCGAAGCTGGTTCGGATGAGATTCGACCCCGCCGGACCACTGAGGTTCGTGAGTCCGGACACGGCCTCGTCGACACGACGAGTCTCCGCGGCCGGCTTCAGCGCCGCCGCTTGAGCCGCGTAGCCGACGCCACTGGGCCGGGTTGCGCTCTGTACGTTCGCCGGGGCGGCATTGCCGGCGGTGCTGGCGGCGCTCGGGGCGGCGTTCTCGAATCCCATGGCGATGCTCTCCTCGGATTAGCTCGCACGATACTGGTCCGAGGGCGGCACCACAAATTGAGAATGTCGCAGGGTCGCAGGGTCAGAGATGACCCGCTTTTGCGTCGACTGGGTGCTGGTTGACCCGGCCCACCTCTCGAAATCATCTCTCGAAGCCCAGTGCCAGCCTCGATTTTTTCGATATGCGCTCGTTGGCCTACGACTTGCTCACCAGAGGGCCGGACCTTTTGGAGGATTCATGAGAACGAAGTACGCAATCCCCGCCAGCATCTTCATCGCCGCTAGTGCCTGTAGTCAGGACGGCGCAGCGCCGCTTCCGGCCAAGACAGGGACTACGCCGGGCTCAACGTGGACCGTGAGGGGTGCCCTTAGCGACCCTTCGCTGATCGGCGCAAACGTCCTCATGGTCGGCTCCGACGGATCGGTGTCATCGAGCGCCGTGGGGGAGAGTGGGGACTTCGCCGTCGAGGTCTCGGGCGGTGCCAGCTACGCGATGCACTTCACTCGCGATGGCGAGTTCGTAGGCGTACTGACCTTCAACAAGACCGAGGTCGGCGGAACGACCAGCGTCTTTGGGCTTCCGAAACGGGAGGATGGCGCGGCAAGCTTCGCGTCGACCACGTCCGCTCTTGAGGAGAGCGAGGCAGCGGCCGAAGAGCCCGCCGCCGAAGAGCCCGCCGCCGAAGAGCCCGCCGCCGAAGAGCCGGCCGCCGAAGAGCCGGCCGCCGAAGAGCCCGCCGCCGAAGAACCGGCCGCGGGAGGGGATTCTGAAGCCGAGCCCAGTGCCGAACCGGGTGCTGGTGCGGATGCAGCGGCGCCGAGCGCCACTCCGGAGCCCACTTCCGAGCCGGCACCGCCGCCCGCCACGGAGGCCGAGGTCGCTCCGGAGCCGACCGAAGCTCCGGTGCAGGCCCCCACGGACACGATCGAGCTCGGAGACATCGTGATCGAAGGCGGTCAAGCGGTGCCTGAGAACAACCCGACGGCTCAAGTCGACAGCGACGGCGACGGCTCGGTCGACCTCGTCGACGGCGACGACGACGAAGACGGTGTCCCCGATGCCCTCGACAGCGTCGCGATGCCGGACGCACCGGCCGCGCCTCTGACGATCGCATCCGTTACTCCGTCTGCGGGACAGGCGGGTGTGGAGGTCGATGACGCCGTGGACATCGCGTTCACAGCCCCACTGGATTCGGCCTCCATCACGTCGACCACCACGTTCGTCATGAACGCCGAAGGCGTGGTGGTCTCCGCGGAGCCCAGTCTGTCGTCCGACGGCGTGCGTGTCTCGCTCGAGCCGACTACGGAGTACGAGGACGGCGCCACCTACACCGTGGTCGTCACGGAGGACGTCACGTCGCTCGACGGACGCCCCGTGGCCGGAGAGTGGACGTCCGACTTCGTGATCGGCGCTGAGCCGGCTGCTGGGGCGCCCCTCGCGGCGTTCCACGTCAAGAGTATCGAGCCGCTGAACGGCGCCAACGACGTGTCCACCAAGGTGAAGCTGCAGATCAAGTTCGACCAGGAGGTCGAAGACGCGTCGGTCTTCGTGGGAGATAGCAGCTTCTCTCTCGTCGACCAGAGTGGCGCCCCGGTGGCGGGAGAGCTGTCGGTGGACCACAAGAAGATTCGGTTCGAGCCCAGCGAGGAGCTCGCCCCGGGCGCCACCTACGTCATCAGGGTTGGCGCGGACATCGAGTCCAGCGACGGAGCCACTCTCGAGGCTCCCTTGACTCTGTCCTTCCAGACGAAAGCGAAAGTCGGCAACGACGAGGCGGGCAAGCCCGAGGACAAGGGTGGCAAGCCCGAGGACAAGGGTGGCAAGCCCGAAGACGACGAGGACGACGACGACGACAAG
>JADMJS010000049.1 GCA_018780435.1 Myxococcales bacterium
CTACCGGGTCATGCCCTTCGAGAACACGCTCACGGTGGTCGACATGCCGGGCGTCGCGCTCGAAGCCTTCGTCGCTGAGAGCCTCCGCGACGGCCGCGCGCGCATGCAGTTCTCCGGTCTCGCAGCCACGGTGACGCTGAACGCGAAGAACGAGGTCTTCGCCGTCTCCGTCGCCATCGACGGGCGCCCTCTCGAGCGAGACCGTACCTACCGCGTCGCCACGTCGAACTACCTCACCTCGGGTGGTTCGGGCGGCGAACGCTTCAAGGGCCTCACGGTGACCGACACCGGCCTCTCCCTCAGGCAGGTCCTGCAAGACGCGCTCGTGAAGCAGAGCCCGGTCACGGCCCCGAAGCAGGGCCGGCTGAAGGTCGTGGTCCAGGAGTAGCGCGCCTTGAAGTTCACCAGCGCGGGCACTACGCTCACCTCGTGAGCTCAGACCGCGCCTATGCCCGGCCTCCTGGCCCCTTTCGGGTAGAACACCTATCCCCCGGCGACCGGTAGGAGCTGTCGAACGGCAACCCCATCTGGTGCGCGCCGACCGGCGGCTCAGGCGCCCGAGGCGCAGTCCTGGTCGGCCAAGTCATCGACTCCGATCCAGCCGTCAGGTCGACCGGAGTAGACCCGGGCTTTACGTTCGGGGCCAGGACTCTTCGGTCCCCTGATGTCGCCGTAGGAGTACCCGACAGACCGGGCTGGATCTCAAGCGTGCCCCCGTTGGCAGTGGAGATCGCGGACCGAGGTCAAGACGAGAACGATCTCCAAGCGAAGATCGCCGAGTTCCTCGAAGCGGGGACGCAAGTCATCTGGGTGGTGCGACTGCAGCCACCGCGGCACGTCGAGGTCCATCGGCCAGGCAAGTCAATGGTACGGGCAGGCGTGGGAGAGCTGCTCTCGGCGCCCGGGATCCTCAAGAATCCAATCCCCGTCGAGGCGCTATGGGACCGCGACGTCGCCCACGACGTCACCTTCCAGAACCTCCTCGAGCGCCGCGGCATCGAGAGCCTCGATCGCATCCGCGACGAAGCACGAGAGGAAGGAAGACTGGAGGGCGATGAACACGCGACGCGTCGCCTACTCGAGACGGCACGAGCCACCCTGAGGCGAGCCATCGCGGGCCAAGGGCTGCCGCTGTCAGTCCATGCCGATGCCGCGATCTCGTCCTGCGCCGACCTGGCGACGCTCATGAATTGGTCCATGGCCATCGCGTCTGGAGCCATCCCCGACGCGCTCGCGCCCGGCGCCTGAGGGTCCGGGAACGTCACCCGAACGAACCGCGGCGTAGCGTCCTGGGTCACGAGTCCTCTGCACCGAGTGACGAGTCCGCGCACGTGGCTCACCACGCCGTTGTGGGGGTTCCAGCGGGATGGTAGAACCCCTCTTGTGCAGCGTGTAGGCAAACTCTGAATGAAGAGCGGGGGGCTTTAGTGACAACAGTCATTGCTGGGGCTGGGTGGGTTGCTCGCACCGCGGCCCGAATCGTGCTCGTTGGCCTACTGGGATCCTGCAAGATCTTCGACGACGGCGATTGCCCTGCGCCCGAAACAAGAGAGACCAGCGAGTGCAGTGAGGATGCTGACTGCGGGTCTGGAAAGTACTGCGAAATCAACGTTGAGGAGTGCGATACCGGCGGTTTGGGGCACGACTCATCCGATAAGTGGTGGACCAACAAGTGCCAGCCCATTTTGACGAGTGGCGCCTCCGATGGCTGCGACGTCGCGTCGGGCGACGCCTGCTCCGTGGACTGATGCGCCAACGCCGGGCTTAGCGCCAACGGTCACACTGACCCCGAAGACCTTGCCGTGAGCACACACGCCCGAGCCTGAGCTGTCGAGAGCGCCGGTCGGCCCACTCACGGGAGTGCGTCGAGCGTCACTATGTACTCCCCCGCCTTCGGGACGCCACCCGACACGAAGCTGTCCAGGACGACGTAGTAGACGCCCGCCGGGAGCGTCACGT